>NZ_JBWKNR010000017.1:0-142181 GCF_059415665.1 Pseudomonas sp. GW821-FHT10B02 | reverse complement strand
CTGTCAGACACATCGCATCGCGGGGCAAGCCCGCTCCCACAGGGTAGAAAAAACCCTGCAAGGGTATTTATTACCCTAATGCCAAGGGTTGTTTTAACCATAGCACTGGACACAGCAAGTAAATCCGCGGGCCTGGCGCCTGGCCCGAGTCTTGCTGAACAGGCCTGTCAGTCATTCCATTGGAGTTCACATGAGAAACATCATCCAGCCGCTGGCGTGGTTTGCCGCTTTGAGTTCGTTCATTGCCGTCGCCAGCCGCGTCGCCCTCAGTCTTGTCTGAGGCGCCCTTCCCCTCCAGCCTGAGGATGAACTCCCATGGTCCTGCATCGCGTCCATCACCAGATTCTGCGCAGCCATCACCTGTTCGAGCCGTTGAATGACGAACAACTGGATGAGCTGATGGCGTCCAGCCACTTGCTCAATGTCGACAAGGGCGAACCGTTGTTCCACCAGGGCGAGCCCGCCGAGGCGTTCTACTTCGTGATTGCCGGCGCGGTGAAGATCTACCGCCTGACCCCCGACGGCCAGGAAAAGGTCTTTGAAGTGGTCGGCCCACGGCAAACCTTCGCCGAAGCGATGATGCTGATGGACACCCCGAACTATGTGGCCTCGGCCGAAGCGATAGGCCCTTCGCAGCTCTATCGTTTGTCGACCCACACCTACATGCGCCTGCTGCAGAACAATAGCCGCCTGACCTTCGCCCTGCTCGGCAAGCTGTGCGTGCGTCTGCATCAGCGGGTCAACGAAATCGAGACGCTGTCGCTGAAGAACGCCACCCACCGGGTAGTGCGCTATCTGCTGACGCAACTGATGCAGGCCCAGCCGGTCGAGCGTCAGTTCGAACTGCCAATGGCCAAGCAACTGATCGCCGGCCATCTGTCGATCCAGCCGGAAACCTTCTCGCGGATCATCCGCCGCCTGATCGATGAACAGATCATCACCCAGGACGGACGGCGCATCGTCATTCTCGACCGCCCACGGCTGGAGCAATTCGAATGAAGGCCCTGCCCGTGTGCCTGTACTGCCAACACAGCAATCCGCCCCAGGGCGTCACCTGCGAGCAATGCGGCATGCCGCTTCCGGCCTCACAGGCGCACGCTGCGGCCCGGCGGCAATTGCGCTTTCTGTGGTTCTGCATTGGCCTGACGCTGTTCTGCGTGGTGATGGTGTTCTGGTTACCACGTTAGGCTCAAGGCTGAGTCAGCTGGCGATACAGTTGCGGCAGGCGTAGCGGCAACTGTTCAGGCTGGCGAATCAGGCTGTAGCCATTACTGCCGAACATATACGGCAAGTAGTCAGCCGCCTTGCGGTCGATGGTGATACAGAACGGGATCAGCCCCTGCCGCCGCGCTTCACGCACCGCCTCGCGGGTGTCTTCGACGCCATAGCGCCCCTCATACAGATCCAGATCATTGGGCTTGCCATCGGTCAGCAACAGCAACAGCTTGCGCCGCCGTTTGCTGCTGCCAAGCAGGCGCGTGGCCTGGCGAATCGCGGCGCCCATGCGCGTGTAGTAACCCGGCGTCAGCCCCTGAATCTTGCCGCGCGTGCTGTCGTCGTAACGCTGGGCGAACGTCTTGAGTTCCTGCAGGCGCACTTGCTGGCGACGCAATGAAGAAAACCCGTACAAGGCAAAGTCATCCCCCAGGGCCGAGAGGGTTTCGCCAAACAGCAACAGGCTGTCGCGGATCACCTCGATCACCCGGTGTTCATCGTTGAGGTGAGCATCGGTGGACATCGACACATCGGCCAGCAGCAGGCAAGCCAGGTCGCGACGGGTCTGCCGTTGCGCCATGAACAGGCCGCGCTCGACACACTGGCCATGGCTGCGCTCGACGTGAAAATCCAGCCAGGCCTGCAGGTCCAGCTCGCTGCCCTGAGGCTGCTGACGTAACCATTGGCGGTCATTGCGCAGCTGCTCGAACTGGCGGCGCAGGCGCCGCGCCGCCGGTTGCAGGCGAGCTGGCAAGGGCTGCGCCTGGCAATCACGTGGCTCGAACAGCTGCAGGTTGACGAAGTTCGCCTGCAAACGCCCTGTGCGATAGTCCCATTCCGGCAGTTTGATGCCCTCGCCCAAGGGAATGTCGTCGACCTCGGCGGGTGGCAAATCCAGGTGCAGCTTGAGGCCGCCGCCCTTGCGCAAGCGCGTGCGCGACAGGGTCAACTGATCAAGATCGTCGGCGACCCGCGCGGCATCCGGGTCTTCGCTGTCGTCGCTCCAGCGGTCCAGGTCGACATGTTCGGTCCAGCTGAACAGGTTCTCCAGGCGTACCACCAGCAGCCCGCCCTCACGACGATTTTCATCGATGCGGGTAGCGCGTTTACGGCCGCTACGCTGCTCGCCGGGCGCTGTTGCCAGGTGTTCGCTGGAGTCCTCCAGGTCACCGGCCGGAGCACCTGGCTGATGCAACGGCGGGTACAGCCACAGCGGCAACGGCCAGGCTGCCCGTTCACTGCGGGGAAACTCGCTGACGCTGCCCGGCTCGCGCAAGGCCTGGCGCAGCGCGCGCTCCAGGGCCGCTTCGGCAGGGCTCATCGCGGCCGGGTCCGGACGCAGTTGCAGGTGGGCGTCGACCAGCCGCTGGTAACGGCTCACCAGCGCCGGGTAGCGCTGCAACAAACGCTGGGTCCAGCGCTGGTTGTCCCGCCCCCAGTGCCGCATCGGCCCTGCGTGTGCCGCCAACAAGGCCAGCCAACGATAGAGTTCCTCGTTCAACCCGGCCTCGGGAAACACCGCAAGGTGGCTGGGCAAGCGCAGATTGCGCCCGTCGCACCAGGCCAGCGGCACCTGCTTGCAGGTACCGGCGATCTGCTGCAACAGCGTGCGGCGCAGCAGCAGATCGCGCTCGCTGGCCGCCTCCACACCCTGGTTGCCAGCCCCGCCCATGGCCCGGAACAACAGGGCCAGGGCGCGTTGACGCGGGGCAAGGTCAATGCCCGCCTGAGGAAAATCCGGGCTGGCGCGGCGGGTGATAAAGCGATGCCAGACACTGCCAACCCACTCTTCCAGTTCAAGGCTGAACGCCATGTTGCCTCCTGCCACGATTTATGACGGCACTACCCGGGCCGGCGCGCGCAACGCTGCGCGGCCGCGCTGGCGGAAGCTCAGCAAGTAGCACAACAGCCCCGCCATAAAGCCCAGGCCACTGACCAAGCGCGCCCAGAACAGCCCGCGCAGATGCTCGGTGGTGGACATGAACGGCAAGGCACTGCCGTCTTCGGCCCAGCGTTGCAGCAGGACCTGGACCACACCGGCCGCGGTCAGCAACAGGGTGATCATCACCATCGACAAGGTCATCAGCCAGAAGCCCCAGACCTCGAGGTTCTGCGAGCGCTCATCAGCGGCCTCACCCAACCCGCGCAAGCGCGGCATGGCATAGCTGATCAGGGTCATGACGATCATCGCGTAGGCGCCGTAGAACGCCAGGTGGCCGTGGGCCGCGGTCAATTGTGTGCCGTGGGTGTAGAAGTTCACCGGCGCCAGGGTATGCAGGAAGCCCCACACACCGGCCCCGAAGAACGCCGTCACCGTGGTGCCCTTGGCCCACAACGTGGCGGCGCGGTTGGGATGTTGCCGGCGACGGTTGCGGACCATGCTGAAGGCAAACAGCACCATGGCCAGGAACGGCAATGGCTCCAGCGCCGAGAAGATCGAGCCGACCCACAACCAGACCTCGGGCGCACCGATCCAGAAGAAGTGGTGTCCGGTACCGATGATGCCGGTGATCAGCGCCATGGCGATGATCACGTACAGCCACTTCTCCACCACTTCGCGGTCGACGCCAGTGATCTTGATCAGCACGAACGCCAGCATCGAGCCCATGATCAGTTCCCACACCCCTTCGACCCACAGGTGCACCACCCACCACCAGTAGAACTTGTCGCGGGCCAGGTTGCCGGGGTTGTAGAAGGAGAACAGGAAGAACACCGCCAGGCCGATCAGCCCGGTCATCATCACCATGCTCACCGTGGTCTTGCGGCCTTTGAGCAAGGTCATGCCGATGTTGTAGAGAAAGCCCAGGCACACCACGACGATGCCCATCTTGGTGATGGTCGGCTGTTCGAGGAACTCGCGGCCCATGGTCGGCAGCAGTTCGTTGTGGGTCAGCCTGGCAAGCCCGGCATAGGGTACCAGCAGGTAGCCGAGGATGGTCAGCACACCGGCGGCAGCGAACACCCAGAACAGCAGGATCGCCAGTTTCGGGCTGTGCAGCTCGCGGTCCGCCTCTTCCGGCACCAGGTAATAGGCCGCGCCCATGAAGCCGAACAGCAACCAGACGATCAGCAGGTTGGTGTGCACCATGCGCGCAACGTTGAAGGGAATGGCCGGGAACAGGAAGTCACCAACCACGTACTGCAGGCCCATGATCAAACCGAACAGCACCTGGCCGAGAAACAGCATCAGGGCAAACACGAAGTAAGGTTTGGCCACGGCTTGCGAAGCGAATTTCAGATGGGGATTGGCACTGCTCATCACTCAGCCCTCCTTGTTGGGCGGCCAGCCGTTGGTATTGATTTTCGAGCTCCACTTGAGGAATTCGGCGATGTCGTCGACTTCCTGCTCGCTCAGGTTGAACTGCGGCATGGCCCGGCGCCCCGGCACGCCCAAAGGCTGCATCTTCATCCAGGCGTGCATGAAGGGCTTGAAGCCTTCCTCGCCGCCACGGCGCTGGAACACGTTGCCCAGCTCCGGCGCGAAATACGCGCCCTCGCCCAGCAACGTGTGGCAGCCGATACAGTTGTTCTGCTCCCAGACCGTCTTGCCACGTACCACGGCGTCGCTCAATTGCGCGGCATTGCTGCGTTCGGGAAAGGTCTGCTCGGTGTGATAGGTCAAGGCCAGGAATATCAGGAAGAAAAACACACTCCCCCCGAAATAGATGTTCCTGGCCATGCCCTTGGTGAAGGTCTCTGACATGGTCACTTCCTCATGGCTTGGCCTGGCCATGATAGGAAGCGAGGGCTGGAAATCTGCTTGATGGCAATCAAGAAACGCCGATGGTTTTACTCGGGTATTAACCACGCAGGTTGAGGCTGATGCCCACTACCAGCGCCAGTACGCCAGCCCATGCCAGCAGCAGGACGCGCCAGCGCCACGGGCCGTGACGCAGCTCCATGAAGCCGTCGGTGATCAACCAGGCCTTGAGTACCGCCAGCACCAGGACCGCGCCACTGCTCACTGCGCCCTGTGCCAGCCCCACGGTGGCCAGGCTGAGCACGGCCAGGGCCAGCCAGCAGCCTAGCAAGAACCTCGAAGCGAGCATGCGCACCTCCTCAGCCCAGCAGGTAGACCAGCGGAAAAAGCACCACCCAGACCAGGTCGACCATGTGCCAGTAGAGCACCCCGGATTCGAACCCGCTGCAGTTGCCCGGCCCGTAGCGACGACGGCGACAGCCCTCGGCCAGCCAGGCCAGGATCAGCATGCCGAGCAGTACATGGAGAAAATGGAAGCCGGTGAGAATCCAGTACAGGGTGAAAAAGGTGTTGTGCTCAAGGCCCAGCCCCAGGCTCAGTAAATGCCGATATTCACCGAGCTTGAGCCCCAGATAGCCGCAGGCAACCAGCAACGCCAGCAGCAATAACAGCGCGGCCTGCCCTGGCCGTGCCTGACGCACCCGCTGTTGCGCCAGGGCTGCCAGCAGCCCGGCACTGAGCAGGCTCAGAGTCATCGCCAGCCCGGTGGAGGTGTCGAGCAACTGGCGGCTGGCGGCGAACAGTTGCGGCTTGAGGGCCTGGGTGACCGCGAACGCCAGGATCAACAGGGCGAACACCGACAGCTCGGCGAGAATGAACAGCCACATCGCCAGATCCCCCGGCAAGCGCCGGGTTGCAACGGCCTCAACTGAAATGGACATCGACCACGTCCATCAACGCCGCCACCGTCACCGGATCATCACTCAAGGGTTCGGCCAGGCAGGCCAGACAGGCCTCGCGCGGGTTCATCCCGGCGCCGATCATGCGAGCGGTGAAAATCAGCAGCCGGGTCGAAGCGACCTCTTCCAGGTCATGCTGCTCCAGGCGGCGCAAGGCCTGGCCCAGCCTGACCACCTGAGCGGCCAGGGCAGCGTCTACTCCGGCCTCGCGGCGTACGATATGGGCTTCTTCGGCGGCAGGCGGATAGTCGAAGCGCATGGCCACGAAGCGCTGGCGCGTACTCGGTTTCATGCCCTTGAGCAGGTTCTGGTAGCCGGGGTTGTAGGACACCACCAGCATGAACGAAGGCGGCGCCTGCAACACTTCGCCGGTGCGTTCCAGGAACAGCTCGCGGCGGTCATCGGCCAGCGGGTGCAGGACCACCACAGTGTCCTGGCGCGCTTCGACCACTTCGTCGAGGTAGCAGATGCCACCTTCGCGCACCGCACGGGTCAGCGGCCCGTCCTGCCACCAGGTGCCCTGGGCGCCGATCAGGTGACGGCCGACCAGGTCCGCTGCGCTCAGGTCATCGTGGCAGGCCACCGTGTGCAGCGGCAGGTTCAGGCGCTGGGCCATGTGCTGGACGAAGCGGGTCTTGCCACAACCGGTGGGGCCTTTGATCAGCACCGGCAGGCCGTGGCGCCAGGCTTGCTCAAACAGCGCCAGCTCATTGCGCTGTGCTTGGTAGAAAAGTTCGGATCGGGGTTCACAAACAGGCTTGAGGCTCATGCGGCACCTGACTCGGCAGCGGGTTCGCAGACCACGCTAAAGAGCCAGGCCCCGCGCGACAAGCGCCGCGCGGGGCAAACTTGATCGCCGTCAAGCAGCCTCAGACCGTACGCGAAAACTGGCCCTTGCGCCCGCCGCCAAGGTAGGCGTCGAAGGCCATGGCGGTGTTGCGCATCATCAGTTGCCCCTGAGGCAATAGCTGCAGTGCTCCGGGCTCCAGTGCCAGCAAGTGGTCATCCACCTGTTCGGCCAGTTGCTCAAGTGCCTCGGCGAAGTAGTCATGGAAACGGATGCCGTGGGAAGCTTCGAAGGTGCCGAAGTCGATCCGGCCGTGACACATCAGCGCGTTGATCACTTCGCGTCGCAGCAGGTCATCCGGATTCAGGCGGTAACCGCGCTGCACCGGCAACATGCCTTGATCCAGCCGCGCGTAATACTGCGACAGCAACTTCACACTCTGGCTATAGCTGTCCCCCACCTTGCCGATCGCCGACACGCCGAGGCCGATCAGGTCGCAATCGGCATGGGTCGAGTAGCCCTGAAAGTTGCGCTGCAGCGTGCCATTGGCCCGTGCCAGGGCCAGCTCGTCATCCGGCAAGGCGAAATGGTCCATGCCGATGTACACGTAACCGGCTTCGGTCAGACGGCGGATGGTCAGCTCCAGCAGCTCCAGCTTGCGCTCCGGCGGTGGCATGTCCTCGGGGCGGATCATCCGCTGTGCGCGCACCAGCTCGGGAAGATGGGCGTAGCTGTAGGCGGCAATCCGGTCCGGGCGCAAGGCGATGATCTTGCTCAGGGTGACGTCGAAGCTCTGCACCGTCTGCAGCGGCAGGCCATAGATCAGGTCGACGCTGACCGATTTGAACTGCGCCTGACGCGCCGCCGCGACCAGGGCATAGATCTGTTCTTCGCTTTGCCGGCGATTGACCGCCGCCTGCACATCCGCATCGAAATCCTGCACACCGAAACTCAGGCGGTTGAAGCCCAGGCCGCGTAGCAGCTGGATCTGTTCGGTACTGATGGTGCGCGGGTCGACCTCGATGGAGAACTCGTGGTTGTCGCTATCGTCGAGGTTGAACGCCTGGCGCAGGCTGTCCATCAGTTCGGCCAGTTGCTCGCCGGTCAGGTAGGTCGGCGTGCCGCCACCCAGGTGCAACTGGGTGAGCTTGCGACGGCGATCGAACAACGCCCCTTGCATGGCAATTTCACGCTTCAGGTACGCCAGGTACTCGGTCGCGCGATGGGTCTTGCGGGTGATGATCTTGTTGCAGGCGCAGTAGTAGCAAAGGCTCTGGCAGAACGGAATGTGGATGTAGGCCGACAACGGCTTGGGGCTCACCGCCTGATTGCTGGCATGCGCCGCCTGCAGGTAATCATCGACGGCGAACGCCTCATGGAACTGCGGCGCGGTGGGATAGGAGGTATAGCGTGGCCCCGGCCGGTCGTACTTCTTGACCAGGGCGCGGTTGAAATCAAAGGCAGGCATCATGATCGATCCACTCGTGTCGGGACGAAAGCGCCGAATTGTTCACCTCCTGTTCGAACAGCTGGCAGATTGCATCAATTTCCAGGCGGCCGGCGGGCAGGATGCTGATCAAGCCCTCGCTCAGTTCAACCAGCCCTGCGTGGCTCATGGCCTCTAGCCGCCGCCATGCCGTCGGGAAGTACTGCTGAAAATTCAGGCCATAGCGGGTTTCAATGGCCCGGATATCCAGTTGCAGGTCACAGGCCAGACGCTCCATGACCCGCTGCCTGACCTGATCGCTGTCTTCGCAGCGCCAGCCGCGCGCAGTGGCCAGCTGGCCCTGCTGCAGGTGTTCCAGGTAATCACCCGGCACCTCGGTATTTTGCGCATACAGCGCATCGAGCTGGCTGATCGCGCTCAGGCCGAAGCCGACATGATCGCAATAGCCATAACGGGTAAAGCCCTGACAGTTGCGGCGCAGACGACCACGTTCCTGGGCAATCGCCAGGTCGTCATCCGGGCGGACGAACTGCCCCAGGCCGATGTGCTGGTACCCTGCCGCAAGCAACAGCTCGAAGCAGATGCGTCGCATCATCGCCTTGTCCTGCTCGCTACTGGCGGCGCGCTGGGCGCATCGGGCATAGCGCAGCGGCGGATGAGCGTAGTCGAACACCTGCAGGCGGTCGGGTTCCAGCTCAATCAGGGTGGTCAGTTTCAGCGCGAAGCTTGCCGGGGTCTGCCAGGCGTGGCCGTAGCCCAGGTCGACACTCACCGAGCGGTAATCAAAGGTCCGTGCGGCATCGATCAGCGAATTGATCGGCGCCGGGTTCTGGTAGCAGTCCTGCGACAGCTCGCTGCCCTCACCGATATCCGGCACGCCGATGCTGACATGATTGAAACCCTGATCGCGCAACAACCCCATGACCGCCCATGTGGTGTGGTGCAGATCGACATCGACGCTGTAGTCGCCGCTCTCATGGGTGAGAAAGTTGAAGCGCTTGTGCAGTTGAGCCATCAGCCGCTGCAGTTGCTCGGGGGCAGGCGTGCTACCGCCCAGATGAAATTGCTCGACCCGTTGTTGCGTGCCCAGGTGGCACCCCACCAGGTCGATCTCCCGGGCCAGGGCTTGCAGATAGGCTTCGACGGATTGACTGTCCGTGCGCAAGCAGGTCGGCACCTGCACATTCAACGATAACGGCCGCTGCTGCTGGCGGCTGCTGCGCAGCGCGCGCAGCACATCCAGCGAACCGACACCGCCATGAAACCTGCGGACATCGACATAACTGTTGGGATCGAGCACGCCTTGATCGCATCTAACGACCTGCTCGTTACGGGGGTGAAGGACATCGAGCATGACGGGAGCTCCGAGACGGGCTGCGGAGTTTCAGTGTCCGCCGATAACGCCCTGAGCGCCTTGATTTGCATCAAGCGCCGGTGGCATGCCTACCAGCTCAGGTAGAACATGCCTTTGGCCAGCAAGACGATCAGCACCAGGTGGGTAAATACACTGGCATGAATGAACTTCACCCAGCGGGCCGTCATGCGCTCGGTCTTGAACAGCAGCATGGCGCCGAGAAAATGCACCAGCACGCTGGCGGCGAGCACGATCTTGGCCAGCAGCAAGGTGCCGAATGATGAACTTGATGGCGCTTCGAGCAACGGCAGATAGCGTAGCCAGACCATCCCTGCCCCGGCACCAAACAGCACCAGTAACACCCAGGGCATCAGTTGCCGGGCGCGTTGGCCAACGGCCTGTTCGAGCAGCAGCATGAGTTTGGCGGGCAGCTGTTTGCGGATGTGCTCCAGGAACAGCACCTCGAAGAACACCGTGCCGATGAAAATCAAGGCGGCGAACAGGTGCAGGGTCAACAGTAATGGGTAGGTCATTGGACCCTCTTGGCTCGCATCCTATACCTGGATTTGAGCCTACAAGGTTGGGGGGTGAATGCGGTTGATGGGGATCAAGAAAGGTTAAGGGGTGGGCAGTGACCTGCCCACCGGTTTCAACCGTTGCCCCGCGACATTCAGCGCTGCGAGAGCTTGTCGGCAAGCTGCGGTGCCCGCCGCTCATTGAGCAACGTTCTTGGCAACGCGAACCCTTCGAAGCTGCGCTGGGTGATTGGATTGTTGGCTTTTTCGACGCCAATGCGATAACGCATCATTCCATCGGCAATGGCAAAGGTCAGGTCAACACTGGTATTGGTACGTGCATTGAGGTGACCACGACTGAGGAGGCGGAACAGCGACCAAGGCCCACGATAACTCAGGCTGGCAGTGTTGCCGCTGCTGTGGACCAGGGTTAACTGACTACCGCTGACATTGCCCAGATTGTTCGGCCAGACCAGACCGGTACGCTGCGGGGCTCCGTGCTGATAGGGAATCAATTGGCCGTCGACACTGAGCATGCTGCTCAGACGCGTGGCGCTCAGGGCCAGCGGCTCGATCGAAAGTTGCACCGACAGATGGCCGCGATGATTGAAAAAGGTGTCGCGGATACGTTCGGCTTTGTTGAGTTGTTCCAGCACATCGCTGCGCACCAGGTAGCCGCCAAGGTTGTCCGAATACAACGCATCGAGGTTGTCTTTAAGGAACACGCTCAGGTATTGGTCCTGAAATTTTTGCAGCAGCCCTTGTGGGCCGAAGAAAGCTTCAAAGTCCTCCAGCGACGCATCTTCACCGCCCGCCACAAACGGATAACGGTTAGCCAGGCGTTCACGGTAAAAGCTGTAGATCTCACGGTCCCAACGTTTTTCCAGCTCTCCCAAAGCAACGATCATCAACACTTGAGCGGTCTGGTCGGCAAGTTTCCTGATGTGCTGATTGAGCGGTTCGGGCAGCCCCACGGCGATACGCTGCAGATTGGCGATCGGGTCGACACCGCCCAGTTCGAAGCGGTTGAGCACGGTCTTCAGCGCAGCCTTGCCCGGATCGGGACTGTCATGCACGGTTTTAGCGTAGTCATAGACCGCACTGACCGTGCGCAAGGTTTCTTCGTAATAGGAAGGTCGCTCGCCCTGCGCGGCGATCAGCTCCGACAGGCTGGAAAATGCCCGTCGAATACCCAACGCCTGCTGCTGAGCGTCTGCGACTGTGTCTGCCACCGCCGCGGCCTGCCCTTCGAGAGAGGGCAGCGACGGATAAATCACCGTATTGTCGCGCAAGGTCTCCAGTAATCGCCGCATCGGAGCCGCCGGCCCGGTGACCTGTTCCAGCACCGCCACGCCATGGCTCAGGTCGCGAAAATCAACCACCGAAAACTGATTCAACGCCCGTTGCCAGCTGTCCACATAATCGGCGTTATACAGCGCACGAATGCGCTGGGTCAGCACTTCGCGGTCCTGCTCCGAGTAATCCAGCCGTTGACGTTCACCGAGCACCCATTGGTCGATCATTGCCAATTCGATGATATTTCGAGTTCCAGTCTCGAAGTACCCCTTGAAACCTTTGGCGGTGAGCAGCGGCGTCAGCAACAGCCCGCTACCTTCGCCGTCATCGGATGGCAGCGGGTGATAAACGATATCGAACGCTGGCCCTACCTCATTACGCAAGTCCAGAGGGTGCTGCATGCGCTCCTGTGCGTCCCGTTTGAGCGTCATGTAGACCCGTTCCGCCATCGGTTGTTGACGCAACTGCTGCTGTACCTGAGCGATGCGTTCTTGATGCTGCGGCAGATCGGCATCGGCGTACTTCAAGGCATAGTCCAAGTGCCGCATCAGGTCCGTCTGCAATCGGCCCTGACCGGGGTAGGCCTGCTGCCACTGCTTGGCCGCCCAGTCCTCGACAATTGCGGGACGGCGGTTCTGCCGGTCTTCGATCATGCGGTAGACCCGTAAAGCGGCCAACTGCTGCTGGCTACCCGGGACTGCAGCGTTGATCGCGTCCAGCGCACGACTGGCAATGGCCGGCAGGAAACGCCGAGAAAGCAGGTTCAGATAAGCCTCATCGACCCGGGGGCCGATTTTTCTGCCTTGATACAGCCCCATATCGGAAAACAATGGCCAGGCTTCACGGTAGTCGCCATACACCGACACCGCTTCACGAATCTGGTCCAGTGGCACCAACAGGTTACGGCCCGTGGTATCGATCTTGGTATCGATGTCCCGAGCGCTGAACTCCTGACTCTTGGCCAGAACGCTGGCGGCCTTGTCGCCGTTGATGGTGAAGTAGACCTGCCACAACCCTACCGTCAGTAGGCTACCCAGGGAAGCAACGCTGAACCCGGCAATCAGCAACCGTCGTTTGCTGCGAGCGACCTTGATGTTGTCGCCCGCCAGGCCTGCTTCCGGATAGATGACTCGCTGGAACAACTGCTGGGCAAAATAGATCAGCTTCCCCCCGGTGGGCTTGACCTCGGCTGCAGGGGGCGCCAGTTGAAAGGGTTGCCCGGCCTGTTCGACAAACGCATTGCTCAAGGTGCCCCGCTGGTAGACCGAGGAAAAATACAGCCCACGCACGAGCACAGGCGTGGTGAAGCGGTCACTGCCGAGCATTTCACTCAAAAAGCCCAACAGCGCAGGACGCAGCCCCGACAATTGGCGAGTCAGGGCCAGGAGCCGGTGACGCTCGTTCAGCGTATGGGGTTGCGCAAAGCTATCGAACACCTGGGCGTTCATGCGTTCGACAAAATCTTCATATCGACTGGCCAGCTCCACCAGCCAGGCATCAAAGTCATCCACCGCCTCCAGGCTGAAGGTAAAGCCCAACAAGTTCTCCCGGTCACCGGGGGAAAGCCGGGCGAAGAACTCTTCAAAACCTTCGAGCAAGTCGAACTTGCTCAATGCCACATACACTGGCAAACGGGTACCCAGCTGTCGATTCAATTCATAGAGCCGGGTGCGCAGCACATTCGCATGGGCCTTGCGCTGCTCAGGGCGCTGCATCAACAATGCCTGGACATCAATGACCAGCACCACGCCATTGAGTGCGCGGCGACTGCGTTTGCGCACCAGCCAGTCCAGCAGGTGCAGCCACAGGCGCGGGTGGATGCCGGACGGCAGCACTGGTCGGGCTTTGTCATCGGCCTGAACAGCAGAGTGGCCACTCTGTTCTTCACTTTGACCAGCCACAATATCTACCACCCGATCAGGCTGGCTGAGCAACTCACCTGGTGGATCGATCAGTACAGCTTCATTGCCGATCCACCAATCAATCGGATAGGCCAGGCCGTCATCCTGGTGTGCCCTGGCACCCGTCCTGGTGACATGGGACAAAGAAAAACTCTGGTTGGAGCGCGTGATCAGGCTGGTCTTGCCTGCGTTCTCTTCGCCGAGCACAAGGTACCAAGGCAACTGATAAAGCGAACGGCGACGCTCCATATTATTCAGCAGAGTATCCAGGCTACGGTCTAGTGCCCTCTCCTGCGCCTGAACATACGACAAGCACGGATCGGCCTGCGTTGCCGCCTCGTACTGGCGTTCGGCTTGCAAGCACTGATAACGCTGGCGCACCCGCCAAGCCCAGCACAACAACGGGATGACCAGCACTACGACACTGGCCGACACACGCATCGCCAGCTCGGCCAGCGGCTGCTGCTCACGCCAACTCCACTGCGGCCCCAGCCACCAGATACCCGCCAACAGCAACGCCACAGCCAGCACTACCAACAGCGGCAAGGCCTGGTTTAACTGACGCAAGACAGGCAGCCCCCAACGCTTGAGGTAACTCCAGACCCTCCCCATAAGTTGCTCCTACTCCAAAGTTGTTCTAGTCAGCTGGTTGTCGCTGCTGTGTTGCGCCACTTTCTGGTACAGCTCTGGCTCCCACAGTTGGGCGGTGGTACCGCGCATCAGGCGAGCGACATTGGCGTATAGATCGTCCGCCAGCCACGACAGCCCACGGGACCCCAGCAGGTCGGCGGCGATGACTGTGGCGTAGCTTCGATGCCGTGGTGCACCCTGTGCTGCATGCAGCGCCTGTAAACGCAATAGCACCACCTCGACGCCCTCGGTATTGAGCTGGTTGAGCAATTCGTCCCGAAGCCCGGCATACTCCTGGACGGGACTGTCAGTTGTCGCGGCCTGGTCGGCACCGGTGATCCAGGCCTGGACCTGAGCATCGGCAAATGGCGTGCCGTCGTTAAAACACAAGGTCATCAACGCCGGCAGACGACAGACAAATCGCTCGCAGGCCTGGCGTATGGCAGCAGACACCTCCTCCATCGCCAGACGCGCGGCCACATTGGCGGCCAAGTAACTGCCACGCAGCCAGTACGGCGAAGCGACAACGCTTTTTTCGATGCGCTGTAGCAAGGCTGGCTCCACGGCATTGGCGCTCAGGGCATCCTGGTAACCGTCGACGATGTCGCGGGGTACGGCAGTCAGTTCGGTGCGCCAGTCACGGGTTATCGGCGGCGCTGTACGCAAGTGCGACCACAGGCCGAAGCGCCGCAATTGATAGCCCGCGGGATCATAGGGATCCTGCTGGTTGATCTGCTCGGCCATGCTCAACAAGGCGCGACGTTGTTCCCGTTCATTACTCACCGGCGCCGGCGGGGTGAAGAACGCCGGGCTCAAGACACTGTCGCAAGCGGGGCCGTTCGCGGTTTGTGCCGGAGCGACGCGCTCGCTGTACTTGCCCAGGTGCCGTTGCAAGGACTCGATTGCCGGTGCATCAAGCTTGGCCGGCCCGGCGCAGCTCGACAGGTTGGCCAGAGCCTGTTCAGCGGCTATCTGGTGGACGGGGTCAAAACTGCTTCGATCCAGGCTTGGCAGCGCTTGAGTTAGGTTTTCCAGCAACCGCGCCACCAGTTTGCGTTTACTCAGGTAACCCGTCGGCCCCGGTTTGGGGTGAGCGCTCTCCCAATACGACTCAACCATTCCGGCCAACAACCCCAGGGCATCAGCCCAGTGCCGCCACCCTCGGGTACGCAGCCACACCACGTGCAAATGACCGACAATACGAAAGTGCTTGCACTGAGTGGCCAGGTATTGCCTGGACGCTTCATCGATGTAAGGCCAGTCGATGCTGGTCTCGCGCAGACCGCCGAGTTTGACCATCTCCTGATCGATGGCCTGGTAGGTTTCGTCCTCGACATCGAAATGCCCCGCCGGTTGATCAGGCTCAATCGCTGCCAACAACTGTGTAAGCGCATCGGCCGGCACATCGATTACCAGCGACATAGCTGGCGCTCCTGCTCGATCAACGCTCCCAGGCCTTCTGCGTCAAACACAAGCCCGTCGAGCGGTGGATAGTCGCTGGCCAGGCTCAGGCGCTGTCCTGCTCCCATCTGCCGTAGCAGGGAAATGGCCTGCAGGCCGCGACCGGCGTCCACCACCAGACCGGCATCGTCCACCACTTGCCACTGGTAGGCTGCAGACAATGGCTGACCATCCTTGAACAGCTGCAGACGAATCCTGTTGGGCCTGGGCGGCTCGTCCAGCACCAGTTGCAGACGCGAGATGTTCGATTCGCAACTAATCGCCAGGTAGGGTCGCGGCGGCGCCACACCCAGCGCCGGTGCGGAAATGACCATTCGTTGCTCGCTGGGATTTTCCGGCTCCGGCCAACTGGACATCAGGAAACGAAAATCGTCGGCCGTGCGCCTGGCCTCGTTACGTTGCACCAGATTGACAATGGCCGGGAGCATGCCCACTTCAGGCGGCACTGTTTGCGCTACGGTCGGTGCGGGTGGTGTTCCAGCAGCCTCATCGAAACAAGCCAGACGCTTGAGCGACGAGATGATGGTGGTGCAGTCCACTGGCGCCGCCATCGCACTGCCATGGAGTAGTGCGTAGACGCACAAACCCGCCCAGCCGCTTCGCCCCCGCTTGCGCATATTCACTCCTCAGTCCTTGGGTATTGAAATTGGTACGCGTTCGAGGAAATACAGAAAACTGAACTTCGAACTCATAAAACAACAACTCAAACACAAAACAAAATACCAGCAACACCAATGAAAACAGAATATATACAGTAACCGCAGCAAACACCCAGAAGCAATATAAACAAACAATTAATAAGCAAGCACTAATACGGAGAAATTTCCCACATAAAAATCAGAACAAATCAGGAGCGGTCCGACGTGACAAAACGGTAAATATCCTTTCTTATTTAAATAGACCACATCAGAAATGGACTTTCCCATGTCAAAAATGCTCGGCTCCGTTGCGCCTAAAGAACGCATAAACATCAAATATGTTCCCGCCACAGGTGACCAGCAAGCGGAAGTCGAACTTCCGCTAAAATTGTTGATAACAGGCGACTTCACTGGCCGCAGCGCAGCTGAAAGCCTTGAGGACCGTCGCCCTGTGCGAATTAACAAGGACACTTTCGACGCAGTGCTGGCCAAAGCTGACGTGGGCTTGGAAATGGCCATCCCCTCGACACTATCCAATGACAGCAGCACTGACCTGCATGTAAATCTGCAATTCAAATCCATCAATGACTTTGGCCCCGACTCCATTGCCAGGCAGGTGCCGGAACTGAACAAGTTACTGGCACTACGCGAAGCACTGGTTGCACTCAAGGGCCCAATGGGCAATGCACCGGCGTTTCGCAAACAACTGCAACGGTTGCTTACCGACGAGGCTGCTCGCCAGCAGTTGGCCATTGAGCTGAACCTGGGACTGGATGCGCCGGAGTCTGCATCAGACGCATAACTTGCGATGCATTAACCCTATTCCCTGCCCCGCATTCAAGCTGACAACGGAGAAGCAAACATGTCGAAGGAAAGTGCCGCCGCCCAGGTCCTGGTGACCGAAGAACAGCCCTCACTGCTAGACCAACTGTTGGCCAACACGATGATCAGTCCTGCCCAGGAAGGCTATGCCGTCGCCCGGCAAGGTGTGGCTGCTTTCATTAGCGAGATCCTGCAAAGCGACGATCATCAGCAACCGGTCAACAAGCAACGCGTCGACCAGATGATCGCCGAGATAGACCGTGTCTTGGGCCAGCAAATGGACGTAATCCTGCACCAGCCCGAGTTTCAGCAGCTGGAGTCCGCCTGGCGCGGATTGAAGCTGTTGGTGGACCGCACGGATTTTCGCGAGAACATCAAACTCGATGTATTGCATGTGACCAAAGAGGAGTTGCTCGACGACTTTGAGAACGCCGGTGACATCACCCGCAGCGGTCTTTACAAACACGTGTACACCGCCGGCTTCGGCCAGTTCGGCGGAGAGCCGGTGGCGGCGATGATCGGCAACTATACCTTCGGCCCTTCGTCCCCGGACATGAAGCTGCTGAGCTACGTGGCCTCCGTCGGTGCCATGGCCCATGCGCCATTCGTGATGGCTGCCGGCCCCGAGTTCTTTAATCTCAAGAGCTTTCAGGAGCTCCCCGGCGTCAAGGAAGTCAGCGACATTTTCGAAGGCCCCGCCCATACCAAGTGGCGCAGCCTGCGCGAGATGGAGGACTCCAAGTACCTCGCCGCAACGCTGCCAAGGTTTCTGCTGCGTACGCCTTACCACGGTATCGAAAACCCGGTACGCAGTTTCAGCTATGACGAAGGTATCGACGGCAACCATGACAACTACCTGTGGGGTAACACCGCCTACCTGATGGCCACGCGCATTACCGAGAGCTTTGCCCGTTACCGTTGGTGCCCGAACATAATCGGACCGCAATCTGGCGGTGCGGTAGACGACCTGCCAGTCCACTTGTTTGAGTCGCTGGGCCAATTGCAGGCCAAGATTCCCACCGAAGTGCTGATCTCCGATCGCAAGGAATTTGAACTGTCCGAAGCCGGTTTCATCCCGCTGACCATGCGCAAGGACAGTGACAATGCCGCGTTCTTCTCGGCGAACTCGGTGCAAAAACCCAAAGCATTCCCCAAGACCCGCGAGGGCCAGGACGCCCAAACCAACTACAAGCTGGGTACCCAACTGCCCTACCTGTTCATCGTTAATCGTCTGGCCCACTACATCAAGGTGCTGCAGCGCGAACAGATCGGCAGCTGGAAGGAGCGTCAGGACGTCCAGCGTGAGCTGACCACATGGCTCAAGCAGTACGTTGCCGACCAGGAAAACCCGTCTGCGGATGTGCGCAGCCGCCGCCCTTTGCGTGCTGCACAGATCGAGGTGCAGGACGTTGCCGGCAATCCGGGCTGGTACCAGGTCTCGTTGGCTGTGCGCCCGCACTTCAAGTACATGGGTGCCAACTTCGAGATTTCCCTGGTTGGTCGGCTGGACACCCAGTAAATGCGCGCGATCGGTCTATTCGAGCGCCTGGAACCCGATGCACCGCGTTATCGGCAAGGTGCGCCACATGAACAGGCCCGACAGGCTGTCGAGGCGATCAAACACCACTTGGAGCAAGTACTCAACGCCCGTCAGGGCTGCTCGCAAAGCAGCCCTGAACTAGGCCTGCGTGACTTCAATGGTGCCACCCTGGGTAGCAGTGACCTGGTGATTGCCATCAGCGCCGACATTCGCCGTTCGGTCGAGGTGTACGAACCACGTATCAAAGTGACTGGCGTGCGCTACCAACCCGACCCGGACCTGCCGCTGGAGCTGAACTTTCGCCTCGATTGCCAGCTAAGGCTCGACCACCTGCAAGAGCAGCTGCAGCTCGATGTCGTCATGCACGGCCGCGATGGCTATACGCGCGTCAAATGAGGAAGCCATGGGTTTGAAACAACGCTTTGCCGAAGAACTGCGCTACCTGAGGGAGCTGGGCCGCGAGTTTGCCGAAGACAATCCGCAACTGGTGCAGTTTCTCGGTGACAAGGCTGGCGACCCGGACGTCGAGCGACTGCTCGAAGGCTTCGCCTTCCTCACCGCAAAACTCGGGATGAAAATCGATGACGACCTCCCGGAACTGACCCACCCCCTGCTGCAGATGCTGTGGCCGAATTACCTACGTCCACTGCCCAGCGCAACCATTGTGCGCTTTGAACCGCTGGCCGATGCCATCAGTGAACGCAAGGTACTGCCCAAAGGCACGCGGTTGTTTGCCAAGCCGGTGGAGGGTGTGTCTTGCGAGTTTCGCACCTGCACCGAGGTCAACCTGTATCCATTGGCACTGCATGAAGTCAGCGACGCACACAGCCGTGAAGCTTCGATGATGCGCATCGACCTCAAGGTACTGACACATCAACCCCTCGACCGTCTGGGGTGCGATCAACTGGAGTTTCACCTGAGTGGCGACCAAGCCACCGCGCAGACGTTGTACCTGTGGATAGCCCACTATCTGCAACGCATCACCCTGCACATCAACGACAACAGCTACCCGTTGTCGACCCGGGATATCGGCTATCCCGGTTTTCGCGCCGAAGAAGCTCTGCTACCCCACCCGCGCAATGTGTTCGACGGCTACCGAATACTGCAGGAGTATTTTGTATTCCCACAGCGCTATCACTTCTTCAGCCTGATTCACCTGGCCAAAGTGTGGCCATCGCTCAACACAGATCAGCTGCGCTTCGAGTTCGAGTTTTCCCGGCCCATGCCCACCAGCATCCGCTTGCGCACCACAGACCTGCAGCTGTTCTGCGCGCCGGCGGTCAATCTGTTCCGCCACGACGCCGAGCCCATTGCCCTGGATGGGCGAAGCCTGGAGCGACGTATTACGCCTAGCGGAAACCGACCAGAGGCTTATGAGATTTTCAGCGTCGATCGGGTAGCAGGTTGGGATGTCGCCGACAAGGAACGTCAGGGTGATCCGTTGCGCAACTTCACCCCATTCGAGTCATTCCAGCATGAGATCGAACATGCCAGGGGCCGTAAGGCGCTGTATTTTCGTACCCAGATCGAAGATTCCCATGGCCGGGAAGGCCTGCGCCATCGCATCGCCTTTGTCCGTGGCGACGAAAGCCATTACATAGGCGAGCGTGAAACCGCGTCCATCGAACTGACCTGCAGCAACCGCGACCTGCCCCAGGCTCTGGCGGTCGGCGACCTGTCGTGGTCTACCGAGGCGACGCCCTCCTTCGCCACCTACACCAACCTCATCGCCCCGACCCCTGCCTACCGGCCGGTACTGGACAGCAGCCTGCACTGGACGCTGATTTCCAACCTGTCATTGAACTACCTGTCGTTGCTATCGACAGAACCGCTCAAGGCAGTGATCCGTGCCTACGACTTTGCCGCCCTGCATGACCTGCAGCAGGCCCGGGCCACGCGCAAACGCTTCAATGGCATCGGCGAAGCGCTGACCACCCCCGTCGACTGGCTGATGAAGGGCTTGCCGGTACGCGGTTTACAGACCCGCCTGCAGCTGGACCAGCATGCCTTCCTTTGCGAGGGCGAGCTGTATCTGTTCGCCAGTGTGCTGTCCCACTTCTTCGCGCTGTACGCCAGCATCAACTCCTTCCATCGCCTGGAAGTGATCAATACCACTAACAACGAGCGCTACGAATGGCCCCTGTTGACCGGCAGACAACCCGTGATCTAGCCGACCGGCTGCTGGCCGACGCACGGAACTATTCGTTCCACCGTCTGCTGGAACTGCTGCATGCCCTGCACGAAGATGACCTTGAGGCCATGCCGTTGAGCCCTGCCAGTCGTCGCCGTATCCGCTTGCAGAGCCATGCGGGGCTCGGCTTCCCGGCATCCGATGTCGCGTATGCCGACTACCTGGACGGCGATAGCGGCGACAACCCCCGGTATCGGGTACAAACCACATTTTTCGGCCTGCACGGCAGCGACTCGCCACTGCCCAGTTATTACCTGGAGCGGCTGGCTTACGAACAGGCCCAGGAGCGTGGCATTCGTCCGGCGTTCCTGGATTTCTTCAATCACCGGCTGTTGACGCTGCTGCACCAGAGCTGGCGCAAACACCGCTACTACATCCGCTTCCAGAGCGAAGCCCGCGACCGCTTTTCGCGCTATGTGTTTTCCCTGATCGGCCTCAACGACAACGACCTGCGTGGCACTACTTCGTTGCCTTGGGGACGACTACTGAGTTTTGCCGGACTGATCGCCAGCCGCAGTCGTTCCCCCTCGGTGGTGTCCGGCATTGTCGAGCATTGCTTTGATCTGCAAGGCGTCTACATCCGTGAGTTCGAGATCCGTTCGGTGCTGGTGCCTGAGCGGCAACGGCTAGTGTTAGGGAAAGCCAATGGCGAGCTGGGCAGCAGCTTTGTTGTGGGTGAGCGGACCAACACCCGCGCGAGCAAATTCACCCTGGTGATCCCCGATCTGACCCAGGCACGCTTTCGCGAGTTTTTGCCCAGCGGTGCGCAGTTCAGACGCTTGCAGCAGTTGATGAACTTCCTGCTGCGCGACGCCACGGCCTACGATCTGCAACTGCAGCTACGTGAAGAAGACGTACCACCCTTCAACTTGCGACACCAGAGCGGCACACATCTGGGCTGGACCAGCTTCATCGAGCACCGGCAGCAACGCCAGCCTGGCGCAGTGCAGATCAGGGGGCGCGCATGAACCTGACCCTGGTGATCAGCAATCCCGCACAACTGCTCCACGGCTGTAGTGCGAGCCAACGCCTTGACCAACGTGGCGGCAGCATCGGCAGCCGGGCTTGCGATTGGCTGCTACATGATCGCTCCGCCAGCGTACGCCCTCAGCATTGCCAGATCCGTTGGCAAGAAGGCCGCTTCTGCGTCACCGACCAGTGCGGAGCAACCTACGTCAATGGCCATGACCTGCCTCTGGGACGCAACACCACCGTGCGCCTGAATGATGGAGATTACTTGCAGGTGGGGGAATATCGCATTGCCGTGCATATTCAGACCTGCGTAACAGGCGATGACGATCCACGCCATCTCAGCCAGCGCTCAGTCACCGAGCTGTTCAACCGTCGCCAGGACGAGCTGGAGGACTGGCCCCTCGATACTCTGCAGATGACCTCGTCCACCGATCCGGCAATGGCCACTTGCGGCGAATTCGAACGACTGTGCCGACCGCTGGACCAGGCTTCGGAAAGTGATCCACTACTGGCAATGCAGGTGCTCGTACCCGTGCTACCCGTGCCTGACGTACTGGACCTGCCTGCTCCCGCCCCTATGGTTACGCCGGCCGCCAGATCCGCTGTGTCCTGCCCCCCGGTGCGCCGCCGGGCTGTGCGGATGGCCACCAATGTCAGGAATGGGGCGTTGATGTTGGCCTGCCTGGTACTTGGTGGTTGCACCATGCTCGACAAGGTCGGTCAGGTGATCCGTGACCCTTCGATCGCGGTCGGCGGTCCGAATGATCAGCCCAGTCGATACTCCCTGAGTCTGTATGCCAGTGATAACGTCAACCTGCGCCTGATCAGCCCCGGTACAGCCCCCACAGCAGTCGATAGCCCAAACGCCTCGCCTTATGACCTGAACATTCAGGCCGCCACTCCCCGGGCCCTGACAGACAAGTTGCACGATGTACTGAGTCATCTTTACGAAGTCGCGCCAGCCCAGTCGCCGATGACTGTTGAGCCTGTACCTTCGCTGCAGATATCAATGGTTGATGAAGTACCACTGGGCGACTACCACGCCCCAGGCGTCACCCTGTCTACCCCACCACCACCGGCGGCGGCCCAACTGATCGCCACGCCTATCGCCTTCAAGGTCCTGCAACTGAGCGACGACTCGTTGCTGATCAACGCCAGCGCCCAAGCCTTGATGGACGATCTGAAAAAGACCCTGGGCAGCACGTTCATTCGTGCCGACGACTACCTGCTCCAGCCCGGCCAGTTCAAGTTTGTCGATCTTCAGGCTGTGGCCAACGACGTGCGCTTCATCGCCGTCATCGCCGACTACCACAGTGCCGAGGTTGCCCAGTGGAAACAACGGCTGCGCATCGAGCCCACCGGCCGTCAATACGCATTGCTGGTGCAGCTCGACGAAGCACAGGTCGACCTCAAAGGGGAAACCCGATGACTCTGATTTCACCACCTTCGGCACAAGGAATCCTTCGATGAGTTCACGTAATCCGGTCATTTGGCACGAAGGGCTGTTCGTCAAACCCCAGCACTTTCAACAGCAGATCCGCGCAACCGAAGGTGCTGTGCACCAGCGTTTTCTCAGCCTCAACGACGCCCTGTACGGATTCAGCGAGCTGGAGCTGAACACTGAGTTTCTGAGCTTTGGCAAGATCGCCATCAACAAGGCCCGCGGGATCATGCCCGACGGTAGCGTGTTCGATATCCCTGGCGATCTCGCTGCGCCCGCACCGCTGGAAATCGCCGACAGCAGCACAGTCAACCAGATCGTCTACCTGACACTGCCACTGCAATCAGCCGGCGCCCTTGAGGTGCGCTGGCCCGACCAGTACGCCAACAGCCGCTACATCGCCAAACGCCATGAGGTGTACGACACCCACAGCGAAGAAGGTGGTCAGGTGAGCATGGACCTCGCGGTACCGAACCTGCAACTGATGCTGCAAAGTAATGACCGTAGCGCCTTTACCGGCATTGCCGTCGGGCAAATCCAGGACAAGCGGCCGGATGGCAGCCTGATCATGGATGAAAATTTCTACCCTACCAGCCTGTCCTTGCAAGCAGTACCTGCGCTGCAGCGCTACCTTGGTGAAGTCGCCGGGCTGATGCGCGAGCGAGCCAGAAACCTCGCCGCACGCATCGGCTCACCGGGCCAGTCGGGGGTTGCCGATGTCACCGACTTCAACCTGCTGCAAACCCTCAACCGCCTGTTTCCGTTGTTCCAGCACCTGGCCCGTCAACGCCATGTCCACCCGGAGCGGCTGTACATCACCTTTGCCCAGGCCTGCGGCGAACTGGTGACCTTCACCGATGAAGGCCACCTGCCCCAGGAGTACCCGGCTTATCAGCACGACAACCTGTACGCATCCTTCAAGACCCTGGAATTCACCCTGCGCCGCGCCCTCGGCACCGTACTGCAGCCACGCGCCGTATCGCTGCCGATCGAGGCCCAACAGTACGGAGTAATGAGCGCAGCGCTGAACGACAAGCGCCTGCTCGACAACGCCGAATTCATTCTCGCGGTTCGCGCCAAGCTACCGCTGGAAACCCTGCGCCAGCAGTTGCCCAGGCAGATCAAGATCAGCTCCACCGAAGCCCTGGGCCAACTGGTCAGCCTGCAACTGCCAGGCATACCGCTGATTGCCCTGCCAGTGGCGCCCAGGCACCTGCCCTTCCATGCCGGTTTCAGCTACTTCGAGCTGGATCGTCATGACCCTGCCTGGCAAAGCCTGAACAGTGGCAGCGGTTTCGGCTTCCACATCGCCGGCGAATTCCCGGATCTGGAGCTGCAGTTCTGGGCCATCAGGAGTGAAAAGCATGACTAGTTTCACATCAGGCGCTTTGGATCAGGAAGGGATCGCTGTAGCGGCCCACCCTGCATCGTCCGATGCGGCTAATACCCCACCTGTGAGTTTACTTGATCCGCAATTCGACCTGCGCGGTCTGTCCTGGAATCCGCTGTGCGATGCCGCCATGCCCTTGATCGGCCTGGTCATCCGCCTGCGCAGCATCGATAAACACGATGACGTCGCTGGCCTGTATCAGAGCATTCACAACCAGATTTCCACGGTGATGGAAGAAGTCGCCCGACTCGACTATGAGCCCGGCGCGCTCAAGGCCTACTCCTACAGCTTGTGCCTGTTGCTGGATGAAACCGTGATGAGCACGCCGTGGGGTGGCTATTGCGAATGGAGCCAGCGTTCGCTGCTCAGTGCCTTTCATCAGGAAACCTTCGGCGGCGAAAAATTCTTCACCGTGCTGGCACGCATGTCCACTGAAGCAGCCAGGTACCAGCATGTTCTGGAGTTCATGTACCTGTGTCTGTGTATGGGGGTCAAAGGCAAATACGGCAAACAGGTCAATGGCGACGTTGAAGTGCAAAAAATCATCAGCAATTTGCACGCCCTCTTGCGTCCGCTACGCGGCGAAACACCCAAGCGCCTGACCGACCCGCTGACCCATGTCGCCCCGCGTAACTATCGGATCAAACGCGCGATGCCATTGTGGACCCCTTGGGCCCTGGCAGCCGTCGTGCTGGCGGCAGCTTACACCGCCTACTCCCTGCGCCTGAACGCCATCACCCAGGAAGTACTGGTTTCGCTGGAGCGAATTCTCACCCTTTAAGCAATTTTCAGCGTGCTCGTCTTGAGCGCCTGTTAAGCCTGGCCCATCGGCCAGAACACTCACCGTCAGTTCGACGGTGGCGACCTGCGGGTCAACCCATTGATCGCGACAAGGAGCTTGTCATGCCAACACCTGCGTACATCAGCATCCACGGTAAAACCCAGGGCCACATTACCAAGGGTGCCTTCACCGCTGACTCGGTCGGTAACGTCTACGTCGAGGGCCATGAAGACGAAATCCTCGCCCAGGAAATCGATCACCAGATCACCACCCCGACCGACCCACAAAGCGGCCAGCCTTCGGGACAGCGCGTGCATAAACCGCTGATCTTCACCAGCGCTTTGAGCAAGGCCTCGCCGATGCTCTACCAAGCCCTGGCCACCGGCGAAATGCTGCCGACGGTGGAGGTGAAATGGTTCCGCACCTCGGTAGATGGCAAACAGGAACACTTCTTCACCACCAAGCTCGAGGACGCCACGGTGGTCGATATCCACACCGTGCTGCCGCACGCCCAGGACAGCGACAACGCCAACTACACGCAACTGATCAAAACCAGCCTGGCCTATCGCAAGGTCAGCTGGAGCCATGAGGTAGCGGGCACCGAAGCCTCGGACGACTGGCGCAAACCGGTGTAACCACACCCGACATTCCGCCACCCCGCGGTTCCGGTGGCGGAACCCCACTTGCTTGAATCTCATCAGGAGGCCTTATGCCTGCCATCGTTCTGGTCGGTCACGACCATCTCTGCCCATCGTGCGGCCCGACAACCGTTAACAGCGGAGCGACCAGCTTCAAGGTCAACGGCCGCGCCGTCGCGCGCGTCGGCGACACACTCACCTGCGGCGCCACCATCACCAGTGGCTCACCGTCGATGTCCGTCGAAGGGCAACCGGTTGCTCGGGTTGGTGATGTCACCGACCACAACGGTACTCTGGAAAACGGCGACTCCAGCTGGATGGTCGATTAACCCACCCCTGACTAGGAGTCTGCCCATGCCCCGCCAAAGCGACCTGCGCTTTACCTTCGAGCCCGTGCAAGGCGATGCCTTCGAAGTCATCGAATTCACCCTCGAAGAGGGCCTTTCCCAGCCCTTCATCCTCAACCTGGAACTGGCCAGCCATGACCCGGCCATCGACTTCAACCGGGTCCTGGATTTGCCTGCGCTGCTGACCCTTTGGCGGGGCGAAACGCCGGTACGTTACGTCCACGGCCTGGTCAGCCTGTTCAGCCAGGGCGACACCGGTTTCCAGCGCACCCGCTACCGCGCCGTGGTCGAGCCGACCCTGGCCCGCGCCGGTTTGCGCTCCAACTGGCGGATCTTCCAGAGCCAGACGGTCCCAGAGATCATCCTCGTGGTGCTCAAGGACCAGCGCCTGACCGATGTCCAGACGGCCATCTGTTTCGACCACCAACCGCGCGAATACTGCGTCCAGGCCGGGGAAACCGACCTCGACTTCATCGCCCGCCTGGCTGCCGAGGAAGGCCTGCTCTACCGCTTCGAACACCGCGCCGACGGCCACACCCTGGTCCTCACCGACCGCGTCGGCGGCCTCGGCACCATCGGCAGCCATGAACACTGCCCGGTGCGCTATCACCCCATGCCTGGCGGCGACAGCGCCGAGCCGGCCCTGCACCGTTTCCACTACACCGAGCAAGTGCGCAGCGCGCGCCAGGTGCAACGCGACTACACCTTCACCCACCCGCGCTACTTCCAGCAGCACAGTGCCGATGGCGGCCGCGAGCTGGGCAACCAGCACAAGGACTACGAACGCTACGACTACCCTGGCCGCTACAAACGCGATGCCAGCGGCAAACCGTTCACCCAGACCCGCCTGACCGCCCTGCGCAGCGACGCACGCATGGCCCAGCTCGAAGGTGACGACGCCCGTCTGCAGCCCGGCCTGGCCTTCGAGCTCAGCGAGCACCCCCGTGATGACCTCAACGACCGCTGGCGCACCATCGCCGTCACACACACCGGCAAACAGCACAGCAGCCTGCTCGAAGAAGCCTTCGCCAGCGACAGCGGCACCGCTTACCACCTCAGCGCCAGCGCCATCCGCTGGACCGCCGACTGGAAAGCGTTGCTGCCGGCCAAACCCTGCATCGACGGCCCGCAGATCGCTACCGTGGTGGGTCCACCGGGCGAGGAGATCTACTGCGACAAATGGGGCCGGGTCAAAGTCAGCTTTCCCTGGGACCGCGACAGCAACCAGGACGACCACAGCTCCTGCTGGATCCGCGTCGCTCAGGGCTGGGCCGGGACCTTATGGGGGGCGATGGCCATCCCTCGGGTCGGCCAGGAACTGATCATCAGCTACCTCGACGGCGACCCCGACCAACCCATCGCCACCGGCCGCGCCTACCGCGAAACCAACCTGCCGCCGTATGAACTGCCGAAACACAAGACACGTATGACCATCAAGAGCCGCAGCCATAAAGGGCGTGGTTTCAATGAGCTGCGTTTTGAGGATGAGCTGGGGCAGGAAGAGGTGTTCATTCATGCCGAGAAAGACAAGAACGTGCATATCAAGCACAACCATGGGGTGTTTGTTGGTAATGACCGTAGTGAGCAAGTAATCCGGGATGAGCAAATCGACATCGGTCATGACCGCAACGAACGGGTAGGCAACGATGAGCGAATCGACATTGGTCAGGATCAACACCTGGAGGTGGGTCGCGATCGCATCCAGATCCTTGGCCGCAATCACCAGATCGCCATCGCCAAAGATCGTCTGGAAACCATCGGCAATCATCGCCATGACAGCATTGCCGTTGACCACCGCATGGAGATTGGCGGTAACGCTGAACAGATCATCAAGGGCTACCAGCAAACCAGCGTTACCCAACACATAAAGACAACGACCGCAGTCTACCAACTCGACACCCAGCAGAGCCTGGTACTTCGAGGTCCGGGCGGCAGCATCACTCTGGATGAAAAGGGCATCACCCTAAAGGGTGTTGGCATTTTCCTGGAAGGCAGCACTGAACAAATCGCTACAGGTCAAGGTAACGCCCTCGGCCCAAGCGGCGCGGCCGCTACCGGCGAACCTATCTGTGTGAGCTGCTGGATCAAAGCTGCGCTTCAGGGCAAAGCACTGATGAGGATGGACGCATGATAGCCCAGCAGATTACCAACGCCATCGCCGTTGACATGGCACACGTTCCACCCGGCTCACGCCATGCGGTCGCGCTGGTCGACATGGCGACGCTGCCGGACAACATTCGGAAGGAACTGACCGAGAACTCGGGGCTTGAGTTACATCCCATATTCCTCAACCCCAACCTTGAAAACATCAAAGCATTGGGCCCCCATCTGATTGCCGCCAGACTGCCCGCTCGCCATATCCTCAACCGGTTGTTCGACAACCTCCATCGTTACGACAGCAACACGATCATTGCCTGGATCACCAGCACGTTGGCACCCGCAGAGCTGGCTCAACATCTGAGCCAGGCCAGCTTTTCCTATACAGAAAGCGGTGAGCGCTACTTGCTGCGTTTCTACGATGACCGCGTGTTCCGCGTTCTGTTGCGCCATGCACCCAGGCCGTGGAGCAAGTGGCTGTTCTCACCCATTGTTTCCTGGTGGGTGCGCGGCGCAACCCCACATCAGGAGCAGTTGTTTCGTTTCACCGGCTCTGCCGTACCGACCCCGCCTGCCGTTGCCACGCGATTGGTTATGAACGACACGTTATGCCAGTTACTGGACGGCGACATTCTGCCCCACCAGCTTCTGGACGTGCTCAGCCAACAATCGCCCTCGCTGTTCGACAGCACATGCAATGGCGTGCGTCTGGCGCTGATTGAGTCACTGCTGAGCAAAGCGAAAGATGTCGGGCTGACTGAACATCCCGACCTGGTCGCCTTTGTTGGCTTCAACCTGCAACACCGTCCCGAACGCTTAGAGGCCCATCCGCATTGGCACGCCGCCCTGCAACGCGCCGTCAGCGGTGAAGGACGTCTTAAGGATCTCTTCAATGTTGGAGGAAAGCGCCCATGAAGGACTGGCTTACCGAGATCGCAGAAAAAACCTACAGCACCGAACCCCGCAGCGCGTTTGTCACCTGCAAGCGCTCGGTGTCCATCCTGCCCCTGCGCTATGCGGTGATCGGCAACGCCCAAGGCGCCCCGGCGCCGCCAGCGCACCTGCCAGCAGACCTCGCCTTATCCTCGGCCCAGTACACCGTGCGTGCGATACGCGCCGGTTACCTGTATGTCTTTACCCAACGCCTACAACAGGACTGGACCTGTGAAGGCGCCTATCAGACCTACAGCAGCGGCCTGTGCAAAACTCTGTGGCCTGCGCCTGCACAGCGGCCGGCCTACGCCAGCGTCCCGGACTTTGGCGACCTGGTTATCCGTATTGCCGATCCCGAAGACGTCCTTGAAGCCCGCCTGCTGTTCACCCCCGATCTGCTGACCCCGCGCATGCTCGCCGAGATCCGCGATGACCCGCGTCTGCGCGACACCCTGCGCAAGCTGGATATTCGCCAGTTGATCCAGACCTGCCTGTTTTCCGAGCACGTCCTCGACGTTTCCGTGCTTGACGAGCGCGTCGCCGATCTCAAGGCCCTGAGTTCCAGGCCACTGCTGGCCAGCCTGACCGATCAGCTGTTTCCCCCACCCGCAGGCTTCTCGCCGCTGTCCGGAGTGGCTTCCAGGCTTGCCGCCAGCAGCCGGGACGCCCAAGGCTTTGGCGTGGTGCTCGACGATCCGATTGGCATCACCCAGGAGCTCAATGCCTGGCGCAATCAGAGCGTCGAGCAACTGGATGCCTTCATGCAGCAGACCGACCGCGAAGGCATCAGCAACCAGCGCAAACACACGATTGCCTTTGCCCTTGACAACCTCAGGGTCACCCTCGCCGAGCAGGCCGAACAGCGTTACACCGCGCACGCCAACTCCCTCGGCGTGCGCTACACCGACCGCGAGTACGCCAGCGGTAATGCCCATATGGCGATGGCCTCGGCAGGCAGCTATCGAAGCTTTCGCAACCCGGCCGAGCAACAGCATCGACAGCAGGCGGAAATCGAGCAAGCGCGGCAAGACAGCTGGAACAACAAGTACGCTCCCTCCGTTGACCAGACCCGCCTCGACGCCTTCATGGCCGAGTTTGACGCCGCGGCGCAACAGGCCGACGCAATCAAGGATCAGCGCGCCGCCGACCACTTGCTCTGGCTCAACAGCCTGGCGCTGTTCGAGGCGTTTGCCTGCTATGACCGCGCCGACAGCGCCAACGGCTTGCTGTTCGAAGCCCAACTGGGAGTGGCGGTGGCGGGCATGAACAGTACTGCGCCGGGCGATGCGCAAATTGCGCTGTGGAGCGACAGCGACAGCGCGCACAACTGGTTCTGGCGCGGCCTGGCGCAGAACCAAAAAAGTGCCCTCGAGCAGATCAACCGGCTGCTGGCGCAACGCTCAGACTTGCCGGGCCTGGATGACGCTCAGCAGCAGGGGCTGATCAAGGCCCTCGCAGCCATCTACGACAAAGCCCACGCCCTCGTCAGCGTTGTCGACATCAATGACCCACCCACTTCCATTCGTCTGAGCGGCGCCGTGCTGCTGCTCAACACCTTCGGCACCTGCCTGCTGCAGAGCCGCCCGGCCGCACTGCTGGATGGGCCGATGAACACCAGCCTGGCCCTGGTGCTCAAGGCACGGCTGGGCAAGCTGGGGGCAGAACTGCAGTTCGAGAAGCGCAACACGCCGCTGAGTGCGGGGGCTAGAAACAAGGTCGCCAAGGCGGTCAACAAGAGTTTCAGCGATGCGCTGACGCCAGGCGCTGCCGGCGGTCGCTTGGAGGTACGGGTCGGCACTACCCTAGCGTTGCTGGAATTGTGGAACCTGAAGCTCAAGGCGGAAAAAACCGACAAGGGCAGCCGTGAATACATCGAGCTGACAGCGGCGATGGTGGCGGTATCGGCGGCCGGGTTGGAGCTGGGCGCGGTGGCGGTCGGTTTGGCGGAAGGCAGTCGTAACCAGGCAGTGAGCCAGGCTGGGCGGTTGCTGGGCAGTCAGATGAAGTTGATGGCGGGGGTATTGGCTGCAGGGGCCAGCGCTGCCGGGGCGGTCCTTGATTTTAAGGACGCCAATACATCACTGCAAAACAAGAATTACTCTATATTTCTCATCTACTTGATACGAGCTACCGCCCAAGGTGGCGCTGCGGTGTTTTCAACAGCCATTGGCTTAGCGGCAGCCGGGCCCTATCTCGAACGCCTAACTCAAACTTATGGCCGGAATAATTTCCTGCACTCCACCTATAAAGCGTCGTCTCAGCTCGCACTCAAAATGGCTTTCATGCTTCGCTGGTGCATAAGGATAAACGTTATTATTTTCATCACAACCGTGACAATTGAACTGCTCCTGCCGGATGCCCTGCAGCATTACTTGCGTCACAGCACCTTCCGCAAAGACAGGGGAAATGGCACACCTAACACCGAAGAACAGGAGCTGAAAAACCTTCACAAAGCGATCGAGGCGACCCTCTGATGTATTTTTTTGAGTGGCTATTTTTCGAAGGGCGCGCAACAGCAGACTACGACAAATTAGCAAGAGAAACTGAAAAACGAAAAAAAAACGGTAAGGAGTTACCTCCTATCCACACATCACAAAAAGTCTCCGAAACAACATATGACAACACGTCACTCTACGCACACACCAACACCTATATTGACGTGCGCACCCCAAATGACGAAAAGCGAGGGCTTATTACACTAATAGCTGGCTCTGTCGGCATGCTGTTTATTTCCATGCTAGCTACAACACTCTACTATGCTGGAATACATTACTTCGCTCTTTTCACCGGGAGTGAGGAACGACTGGAAGCCCTTGGCTATCTTTCTATAGGAATAGCTCCAGCAATCCCTGTAGTCGCTCTTTATTACTACATCAAATATGTCTTACCCTACCTACGACTCGAAGCCTTCACTGCCCGACGCCTGATCGTCCGCTTCAACCGTATCACCCGCAAGGTCTACCTACTTCGCCCCAAACACTTGGGCGGTGTTGTCGCGCTGGACTGGGACACCGCCGAGGTGTGCATCGATCCCAACATGTCTGAACTGGACGGTGTCGGCGGCTTCGTGATGCTGGGCTGGAACAAAGAAACGAACTCCGTCCGCGACGCCGACGGCAATCTCAAGGACGACTTCGAGATCACCATGGTAGGCAAACCCACCCGCAATGGCTCGGAGCTGCTAGCGTTCTGGGAGTACATCCGGCGCTACATGGAAGAAGGCCCCGAAGCCGCCCCCAAACCGCAAAAACTGATCGGTAAGTTCCCCTGGCCCTGGCGCTCGTTCATGGCTGTCTGGCAGTTGGACAGTCGCTTTTTCAAAACACCGCAACTATGGATATTCGTGCTGGTCTACAGCCTGCTGCTGCCGTTGATCACGATCCACGCCATCGGGCATTGGATTTCCCTGCTGCTGTGCTATGAGCCGAAGTTTCCTCGCGCCATCGAAGAGGCGGGGAAAGACGCCAAGGTGACTAGCTGATGCATTTTTTGTAATGGCCAAAGGACAAAGGACAAAGGACAAAGGACGGGAAACACGCCCTGGTTGCCCAAAACCTCCCTTTGGGCCGAACAAGAGCACCCGCCACTCGCGTCGACCTTTATCGAACAGCACGACTATGACGGCGCCGAACAGCGATCAGGGGCCGACGACTCTGTTTTTCATCGCGGGGCAAGCCCGCTCCCACCCTGGACAGATGCCGGCCGCTTAATGCGGCCGCAAGATCAACACCCCCAACGGCGGCAGATTCAACCCCAGCGACAACGGCTGCCCATGACTGGCCACCGCCTCACTCGCCACTTCCCCGAGGTTGCCGTAGTTGGACCCGGCATACCCTTCGGCATCGCTGTTGAGCACCTCGACCCAACGCTCACCGAACGGCACCCCGATGCGATACCCCTCCCGCGGCACCGGGGTGAAATTGGCCACCACCAGCAACGGTTCGCCACTGGCACTCCAGCGCAACCAGGCATACACGCTATTGTGCGCATCGTCGCCGATCAGCCACTGGAAGCCTTGCGGCACGCAATCCTGTTCATGCAAGGCGCGCTCTTCGCGGTACAGCCGGTTGAGGTCACCGACCAAGCGTTGAACCCCCAGGTGCTCGGGGTACTTGAGCAGGTACCAGTCCAGCTCGTTGTCATGGTTCCACTCGCGCCACTGGCCGAACTCGCAGCCCATGAACAGCAGTTTCTTGCCCGGATGCGCCCACATGAAGGTCAGGTACGCGCGCAGGTTGGCGAACTTCTGCCAGCGGTCACCGGGCATTTTGTCGATCAGCGAATGCTTGCCATGCACCACTTCATCGTGGGAGATCGGCAGGATGAAATGCTCGGAATAGGCATAGATCAGGCCGAAGCTCATTTCGTTGTGGTGGTAGGTGCGGTGGATCGGGTCGTTCTGGATGTAGTGCAGGGTGTCGTGCATCCAGCCCATGTTCCACTTGTAGTTAAAACCCAGGCCGCCCTGCTGGGTCGGCTGGCTGACGCCGGGCCAGGCCGTGGACTCTTCAGCGATCATCAGCGCACCCGGCGCTTCGATGGCAACGACGTCGTTGAGGTGGCGGAGGAAATCGATGGCTTCCAGGTTCTCGCGTCCACCGTGGCGGTTGGGCACCCATTCGCCTGCCTTGCGCGAGTAATCACGGTAAAGCATCGAGGCCACGGCATCGACGCGCAGGCCGTCGATATGAAAGTGTTTGAGCCAGTGCAGCGCCGAGGCCAGCATGAAGCCGTGCACTTCGGTACGTCCGAGGTTGTAGATCAGGGTGTCCCAATCCTGGTGAAAGCCTTCCAGCGGGTTCTCGTATTCATACAAAGCGGTGCCGTCGAAACGCGCCAGGCCATGGCTGTCGGTGGGGAAATGCGCCGGCACCCAGTCGAGGATCACGCCGATCTGCGCCTGGTGGCAGGCATCGACGAAAGCGGCGAAGTCTTCGGCCGAGCCATAGCGCGCGGTAGGCGCGAACAGCGACAGCGGCTGGTAGCCCCAGGAGCCGCCGAAGGGGTGCTCCATGATCGGCATCAGCTCGATATGGGTGAAGCCGGTTTTCTGGATGTAGGGCACCAGGCGTTCGGCCAGTTCGCGCCAGTTGTAGAAGCGCGCCACTTCGCCGGTGTCGTCCACTTCGCATTGCCAGGAGCCGGCGTGCAATTCGTAGATCGACAGCGGCGCAGTGGTGGCCTGGCGGTCCCCACGTTCCTGCATCCACTGCTGGTCCTGCCAGTCATAGGCCAGCGGGCCGGCGACCTTTGACGCCGTGCTCGGCGGCAGTTCGCTGGCCCGTGCCAGCGGATCGGCCTTGAGTGGCAGAATGCCTTCGCGCCCCAGCACTTCGTACTTGTAGGCCTCCCCGGCCTGCAGGCGCGGTACGAACAGTTCCCAGACACCCGCGCTATGGCGCAGGCGCATCGGATGGCGACGGCCGTCCCAGTTGTTGAAATCGCCGACCACCGACACCCGCCGGGCGTTGGGCGCCCACACGGAAAAACGCACACCCTCGATACCGTCGATCAGCAGCGGCTGCGCGCCCATGCTGGCGGCGAGGTCACGGTGGTTGCCCTCGGCGAACAGGTACAGGTCCATGTCCCCCAGCAACGGGCCGAAGCTATAGGTGTCTTCGGTGACCTGCTCACCGCTGGCCCACTGAATCCGCAGCACATAGGGTTGCTGCTCAGGCAGATGGGCAATGAACAGGCCCGGCACCGGTTGCTGCTCCAGCTCACCCAGCAGCCGCCCGTCGTCACGGGCCAGGGCCTGCACGCTCAAGGCATTGGGCAAATAGGCGCGGACAAACTGGCCGCCTGCACCATCAGGGTGCGGGCCAAGCACAGCGAACGGGTCAGCATGCTCGGCCCTGACCAGGGCATCGATGTCACGTTGATCCAGCCCGCCTTCCTCGCGCTTGCGTTGATTCATTCAGCTTTCTCCCCAGGTACTTGTCAGGCCATACAGGCCATGCAAAGGCACGGCCAACCAACTTGGGCGGTTTTCGGCTTCATACAGAATTTCGTAGGCAGCCTTTTCCAGGCTGAACAGTTCCAGTGCCGCACGCTCGCCGTCGGCATGTTCCCAGGCATGAGGCATGGCCGCGGTGGCCAGCCCGTAGGCCTCGACAAAGGCATGTCGGGCCTGGTGCAGATAACGCCTGGCGACTCGCTGACGGGCCTGGCGGGCACTGTCCGAGAGGTCGACACTGGAGGCACTGCGCAGCACCATGGCAGCAGCATAGTCGAAGGATCGCAACACGCCGCTGACATCCTTGTAAGGACTGTGTCTGGCACGCCGTTCTTCCAGCGGCCGGGCCGGTTCACCTTCGAAGTCGATCAGGTAGGCATCACCCTGCACCACCAGCACCTGCCCCAGGTGCAGGTCACCGTGCACGCGCATCAACAGCCCGCCCTGGACCTGGGCGCTCAAGGTGGCGACAGTGGCCAGCAGGTCCTGACGTTGCTGCACAAGCTCGTCGACCAGCGCCTGGCTGTCGCTGTCCAGCTCCGCCCGGTGCGTCTGCAACAGCTCCAGGGCGCGGCTCAGCTGGGCGCCGATGTGTTTGCCCCAGGCCTGGCAGTCACGCGCGGTGCTGGGCCGCGGCCGGAACGCCGGGTCTTTGCTCGGCGCCGCCAGCAACAGGTGCATTTCACCCAGACGCTGGCCGAGCATGGCGGCAAAACCGGCCAGGTCCTGCAAGGCATTGGTGTGGCCTTCCTGCACCGCGTTTGCGGGCTCCAGTTCGTCACGAATGGCGCGTTCGAGGTTGTTCTGGCTCCAGTCCCAGGCATCGCCCTGATTGCTCAGATAGCCTTGGGCGATCATCAGCAAATGCGGCTGCTGCTGGCTGTCCACCCGGCTCACCCAGCCCAGCAACGGCGAGATATTGCCGAACCCGGCAGCGGTCAGGTAGGCGCTCATCTCCAGCTCCGGGTGTACCCCGGGGTTGATCCGCCGAATCAGCTTGAGCACCAGGCTGCCGCCGACCACCACCGAGCTGTTGGACTGTTCGGCAGAGAGGTAGCGCACCTGGGCATCGTCGGCCAGGTTCAGGGCTGCCAGTTGTTCGGTGGCGTGAAAGCGCAGTTCACCTTCAGCGCACGGCAGGCGGACAGCATCCCGGCAGGCAAGCAGCACGGCATGGATAAAGCTTTCAAGGACGAAGCCATCGGTGATCAGCCCCACCTGGCGTCCACGCCGGACCCGTGCCAGGGCCAGTTGCTGCAGGGGGGCGCTGGTGATCTGGTCCTCACCGACAAAGCCGAAGGGCAATTGGTAACGGCTGTTCTGGCCGGCGCTGGTGACTTCAATCTCACTCAGTAATACGGGGTACGTGGCGGTACCAAAGCGCACACCGTAAGCGATCTGCACGTGCTCGATACCGGTTTCCTTGCCAGCGAACCAGCGGCGCTTGGGCAGGTACTGGGGCAGGATGCTGTCTTGCAAGGTGCTGCGCGCGGGCTCTTCGAGCAGCTCCTCCATGCGCTTTTTCAGTACCAGGGTGGTGAACTCCGGCAGGCTCTGCGCTGGTTCCACATGCCAGCTGGGCATCTGGTCCTTGGCGGCCAGCAGGAACCAGTAGAACCCATAGGGCGCCAAGGTCAGCAGGAACGGCAACTGGCCGATAGGCGGGAAGGCACTGCCGCCGAGCATCTCAACCGGCACGCTGTCGGCGTACTGCGACAGGTCGAGTTCGGCGGCTTGCGCCGCACGCGAGACATTGGCCACGCAGAGGATGATTTCGCGCTTGCCGTCCGGGCCGGTGTACTCACGCAGGTAGGCCAGAATCCGCCGGTTGCTCGGCGAGAGCATGCGCAGGCTGCCGCGCCCAAAGGCCTTTTGCTGTTTGCGCACCGCCAGCAAGCGGCGGTTCCAGTTCAACAGCGAATGCGGGTCGTGCGCCTGGGCTTCGACATTGACCGAGGCAAAGCCGTATAGCGGGTCCATGATCGGTGGCAGCACCAGGCGCGCAGGGTCGGCGCGGGAGAAGCCGCCGTTGCGGTCGATCGACCACTGCATCGGCGTGCGTACGCCATCGCGGTCGCCCAGGTAGATGTTGTCGCCCATGCCGATCTCGTCGCCGTAGTACAGGGTCGGCGTGCCGGGCATCGACAGCAGCAGACTGCTGAGCAACTCCACCCGCCGCCGGTCACGTTGCATCAGCGGCGCCAGGCGTCGGCGAATACCCAGGTTGATCCGCGCCCGGCGGTCTTCGGCGTAGTAATTCCACAGGTAGTCACGCTCGCGGTCGGTGACCATCTCCAGGGTCAGTTCATCGTGGTTGCGCAGGAAGATCGCCCATTGGCAGTTGGCCGGGATCTCCGGGGTCTGACGCAGGATGTCGGTGATCGGAAAGCGGTCTTCCTGGGCCACGGCCATGTACATGCGCGGCATCAGCGGGAAGTGAAAGGCCATATGGCACTCGTCGCCCTGCCCTTCACCGAAATACAGCTGGGTGTCTTCCGGCCACTGGTTGGCCTCGGCCAGGAGCATGCGGTCGGGGTAGTTGGCGTCGATCTCGGCGCGAATCTGCTTGAGTACCTGATGGGTCTCGGGCAGGTTTTCGTTGTTGGTGCCGTCGCGCTCGATCAGGTACGGGATGGCATCCAGGCGCAGGCCGTCGATCCCCAGATCGAGCCAGTAGCGCATCACCTCGATCACCGCCTTGAGCACCTGCGGGTTGTCGAAGTTGAGGTCTGGCTGGTGCGAATAGAAACGGTGCCAGAAGTACTGGCCGGCCACCGGGTCCCATGTCCAGTTGGACTTCTCCGTGTCGAGAAAGATGATCCGCGTGCCGTCATACTTCTGGTCAGTGTCGGACCACACGTAGAAATCCCGGGCCTTGCTGCCGGGCCTGGCGCGCCGGGCCCTCTGGAACCAGGGATGCTGGTCGGAGGTGTGGTTGATGACCAGTTCGGTGATCACCCGCAGGCCGCGCTTGTGCGCCTCGGCGATAAAGCGCTTCACATCGGCCAGGGTGCCGTAGTCCGGGTGCACGGCCTTGTACTCGGCGATGTCGTAGCCATCGTCACGGCGCGGCGAGGGGTAGAACGGCAACAGCCAGAGGGTGTTGACCCCAAGTTCGGCGATGTAGTCGAGCTTGGCGATCAGGCCGGGAAAATCACCGATGCCGTCGTTGTTCGAGTCGAAGAAGGATTTGACGTGCACCTGATAGATGATCGCGTCCTTGTACCACAACGGGTCGTCGATGAAGGCTGCCGGGCGGCTTCGCTTGGCCATGGTCGACTCCTTTCTAGAGGGCTTTTTCGATACGCCAGACAGCAAACGGCAAATGCCAGGGCTCGATGCGCATCCATTGGCGCTTGCCGTGCCAGGTCCAGCGGTGGCCGGTCATCAGGTCTTCACCAAAGGTGTCGGCGTTGTCATCCAGGCCCAGCTCCCACAGCGGCAATTCGAAATGCGCTTCCTGGGCGTTGTGCGGGTCGAGGCTGACGGCAATCAGGATGAAGTTGTCGCGTGCGGCGGTGCGCTTGCCGAAGTACAGGATGTTGTCGTTCCAGGCGTTGTAGAAGGCCACGCCCAGGTGCGTCTGCAACGCCGGGTTCTGGCGGCGGATACGGTTGAGTTGGGCGATCTCGGCGATGATGTTGCCAGGCTGGCTGAAGTCCCGCGGGCGGATCTGGTACTTCTCCGAATCCAGGTACTCCTCCTTGCCCGGGATCGGTGTCGCCTCGCACAGTTCAAAGCCTGAATACATGCCCCATAACCCCGAGCCCATGGTCGCCAGGGCGGCGCGGATGAGAAAACCGGCGCGGCCGGATTCATGCAGGAAAAACGGATTGATGTCCGGGGTGTTGACGAAGAAGTTCGGCCGGTAGCAGTAGCACCACGGCGGCTGGTTGAGTTCTTCGAAGTAGCTTTGCAGTTCGGCCTTGGTGTTGCGCCAGGTGAAATAGCTATAGCTCTGGGAGTAACCGACCTTGCCCAGGCGCGCCATCATTGCCGGTTTGGTAAAGGCCTCGGCGAGGAAAATCACCTCGGGGTGCCGGCTGCGGATGTTGGCGATCATCCAGTGCCAGAACGGCAGCGGCTTGGTGTGCGGGTTGTCGACCCGGAACATCTTCACCCCTTCCTGCACCCAGCCCAGCACGACATCGCGCAGGGCCAGCCACAACGACGGCACGGCTTCTGCGGCATAGAAGTCGACATTGACGATGTCCTGGTACTTTTTCGGCGGGTTTTCCGCGTAGCGAATGCTGCCGTCCGGACGCCAGGAGAACCACCCCGGGTGCTCCTTGAGCCAGGGGTGGTCCTGGGAGCACTGGATGGCGAAGTCCAGGGCTATCTCCAGGCCGTGCTCGGCAGCGGCGGCGACCAGCCGGCGAAAATCCTCGCGACTGCCCAGCTGCGGATGGATCGCCTCATGCCCACCCTCTTCGCTGCCGATCGCATAAGGGCTGCCCGGGTCATCCGGCTCGGCCTCCAGGGCATTGTTGCGGCCCTTGCGGTAGCGCATGCCGATCGGATGGATCGGTGGGAAGTACAGCACGTCAAAGCCCATGTCGCGGAGCATCGGCAAGCGCTCATGGACATCGTTGAAGGTGCCATGGCGTTCGGGATCGTCGGTGATCGAGCGGGGAAACAGCTCATACCAGCTGGCAAACACCGCCTGCTGGCGCTCCACATCCACCGGGTATTCGGGGCTGCGGCTCAAATAAGTGCGATGGTCGGCCTCGCTCATCAACACGGCGGTGTCAGGGTGCAGCAGCCGGGCCACCTGCTCTTCGGCTGGCAGGCCCGGCAACGCCTGGTGCAGTGCCTGCAACTGTTCCCGCAGCGGGCCGTGACTGCGCTGGATATTCTGCTCGAGCAACAGCAAGCCTTCCTGCAGCTCCAGCGGCACGGCTAGGCCGGCGTTGAATTTCTTTTCCAGATCGTGGCAATAAGTGGCGAAGGGATCGATCCAGGCTTCGATACTGAACAGGTGCCGCCCCTGCTCGCTCACGCTGAACCGTGCCTGCCACAGGTCATTGACGACAAAGCTCATCGGGACGCAATGCCAACGCCGGCTGTGGGCCTGGCGCCAGTTAAGCCTGACCGCCAGCACGTCATGACCGTCGGCATAGACCTTGCTGCTCACCTCGATCGTTTCGCCGACCACCGCCTTGACCGCAAACAGCCCGCCATCGAGCACCGGCTGGGTGTTCTCGATCACGATGCGCGGTTCCAGCAGCGCCTGGGACAGGCTGATGGCCTGCTCGGGTTGATCGTTTGCCGGGGCCAAGCGGTCGGTTTCGAAGGGCTCATCGCGGGTCATCGAACGTTGCTCCGTTACCAGATGGCGGTAAGAGTTCAGAGCCGGTGGCGAGCGTGGGGTTCAAAAAAAATGAGCGATTGCGCCTGCCAGCAGTCGAAAACCACTGAACCCGAACATTTCCAGCCCCGTTGCGAGGTCAGGCCATGAACATTCCCATCCCGGCAGAAACGCCCGATCCGAATATAGACGACCCGACATTACCGCCTGAGGTGCCGGATGAGGAGCCCGATGAATTGCCGGTCAAGCCGACCGTGCCGCCCACCGTCGGCGACCCGCCAAGCGACGAGCCGCCAGTGAAAGCGTAGAGGATAATTTTTACATCGAGGTGGCCACGATCACTGGCAAGGCCAGCTCCCACAGCCGACCAGCATGCACTGGGCCCTGTGGGAGCCGGCCTTGCCGGCGATACGCGGTTTTAGCGCCTGGCGAGTTCTTCGATACTGATTTCGCGCATGCGGAACTTCTGCACCTTGCCGGTCACCGTCATCGGAAACTCATCGACAAAGCGGAAGTGACGCGGGGTCTTGAAGTGGGCAATGCGGCTCTTGCACCACTGCTGCAGTTCGATCTCGCTGGCGCTGTGGCCGGGGTGAAACTTGATCCAGGCCACGATCTCTTCGCCATAGCGCTCATCCGGAATGCCGATCACCTGCACATCCGCCACCGCCGGGTGGGTGAAGAAAAACTCCTCCAGTTCACGCGGATAGATGTTCTCGCCGCCGCGAATGATCATGTCCTTGTTGCGCCCGGCAATGCACACGTAACCCGCTTCATCCATGGTCGCCAGGTCGCCGGTGTGCATCCAGCCGGCCGGGTCGATGGACTCATGGGTGGCCTCCGGGTTGCCCCAGTAACCAAGCATCACGCTGTAACCGCGCGTGCACAGTTCGCCCATCTGCCCACGCGGGACGATGCAGCCGTGTTCGTCGACAATCTTGCTCTCCAGCTGCGGCTGGGTGCGCCCGACCGTGGTCACCCGCAGTTCCAGCTCGTCATCGGCGCCGGTTTGCAGGGACACCGGGCTGGTTTCAGTCATGCCGTAAGCAATCTGCACCTCGCTCATGTGCATCTGATCGATCACCCGGCGCATTACTTCGATCGGACAAGTGGCACCGGCCATGATCCCGGTGCGCAAGCTCGACAGGTCGAAATCGCCGCGCTGGGGATGGTCGAGCATGGCGATGAACATGGTCGGCACACCATACAGCGCGGTGGCCTGTTCTTCCGCGACCGTGCCGAGGGTGAGCAAGGGGTCGAAGGCGTCATTGGGATAGATCATGGTGCTGCCATGGGTGACGCAGCCCAGGTTGCCCATGACCATGCCGAAGCAGTGATACAACGGCACCGGGATCACCATACGGTCCTGCTCGCTCAGGCCCAGGCTTTCCCCGACCATGTAGCCATTGTTGAGGATGTTGTAATGGCTGAGGGTCGCGCCCTTGGGGAAGCCGGTGGTGCCGGAGGTGTACTGGATATTCACCGGCTGATCGAACTGCAGGCTTTGCTGACGTGCCTGGTAGTCGGCCAAAGTGGTCTGCCCGGCCAGTGCCGCCAACCCGTTCCAGGGCAGAAAGCCCACAGGTGGCGCGGCATCCAGGCTGATCAGCCCGCGCAGCTCCGGCAACCGTTCGCAGCTCAGTTGCCCAGGCTGTTGCCCGTCAAGGTCGGGCAGCAACTCAGCGAGCATGGCGTGGTAGTCGGAGGTTTTGAATGCCCCGGCGCAGATCAGCCACTGGCAACCTGACTGTTTGAGCACATACTCAAGTTCGCTGGTGCGGTAGGCCGGGTTGATGTTGACCAGGATCACGCCGATCTTCGCTGTAGCGAACTGGGCAATGCACCACTGCGCGCAGTTCGGTGCCCAGATCCCCAGGCGATCGCCGCTCTTCAGGCCCAGGGCCATCAGTGCCCGGGCGTGATGGTCAACGCTGTCAGCCAATTGCTGCCAGCTGTAGCGCAGCTGCTGGTGGCGCACCACCAGGGCCTCGCGATCAGCGAAACGTGACACGGTATTGTCAAACGCCTGGCCGATAGTCATGGCCAGCAAGGGCTTGTCCTGACGCCCCTGGGTATAGCTCGGTTGATTCATGGCGATCCCTTGTTGTGGTTGTTCTGGGAGCTGATTCAAGCGGGTCTTACTCTGGCGCATATTTACGTTAACGTAAAGGTCATGGCGAGATTGACAGTCGCACGGCTCAGGTTTACGTTAACGTAAAGGTGATTGCTGATCGCGGGGCAAGCCCGCTCCCACAGCCCCGCGATGAAACTCCAACAATAAACAACAGAAGGTGCCCGCATGCATTATCCGACCCTGAACTTCGCCCTGGGCGAAACCATCGACATGCTGCGCGACCAGGTGCAGTCCTTCGTTGCCACCGAGCTGGCGCCGCGCGCCGCGCAGATCGACCAGGACAACCTGTTCCCCGCCGATATGTGGCGCAAGTTCGGCGACATGGGCCTGCTCGGCATCACCGTCAGCGAAGAATACGGCGGCGCCGGCCTGGGCTACCTGGCCCACGTGGTGGCCATGGAAGAAATCAGCCGCGGCTCGGCCTCGGTCGCCCTCTCCTACGGCGCCCACTCAAACCTCTGCGTCAACCAGATCAACCGCAACGGCAACGCCGAACAGAAGGCCAAGTACCTGCCCAAGCTGATCAGCGGCGAGCACATCGGCGCCCTGGCCATGAGCGAACCGAATGCCGGCTCCGACGTAGTGTCGATGAAGCTGCGCGCCGAAGAGCGCGGCGACCATTTCGTCCTCAACGGCAGCAAGACCTGGATCACCAACGGCCCCGACGCCAACACCTATGTGATCTACGCCAAGACCGATCTGGACAAAGGCCCGCACGGCATCACCGCCTTTATTGTCGAGCGTGACTGGAAAGGCTTCAGCCGCAGCAACAAGTTCGACAAACTGGGCATGCGCGGCTCCAACACCTGCGAGCTGTTCTTCGACAACGTCGAAGTGCCGAAGGAGAACATCCTCGGTGTGCTCAACGGCGGCGTGAAAGTGCTGATGAGCGGCCTGGACTACGAGCGCGTGGTGCTCTCCGGCGGCCCGACCGGGATCATGCAGGCCTGTATGGACCTGGTGGTGCCGTACATCCACGACCGCAAGCAGTTCGGCCAAAGCATCGGTGAGTTCCAGCTGATCCAGGGCAAGATCGCCGATATGTACACCCAGCTCAATGCCAGCCGCGCTTACCTGTATGCCGTGGCCCAGGCCTGCGATCGCGCCGAAACCACGCGCAAGGACGCTGCCGGGGTGATTCTCTACACCGCCGAACGCGCCACCCAGATGGCCCTCGAAGCGATCCAGATCCTCGGTGGCAACGGCTACATCAACGAGTTCCCGGCCGGTCGCCTGCTGCGCGACGCCAAGCTCTACGAGATCGGCGCCGGCACCAGCGAAATCCGCCGGATGCTGATCGGGCGCGAACTGTTCAACGAAACCCGCTGAGCACAAGGACAACGCGCCCATGGCTACCCTGCACACCCAGATCAACCCGCGTTCGGCCGAGTTTGCCACCAATAGCGCGGCCATGCTTGAACAGGTCCAGGCTCTGCGTACCTTGCTGGCCAAGGTCCACGAGGGCGGCGGCCACAAGGCCCAGGAGCGCCACACCTCGCGGGGCAAACTGCTGCCGCGCGAGCGTATTGACCGCCTGCTCGACCCCGGCTCACCGTTCCTCGAGGTCGGCCAGCTGGCGGCGCATGCGGTGTACGGCGAAGACGTTCCGGCCGCTGGCGTGATCGCCGGGATCGGCCGGGTCGAAGGTGTCGAATGCATGATCGTGGCCAACGACGCCACGGTCAAAGGCGGCTCCTACTACCCGCTGACCGTGAAAAAACACCTGCGCGCCCAGGCCATTGCCCTGCAGAACCGCCTGCCCTGCCTATACCTGGTGGACTCCGGCGGCGCCAACCTGCCGCGCCAGGATGAAGTGTTCCCGGACCGCGAGCACTTCGGGCGGATCTTCTTCAACCAGGCCAATATGAGTGCCCTGGGGATCCCGCAGATTGCCGTGGTCATGGGCTCGTGCACTGCGGGCGGCGCCTATGTGCCGGCCATGGCCGACGAGGCGATCATGGTCCGCCAGCAGGCGACGATCTTTCTTGCCGGCCCACCACTGGTCAAAGCGGCGACCGGTGAAGTGGTCAGCGCCGAAGACCTCGGTGGCGCCGACGTGCACTGCAAGACCAGTGGCGTTGCCGACCACTATGCCGACAACGACGAGCATGCCCTGGCCATCGCCCGGCGCTGCGTGGCCAACCTCAACTGGCACAAGCTGGGCAAACTGACACAGCAGGCGCCGATTGCACCGCTGTACGACGCTCAGGAGCTGTACGGCGTGGTACCGGCCGACGCCAAGCAGCCGTTCGACGTGCGTGAAGTGATTGCCCGCCTGGTCGACGGCTCGGTGTTCGATGAATTCAAGGCGTTGTTCGGCACCACCCTGGTGTGTGGCTTTGCTCACCTGCACGGCTATCCGGTAGCGATCCTCGCCAACAACGGCATTCTGTTCGCCGAAGCTGCGCAAAAAGGCGCGCACTTCATTGAACTGGCCTGCCAGCGCGGCATTCCGCTGCTGTTCCTGCAGAACATCACCGGCTTCATGGTCGGGCAGAAATACGAAGCCGGCGGCATCGCCAAGCACGGTGCCAAGCTGGTGACCGCAGTGGCCTGCGCCCAGGTGCCGAAGTTCACCGTGATCATCGGCGGCAGTTTCGGTGCGGGCAACTACGGCATGTGTGGCCGCGCCTACGATCCACGCTTCCTGTGGATGTGGCCGAACGCGCGCATCGGCGTGATGGGTGCCGAACAGGCGGCCGGCGTGCTGGCCCAGGTCAAGCGCGAACAGAGCGAGCGCAGTGGCCATCCGTTCAGCGCCGAGGACGAAGCACGGCTCAAGCAGCCAATCCTCGACCAGTACGAGCACCAGGGCCACCCCTACTACTCCAGCGCCCGCTTGTGGGACGACGGTGTCATTGACCCGGCGCAAACTCGCGAGATTCTTGGCCTGGCGTTGTCCGCCGCCCTCAACGCACCGATCGAACAAAGCCGTTTCGGCATTTTCCGGATGTGACCATGAGCGACTTCACTACCCTTGAACTGATCAAGGACCCCCGTGGTTTCGCCACCCTGTGGCTAAGCCGGGAAGACAAGAACAATGCCTTCAACGCGCAGATGATCCGCGAGCTGATCCTGGCCATCGACCAGCTCGGCGCCGACGCCAGCCTGCGCTTCGTCCTGCTGCGCGGCCGTGGCCGGCACTTCAGTGCCGGTGCCGACCTGGCCTGGATGCAGCAGTCGGCGGCGCTGGATTACAGCACCAACCTCGACGATGCCCGCGAGCTGGCCGAACTGATGTACAACCTGGCCAAGCTCAAGGTGCCGACCCTGGCCGTGGTCCAGGGTGCCGCCTTCGGCGGTGCGCTGGGCCTGATCAGTTGCTGCGACATGGCCATCGGCGCCGTTGACGCGCAACTGTGCCTGTCGGAAGTACGCATCGGCCTGGCGCCTGCGGTGATCAGCCCGTTCGTGGTGCAGGCCATGGGTGAACGTGCCGCGCGCCGTTATGCCCTGACCGCCGAGCGCTTCAGTGGCGAACGCGCCCGTGAACTGGGCCTGCTGGCCGAAGCCTATCCTGCTGCCGAGCTTGAACAGGCGGTCGAACAATGGATCGACAACCTGCTGCTCAACAGCCCGCAGGCCATGCGCGCCAGCAAAGAGCTGCTGCGTGAAGTCGGCCATGGCCAACTGACCCCGGCCCTGCGCCGCTACTGCGAGAACGCCATCGCCCGTATCCGGGTCAGCCCCGAGGGGCAGGAAGGCTTGCGCGCCTTCCTGGAAAAACGCAGCCCGGCCTGGCAGGCCGAATCGTCGAACAAGGAGCCGCGCCCATGACCCGTACGCCGTTGACCACCCTGCTGGTTGCCAACCGTGGCGAAATCGCCTGCCGGGTGATGCGCACCGCCAAGGCCCTGGGCCTGACCACCGTCGCCGTGCACAGCGCCATCGACCGCGATGCCCGGCACAGCCGCGAAGCCGATATCCGCGTTGACCTGGGCGGCGCCAAAGCCGCTGAAAGCTACCTGGACATCGACAAACTGCTGGCCGCTGCCAAAGCCAGCGGCGCCCAGGCGATTCACCCGGGCTACGGCTTCCTGTCCGAGAACGCCGGCTTTGCCCGCGCCATCGAACAGGCCGGGCTGATCTTCCTCGGCCCACCGGCCAGCGCCATCGACGCCATGGGCAGCAAGTCGGCGGCCAAAGCCCTGATGGAACAAGCCGGTGTGCCGCTGGTGCCGGGCTACCACGGCGAAGCCCAGGACCTCGAAACCTTCCGCGCCGCTGCCGAGAAAATCGGCTATCCGGTGCTGCTCAAAGCCACCGCCGGCGGTGGCGGCAAGGGCATGAAAGTCGTCGAGAGCGAAAGCCAGCTCGGCGAAGCCCTGGCCTCGGCCCAGCGTGAAGCGCAGTCCTCGTTCGGCGACGCGCGCATGCTGGTGGAGAAATACGTACTCAAGCCACGTCACGTCGAGATCCAGGTGTTTGCCGACCAGCACGGCAACTGCCTGTACCTCAACGAGCGCGACTGCTCGATCCAGCGCCGCCACCAGAAAGTCGTCGAAGAAGCCCCGGCCCCGGGCTTGAGCAACGCCCAGCGCCAGGCCATGGGCGAGGCTGCGGTCAAGGCCGCGCAGGCCATTGGCTATGTCGGTGCGGGCACCGTCGAGTTTCTGCTCGATGCCCGTGGCGAGTTCTTCTTCATGGAGATGAACACCCGCCTGCAGGTCGAGCACCCGGTCACCGAGGCCATCACCGGTCTCGACCTGGTCGCCTGGCAGATCCGTGTGGCGTGCGGCGAGCCGTTGCCGATCACCCAGGATCAGGTGCCGCTGAACGGCCATGCCATCGAAGTGCGGCTGTATGCCGAAGACCCGGCCAACGACTTCCTGCCGGCCACCGGACACCTGGCGCTGTACCGCGAGTCGGCACTCGGCGAAGGCCGTCGGGTCGACAGTGGCGTCAGCGAGGGCGACAGCATTTCGCCGTTCTACGACCCGATGCTGGGCAAGCTGATTGCCTGGGGCCAGACCCGCGAACAGGCGCGCCTGCGCTTGCTGGCGATGCTCGACGAGTTTGCCATTGGCGGCCTGAAGACCAACATCGCCTTCCTGCGGCGCATTCTGGCCCACCCGGCGTTTGCCAGCGCCGAACTGGATACCGGCTTCATCCCGCGCTATCAGGAACAACTGCTGCCGGCACCGCAGCCCTTGCCGGCGCTGTTCTGGCAAGCGGCGGGCGAAGCCTACATCCAGAGTCAGCCACTGGCACCGCGCCAGGACGATCGCCATTCGCCGTGGGCGGCCAACAGCGGTTTCCGTGCCGGGGTACCGGCGCAGATCAGCCTGCACCTGAACAGCAATGGCCAGAGCCAGGCGTTGAGCCTCACCCACGCCGCGGCACCGGCCCTGAAGCTTGCAGGCGAGCAGTTGCTCATCGACGACAACGGTGTGCGCCGCCAGCACCTGGCGATCCGCCGTGGCGCCACCCTGTACCTGCAGTGGGACGGTGAACTGCACGCAGTGACGCCCTTCGATCCGATTGCCGAGGCCGATGCCAGCCACAGCCACCAGGGCGGCCTCAGCGCGCCCATGAACGGCAGTATCGTGCGGGTGCTGGTGGAGGTCGGTCAGGCGGTAGAGGCCGGTACTCAGCTAGTGGTGCTGGAAGCGATGAAAATGGAACACAGCATCCGTGCGCCCCAGGCCGGGACGGTCAAAGCGCTGTTTTGCCAGGAAGGCGAGATGGTCAGTGAAGGGGCTGTGCTGGTAGAGCTGGAAGAGGCCTGAGTGGGAGCAACTGTCTGTCAGCTGGTTAACTGTGGGAGCCGGCCTTGCCGGCGATGGGACGGTCCGCATTCGGTACCTGGCACCCCTGGCCCGGCTGCGCCGGGCATCGCCGGCAAGGCCGGCTCCCACAAACAGTCTCCGGCAGATGAGTACCAAAGTGTTTAGAACTTCATCAACGCCTGCACCACCACACCCAGCACTTGGGTCTGCTCGGTAAACAGCGCCTTGGGATAGGTCGGGTTGAGCGGCTTCAGATAGCGCTGACCACCCTCCTCGATCAACTGGCGAAACACCGTCGCCGTGCTGTCCGCTGAGCGGGCGATCAACAGCTTGCCGGGCTCGGCGGCAATACCGCTGTCGACCAGGATCAACATGCCTTGCGGCACGCTCAAGCCCATCGGCGCGGTCATCGCATCACCTTCGACACGTAACCAGTACCCGCGCCCTTGCGCCGCATAGTCGCTCGCCTGGCGCTCAGCGCCCTCCGGCACCTCGGTCAGGTCCACATCGTCCCAACTCAGCAGCGGATAGCGAAAATACAATTCGTGCCGTTGGCCGTCGGCACCGGTCACGGCCAGCGGGAACGCGTTGGCTTCATAAACACCGCTGTTTTCCCGCAACTGGTGGGGATACACCATCTGCAGCGGCGGGAACCCCACCTCCACCAGAATCTGGTTGATCATCTGCAGTTTCGGCTGGCGTCTCTCGCACAGCCAATGGCCCACGGCGCCCTGCGTGTAGCCGAGGCGCTCGGCGAGTTTTTCCTGCGTGAGGTTGATGTCACGCATCCTGGCTTTAACCAGATCAGTCCAATTATCCATCGCTGGCACGATACGGACTGCCCCATGGCGCTCAATACACAAATTGTAGTATTTAAAGATTAGTAGCAACTACAAAACGTATTAATCTTTGCCATGTCCGATCATTGTTCATTCACAAGGCAGGCTGCCGCATGAAACAGACACTTTCTGAAAAGGATCTCACCCTGGACAACGAGTCCCTGAGCAACAGCGATGCCGCCCGGCGTGCACTGGATTTCTACCTGAACCCGAGCCCACCCGCCGACTCGGCACAGGCCAGTTGGCTGGTGCCGCGCGAGGGCCTCGACCAAACCCGGACCGCCGAGCATGCGACCGAGCTACTGCGCTGGGCAGCAGCCACGGCACACGAGTCGGCCAATGGCCTGCAGGGCACACAGCGGGATCAGGTGCTGGCGGTGGCACACATGGTCAATACGGCCAGGACTGTGTTCGAACATCTGTCGGTCACGCAACAGAGGTCTTGAACGAGCACAGGAAGGATACGTGGGGAGTCGCTGCGATAACGGCGCTAGAGCCGTTTATTGAACGAGGGAGCGCATTCGGTAAAAGATTTTTACGGAATGACAGAAAATTCATTTGACTTGCAAATGATAACGATTATTATTGCTCACAACTGGTCGCGAGACTGGTTGGATAACCTGAAAGCCCTTAGGTCGGACTCTCAGATTATCTCCTCATCAGGCTAATCACGGTTTTTGACCCGGCTTTTTGCCGGGTCTTTTTTTTGGCTCTTCAGGCTAATGAAGGCGGGTGTTGCTTGAATGGCCGCGATGATAGCAAATGAATGTCGCGTGGTGAAGCGTGTAACAGCGCTTTGCGGAATTAGCACTTGAGAATCAATCTCGTTACGACTAAGCTGTTATCGCGTCACGGAGGACGCCCCCTCCCCCTTATTCAGCAAGGAGCTTGTACATGACCCGTCTGTTGCTGCCCCTTGAGCATCATCCCCATTCCCAGGACCTGACTGACGATACCCTGCTGCAGCAATTGAAGAAGTTGCCGCGTCGCGTCCAGCAGGTCTTTCTGCTCAGCCGCCTCGACCAGCTGAGTTTTGCCGCCATCGCCGAGCGCCTGGACCTGCCTGCGCTGACGGTGGAGCGCCACATGAACCAGGCCCTGCAGAGCGTACGCCCGCAGCGTGACGTGCTGGCGAGCATGGCCGGCCAGTGGTACGTGCGCCTGCAAAGCCCGCAGGTCACCGCCAGTGAACGCATTGATTTTCGCCGCTGGCTGGACGCCGCTCCCGAACACCGCGAAGCCTTCCACTCCACCGAACTGCGCTGGCGCACCCTGCTGGCCCCGGCGCGGCAACTGGGCCATGACGCCTGGTATCGTCAACCGCGCGCGGCGCTGTCGATCGGCGGCTGCTCGGTGGCCATCGGTCTTGCCTTGGCGGCATTGGCAGCGATTGGTTTCTGGTCCTGATCCAGGCGTGTAGAGTGGGCATCACAACAACGCTACTGGAGCCTGGTGATGACTGTGACGCTGCCCCCTCTGCACATCGACTGCGATTTCGATTCCGGCAATATCCTGATCAACGATGCCAGTGACCCGCGCCGTGTGCGCCTGGCGATTCGTCCTGACACCAACAGCGATCACTTCCAGTGGTTCCATTTCAAAGCCAGTGGCCTGACGCCAGGCCAGGCGCACACCTTTATCCTGGAGAACGCCGGGCAGTCCTCCTATAACGAGGCCTGGACGGGTTATCAGGCGGTAGCGTCCTATGATCAGCAGAGCTGGTTCCGGGTGCCTACCCAGTTTGATGGCAAAGCCCTGAGCTTCGCGCTCAACGCCGAGCACGCGCAAGCCTGGTTCGCCTATTTCGAACCCTATCCCCGCGCCCGCCACAATCAACTGATCGAACGCGCGACCAGCCTGCCTGGCGTCGAACTGCTGGCCACCGGGCGTAGTGTCGAAGGGCGTGACATTCAACTGCTGCGCGCAGGCGACGGTGCCAGCGGCAAACGCAAGATCTGGATCATTGCCCAGCAGCACCCGGGCGAACACATGGCCGAGTGGTTCATGGAAGGCGTGATCGACCGCCTGCAACACAACGACCCGACCCTGCAGGCCCTGCTGCAGCAAGCCGACCTGTACCTGATCGCCAACATGAACCCGGACGGCGCGCTGCGCGGCCATCTGCGCACCAATGCCGCCGGCCAGGACCTCAACCGCGCCTGGCAGAGCGCAAGCACCGACAAGAGCCCGGAAGTGCTGTTCGCCCAGGTGCAGATGAAACAGTACGGCGTCGACATGTTCCTCGACGTGCATGGCGATGAGGAAATCCCGCATGTCTTCACCGCCGGCTGCGAAGGCAATCCCGGCTTCACGCCGCGTATCGAAGCCCTGGAAAAAACCTTCCGCGACAGCCTGTGCAAACGTACGGTCGACTTCCAGCAGGTCCACGGCTACCCGCGTTCGGCGCCGGGCCAGGCCAACCTGACCCTGGGCGCCAACAGCGTTGGCCAGGCTTATGATTGCCTGTCGCTGACCCTGGAGATGCCGTTCAAGGACCACGACGATGCGCCTAACGCGCAAACCGGCTGGAACGGCCAACGCTCAAAAGCGCTGGCCAACGCTGTGCTGGACGTACTCGGACAAATGGTCAGCACCCTGCGCTGAGGCGCGCCAGGCGCTGCCTCAAGCCTGACCGTGAGCCTTGTGCTTGAGCTTCTCGGTGTCGACCCGGACGAACACCGAGTCGGCGCTCACGGTCAGCACATCGTCGGCCCAGACTTCGCAGATCACCCGGCTCTTGCGCCCTACCTCACCTTCGACCCGGGCCTTGAGCAGCAGCTCGACGCCCATGGGTGTGGGCTTGAGGTAGGTCAGGTTGAGCTGGCCAGTGACGCAGTCGATCCGTGGCAGGCTACCCGGCTCGCGGCCTTCGGCACGGTAGTGGTAAGCCATGGCGGTCCAGTTCGAATGGCAATCGACCAGCATGGCGAGCAGGCCGCCATACACCAAGCCGGGCCAGCCGAGGAAAGTGCTGTCGGGCGAGTGCCGGCTGATCAGATGGATACCGTCATCGTGCCAATGGCTTTTGAGGTGCAAACCACTTGGATGGGAACAGCCGCAGCCATAGCAGACGCCCTCGGGCGCGGCCAGTTCCTGAACGGATAACAGAGCGTTGTTCATACAGCTTCCTTGTTGTCTGTTTTGTAGGGAAAGCAATGCAGGGGTGGGAGCTACTGTCTGTCACTTGCTTATTTGTGGGAGTCGGCCTTGCCGGCGATGGGGCGCGTAGCGGCCCTGGCCCGGCTGCGCCGGGCATCGCCAGCAAGGCTGGCTCCCACAACTGCTTACAGGCCCAGTTCCTGCGGGGTGAGCATGTCGCATTCGAAAGCGATCCAGCCACCTTCCAGTTCAGCGTGGCCATTGACGATCGGGCCGTAGTAGCTCAGGCCGTTGTCCAGGGTCACGCAGATGTGCGTGGCTTTGTCGGGTGCTGCCAGGGTGCCGACAAAATGCACTTTTTTCAGGGTTTCAGTAACCGCCTCAAGACCGACCCGGATCGCGACGTTCTCCACCGCTTCGACGTCATCATGCAGATCGTCGCTGACGGTCACGGTGGCTGTGTAGTTGTACATGCTTGAACTCCAACGACGGATAGATCGGCGTCTGCTGACGCACGCGGGCGCCTAGGGTAATGGAGTGTCACGGAAAAATCCCGTTCGCATCGACATCCGGCAGCGCCAAACACTGGTATTGTGCGCCCCCGCCAAGACTATTCAGGGAAAATACATTGACCGCTGAACAACACCTGACCTCGGACCTGTTCGAAGTCGACAAGCGCCTGGGTCTCAAGCCCGTGGTGGATTTCAACACTTACCTGGAAAAGGCCTTCGGCGACGGTCCCTGCCGTTGCAGCCGCTGCCTGGCCACTGCCGGCGATGAGTCGGGCTACGAGCACGCCCACAGCTTCGAGCTGGCCGGGCAAAAACTGCATCGGCGCTTTGCCACCACCGCGGGCAGCGATGTGCTGATGGTGCTGAAAAAAGCCTGGCTGTCGTACACCAAGGCCGAGCTGCCGGCGCTGGGCAATCTTGACCTCGATACCTTGCGCGCCTTCGTCGAGCCGCAGTTGCACAAGCGCCTGGTGCCGTTGCTGCTGGCCAGCGGCCTGGCCAGGGATGTTGACGGGCAACTGGTATTGCAGGCACAAGCGGGCGATTGATCGCCATGGCGGTGGAGCTCCGCGACGTTGCGGACCGCTCCACCGCGCAAACCCGCTACAAAACGCCTTTACCGATCAGTACCCCCTCAACCTTCTGCCCATACAGGTTGACGCCATCATTGGCGTGGTATTTGACCCGCGTCTTCTCGATCGAGCCCTCCACCAGCCGCGGGTCCTGCGGCCGTTCATGACGGTTGATGAAGGCGGCGACATCCCAGGCCTGCTGATCGCTCAGGCTGCCAGGCTTGCCCAGCGGCATGTTGTATTTGATAAAAGACGCCGCAGTGTTGATCCGGTGCATGCCCGCGCCCCAGTTGTACGAGTCCTTGCCCCAGAGTGGCGGCATCACGTAGTCCTGCGCGACTTTCTGCCCCTGCCCTTGGGCACCGTGACAGATCGCGCACTGCTGCTGATACACCTGCTCGCCACGCTTGAAGTCATACCCCTGCTCCGGCTGCGCTACCTCGGGATAGCCACGCCCCGGGGTTTCCACACCAATCGGCGCCTTGCTCGCCAGCCAGTAGGCATACACCGATAGCGCCGTCATTTGCGCGCTGTCCGCGGCTGGCGGCGTTCCGTTCATGCTGAACTGGAAGCAGCCCTGGATGCGCTCGGCAAAGGTGTTGACCTTGTCGTTTTTCTTGCGATACGCCGGGTACATGGGATACGCGCCCCAAAGCGGCGCCGAGTTGCCCAAGCGCCCCTGATCCAGGTGACAGTTACTGCAATTGAGGCCATTACCGACCTTGTCCGGCATCAGGCGCTTGGTGTCGACGAACAGCGCATGCCCTTCGCGAACCATCTTGCCGAAGGCGTTGTCCGGCAATTCGCTTTCCGCCGGTGGCACAAAACCGGAGGCGCTGCCTGCCGCTGGCACCTTGAGCTGCGACTGGTCTTCCATGGCAATCGGTGCGGCGTGGGCGCTCCCCAGGGCCAAGGCCAGGGCTGCGAACATAAGGGGCTTCATGGCTTGACCTCCTGGCTGGCGGCACCGGCAAAGTAATCGGCCACCGCCTTGATTTCCTCATCGTTCATGGCCTTGGCGACGCCAACCATCAGCTGGTTAGGGTCGTTGCTGCGACTGCCATCGCGCCAGGCATTGAGCTGCGCCACCAGGTAGGCGGCAGGCTGATGGGCCAACGGCGGAAAATGCTCGCCCACCCCGACACCGCCGGGGCCATGGCATTGCACGCAGCCCGGGATCTGGCGACTCCAGTCGCCGTACAAGGCCAGCTTCTGTGTGCTGTCAGCGGCCATCTGCTGCCTGCGGGTGTCTGCCACCGGCTCGCTTGGCATGGCTGCCAGGGTGCTGGTCACGGCCTGGATTTCCTCATCGCTGAGGGCTTTGGCCAGCGGCTCCATGATCGGGTTCTTGCGACTGCCACTGCGAAAATCATGCAGTTGTTTGCTTAGATAAGCCGCCGGCAACCCGGCAAGGCGCGGAAAACCGGCTGCGGCCATGCCCTTGCCGTCGACACCATGACAGCCCAGACAGGCCATTGCGGCAGGGTTCTGCCCACCCTGGCTGAAGATTTTCTGACCGTCTGCAGCGTTGACGGCAGTGACTGAAAACAGCAGCAGGCTACTCATCAGGATTCGATCCAGTGGGATCATCACGGACTCCATTCTTTTGTTATAAGCTTAGGCTTATTTTTCATAAGCCTATGGATGGTAGGCCTATCCAGCGTCAGCGACAACGCTGAATCGATTAGCTCGCGCCGTGTCATTACCGCTCATCAGCCCGGCATTTGTGTTGCGCCAACCCTGTCGAATCCGCCCGCTCCCGGACGACCATGAGTACATTCCCCCGCAGGAGCATGACCATGGACAACTACCGCAATCCGCAAGTGGTTTCCCGCAGCGAATGGCTCAGTGCCCGCCGACAGTTGCTGCTGCATGAAAAGGCCCTGACCCATCAGCGTGACGAACTCAGCAGGGCCCGCCGCGCCCTGCCCTGGGTACGGATCGAGCAGCCCTACAGCTTCGAAGGCCCGCATGGGCACCTGAGCCTCGCCGACCTGTTCGCCGGCCGCAGTCAGTTGCTGGTCTATCACTTCATGTTCGACGAGGGTTGGAGCGAAGGCTGCAGCGGCTGCTCGTTCCTGGCCGACCACTTCGATGGCGCCAACTTGCACCTGGCCCACCACGATGTCTCGCTGGTGGCCGTGTCGCGGGCGCCCTTCGCCCGGTTCCAGGCGTTCAAGCAGCGCATGGGCTGGAAGTTTCCCTGGGTTTCGTCCCACGGCAGCCCCTTCAACCGGGAGTTCGGCGTCAGCGTCAGCGACGACGGCAGCAGCCAGTACAACTACGAACCCTACTCGGGTAGCGAAACCGAACTGCCCGGCTTGAGCGTGTTCTATCGCGATGCCGACGGCACGATCTTCCACACCTACTCAAGCTATGCCCGAGGCCTGGACATCCTCGTCGGCGCGTACAACTTCCTCGACCTGATGCCCAAGGGCCGCAATGAAGAAGGCACCATGGACTGGGTGCGCCATCACGACCGCTATGAGGGCGCGGATGCCGACAAATCCCATTGCTGTCACGAGTGAGCAGGACTGCGCGCGGCATAACGCTGCGCCAGCACCGCACACACCATCAGCTGGATCTGATGGAAGATCATCAACGGCAAAATCATCGCGCCGATGCCGCCACCGACGAACAGCACCTGGGCCATCGGCACACCGGTGGCCATGCTCTTTTTCGAGCCGGCGAACAGGATGGTGATGCGGTCTTCCAGGTTAAAGCCCAGCCACCGCCCCAATGCACTGGTGCACCACAGCACCACGGCCAGCAACAGGCAACAGACCAATACCAGCCCGGCCAGGCGCAACGGTGCCACCGCATGCCACAAGCCGCTGACCACCGCATCACTGAAGGCGGTGTAGACCACCAGCAGGATCGAACCCTGATCGACGCTCTTCAGCCAGCGCGCATTGCGTGCCACCCACGGGCCGATCCAGCGCCGCGCCAGTTGCCCGGCAACAAAGGGCACCAGCAACTGCAGGACAATCTTCAGCACCGCCTCCAGGCTCGAGCCGCTATCGCCTTCCACGCCCATCAGCAACACCACCAGCAACGGCGTCAGGGCGATGCCCAGCAAGCTCGACGCCGCTGCGCTGCAGATCGCCGCCGGGACGTTGCCGCGGGCCAGCGAGGTGAAGGCGATCGCCGATTGCACCGTTGCCGGCAACGCGCACAGATAGAGCACGCCCAGGTACAGTTCATCGCCCACCAGCGGCAGCAGCAACGGCTTGAGCGCCATGCCCAGCAGCGGAAACATCACGAAGGTGCAGGCGAACACCAGCAGGTGCAGGCACCAGTGCCCGGCACCGGCCGCCACCGCTTCACGCGACAGCTTGGCCCCGTGCAGGAAGAACAGCAGGCCGATGGCCAGGTTGGTCAGCCAACCGAACAGCACCGCCCCATCGCCTTCGCAGGGCAGCAAGGTGGCCAGCAGAATCACCCCGAGCAGGGCCAGGGTGAAATTGTCGAACAGCATCCGCAGGTACTTCATGGTCGATCCTGACTTGTTATTGTGGCGCGCCAGACGATAAGGTCTTTGCACCTACTTCACTAACGCCAGAACCCCTGCAGTGTCGCCAAACGGACAACCCAGCCTGCCCGAACCGCAGCGCCTCGAACACCTGACCCGGCTGCCACGCCCGGTCTACGGCCACGTCCAGGCGTTGCCCAACATCGTCCTCGGCTACCGCCATGCGCATCCCTGGGGGCAGTTGTCCTACGCCATTGGCGGCGTGCTGCAAGTGCATACCGACCGGGGTTTCTACCTGGTGCCACCGCAACGCGCCGTGTGGGTCCCGGCGCAGATCCAGCACCGGGTCAGCTGCCAGGGCGACACCTGCCTGCGCAGTCTCTACCTGGAGCACGCGCCCGCCGGGTGGTCGGCCAGCCAATGCCGGGTGATCGCTATCAACCCGTTATTGCGCGAGTTGATCCGTACCTTCAGCGAGCTACCGGTGCACTACGATCCGCAGGGTGCCGATGGGCGTCTGGTACAGGTGCTGCTCGATCAGCTGACAATGGCGTGCGAACAGCAGTTGATGCTGCCGCTGCCCCAGGACCAGCGCCTGCGTGCATTGTGCAATCACCTGCAGGCGCAACCTGATGCGGCAACCAGCCTGGGTGAATGGGCGGCACAGGCGGCAGTGTCGGAAAAGACCCTGAGCCGGCTGTTCCAGCGCGAAACCGGATTGAGCTTCAGGCTCTGGCGCCAGCGCATGCGCCTGTTGAACGCACTGCCGGCGCTGGAGCGTGGTGAACGGGTCACCGATGTCGCCCTGGCCTGCGGCTATGATTCGCTGTCGGCGTTCATCGCCGCGTTCGGCAAACAGTTCGGCGCGCCGCCGGGGGCATTTTTCCGAACACGGCAGAGCAGCGTGTTGTAAACACAGAACCTTCGATCCGCTTGCCCAACCTGCTACCCTTTTGCCCGCCTGCCAAGCCTCATGCCAGAAAAAGGAGTTTCCATGGCAACGCTCACCGTGCGCGACGAAACCGTCTCGGGGGAAGTCTTTGAAGCTTTCACCCTGCACTTCCCGAACGCCACCATCACCGTGCGCCAGCTGATCCGCGAACGGGTCCACCAGGAGGTCCTGCTGCATACCCGGCAGCGTCTGGTGGTTCCCACTGCACTGGAGGCCAGCCTCAACAGTGCGCGTCAGGCCACTGAACAGCCGCCGGTGGACTGGCGCAAACAGGTCGACATCGCCTGTCAGGCCTTCGAACGCAACGGCTTCGTCATCCTCCTCGACGAACACCAGGCCGAGCACCTCGACGATATCCTGACCATCCGCCATGACAGCGTGGCCAGCTTCATCAAACTCACTCCTTTGGTAGGCGGCTGATCCATGGCTCTCGAACAACTCCAGGCTTTTGTCCACGATTTCCCGCAAACCGATCTCGGCGCCGTAGAGCACCTCGCGCCGGATGGCTATCCGTTGCTGGCCAGCAGCGAGCTGCGCCACGAACACCAGTTGATCAGCACCCTGCTGCCGCTGCTGCAAACCATTGACGGCCGTCCCGAGGCGATCTACCAGGCGCTGGGCGAACTGCCCGCCGTGCAGAGCCTGGCGCAACCGCAACAACGCGTGCGTCTGGTTCTGGCGCTGATAGAACGGATCGTGGCCTACGATGGCGGCCTGAGCAGCGCTGCGCTCAACTATGAGTTCACCCATAGTTTCGACAAGGGGATCATGCCGGCGCTGGTCAGCCTGTTGATGCAAACCGACGAGGTGCTCGAGCAGGTGGCCGTGCCGGTATTGCAATGGATTACCGGCTACCGCTTCGCCTATGACCACGTCGTGCCGATGCTCACAGTAGTCAACTGGGCCGTTGCCAGGCAGCACCTGCCAATGCCCGACGCGCTACGCCAGCTGCTCAGGCTGCTGCGCAGCCAATGCACCGATAGCGACCATTACGGCAACGCGGTCAGGTACGGCAACATCGCCGAACATCTACAGGCAAAGCTTGACCCACTGCTGGGCAACGGCGTCTGGCAATTGCTGGTGCCCTGCGAACACTGGACGCAACTGGCCGTCAATGAACTGCAAGCGTTGCCTGCCAATCGCAGCGAGCCCTGGCTGGCGTTGCTCCGTCAGGCCAGCACCGCCACCACAGCGCGGCCTTCGGCAAAGTGGCTCAAACACGCCCGCGCGCTGGTGACGGACGTCGGTGAAGCGCCGCTGCGCGCTGCCCTGTTGCGCTGGTTCGCCCACATCGATAGCGGACGCACCGGGGCGCTGCTGTGCGACCGCTGGAACGAGATCGATGATCGCGCGCGCATGAGCGAAAGCAACGCCACGATCCTGCGTGGTCTGCTGTGGATGACACCGATGCTGGCCGACAGCGAGCTGACCCGGGCACTCGCCCGGGTGGCCTTGAGCGCCTACCGCAAAGTCCGCGGCATCGGTGCCCGGGCGCCCAAGGTCGGCAACACCGCGGTGTATGCCTTGGCGTCGATTGCGACGACCGAGGCCGTTGGCCAGCTGGCCTTGCTCAAGGCCCGGGTCAGGCTCAACAGCGCCCAGAAAGAGCTGGAAAAAGCCTTCACCAGCGCCGCCGAAACGCTCGCCCTGCCCCGTGACCAGATCGAAGAGCTCAGCGTACCCAGCTACGGCCTGGAACAGGTTGGCCTGCACCGCGAACAGCTGGCCGACGGTGCTTACCTGGCCGAGCTGCGCGTCGACGGCAAGACGGTGAGCCTGAACTGGTTTCACGCCGATGGTACGCCACAGAAATCGGTGCCGGCCAAGGTCAAGGCCGAATGCCCTGAAGCCCTCAAGGAACTGCAAGCCGCGGCCAAAGACATCGCGCTCATGCTCACCGCCCAGGCAGTGCGCCTGGACACCCTGTTCCTGCTGGAAAAGCACTGGCCGCTCGAACAATGGCAGCAGCGCTACCTCGATCACCCGCTGGTCGGCACCCTGGCCCGGCGGCTGATCTGGGAGATCCGCGAAGACGGCCAGTGCCTTGCGGTGTTGTTCGCCGACGGTGGCCTACAGACCCTGGACGGCCGCAACGTCAGTTTTTCCAGCGCGGCTGAAGTGCGTCTCTGGCACCCCATCGAGCGAACGCTGGAAGAGGTCCTCGCCTGGCGCGAGCGCATCGAAGCCCTGCAGATCACCCAACCGTTCAAGCAGGCGCACCGGGAAGTCTACCTGCTGACCGAGGCCGAGCGCCGCACTGCGACCTACTCCAACCGCTTCGCCGCGCACATTCTGCGTCAGCACCAGTTCCATGCCCTGGCCACTGGCCGCGGCTGGCGCAACACCCTGCGCCTGCTGGTCGACGACAGCTACCCGCCGGCCATTCGCGAGCTGCCGGCCTATGGCCTGCGCGCCGAGTTCCAGGTCGATGGCATGGGCGACAACTTCGGCGTCGATACCAATGAATCCGGCACCTTCCTGCACCTGGGCACAGACCAGGTGCGCTTCTACGCCCACGAAGGCGAAGATACCGCGCTGGCGCTGGACCAGGTGCCGCCACTGGTGTTGAGTGAGGTCATGCGCGACATCGACCTGTTTGTCGGCGTGGCTTCGCTGGCCAACGATCCGCAATGGGTCGACAGCGGGCCTGATGTCCGCTTGCATGATTACTGGCAGCAGCATTCATTCGGTGAACTGGGTGCCACCGCCCAGACCCGCAAGCAGCTTCTGGAAAAACTGCTGCCGCGCATGACCCGCCTCAAGGGCAAATGGACCCTGCACGGGCGTTTCCTCGAAGTCACCGGCAAACTGCGCAGCTACAAGATTCACCTGGGTTCAAGCAACATTCTGATGCTGCCAAACGATCAGTACCTGTGCATCGTCCCCGATGCCAAAGCGCGCACTCAGTCCACGCCACAGTACTTACCCTTCGAGGGCGATGCCATGCTGTCGATTATCCTGTCCAAGGCCCTGCTGCTGATCGATGATGACAAGATCAGTGACCCGGCCATCACCCGCCAGCTGGCGCTTGACTGATCCGGGAGTGCCCATCAGCGCTCAACTACTGACCTGCGCCAGCGCTGCCAGGGCCCTGTTGCCGAGCACGCTGCCCGGCCATCGCGGTGCTGGCTAACCAGGCTTTGAACGCCAGCATCGCCACGCTCTCGGCGCGTGACTGCAAGCGCGTCAACCAGTAGCTGCCGGTGTTGATGCTCACGGCGAACGGCTGCTGGATTACGCCACTGGCCAGCAGCCGTTCAAACATCGAGGGCGGTGCCAGGGCCACGCCAACACCTTGTTGTGCCGCCTCCATCATGCCCAGTGAAGAGTCGAAGACCACCGTGCGCGTGGGTCGGCTGGTACCGGGCATTCCTGCGGCCAGGAACCACTCATTCCACTCCTCGGCCCGGTAGGAGCGCAGCAACGTCTGCTGCAGCAGGTCTGCCGGCGAGCGCAACTGCGCCGCGATCTGCGGCGTACACAGCACCGACAACGGCGCATCGAACAGCGGCATGGCCTCGATACCGTGCCAGGCCCCACTGCCGTAACGGATGGCATAGTCGAGCCCTTCGGCGGCGACATCCACGCGATTATTGTTGGTGGACAGGCGCAGGTCGATGTAGGGATAGCGCGCCTGAAAGTCGGCCAGGCGTGGCAACAGCCAGCCAACGGCGAAGGTACCCACCGCCCCCACCGTCAGCACCTCACGGTAGTGTCCCCCTTCGAAACGGTCCAGGACCTGGGCGATGCGGTCAAAACTTTCGCATAACACCGGCAACAGGGTTTCGCCCTCGCTGGTGAGCATCAGGCCACGGGGCAGGCGCTTGAACAGCGTGACCTTGAGCTGGGCTTCGAGGCTTTTGACCTGATGGCTGACGGCCGCCTGGGTCACACACAGCTCGATCGCTGCACGGGTAAAGCTCAAGTGCCGCGCCGAGGCCTCAAAGGCACGTAACGCATTGAGAGGTAAATGCGGCCGAATCACTTGCTCACCTTAATTTTTCTAATACCTGCTGCGAAATATCATTGTTTGTCGTGCAAGCACAAAGCGCCTAGATTGGCGGTCCCTGCTGCAGCCGGGCAACCCTCTATCAACCCACATGGAACCGTGTCCGATGATGCATTACAAAACCAGGCTCAAGCCAGGGATTCTGTTAGCTGTAACACTTTGTATCGCTGCCGGCCAGAGTATCGCAAGCCCCCTTTCCGAAGCACAACTGGAGTCGACGGTAAGCGCTGCAATCCAGCCGCTGATGCAGCAACAGGCCATCCCGGGCATGGCTGTGGCCATCAGCGTCAACGGTAAGCAGCATTACTTTAACTACGGGGAAGCGTCAAAACACAGCGGCCAGCCCGTCAGTGCCGAGACGCTGTTCGAGATCGGCTCGGTGAGCAAAACCTTCACCGCCACCCTCGCAGCCTACGCCGAGGCCAACGGCAAGCTGTCGCTCAGCGATCCGGCCAGCAAGCACTGGCCTGAACTGAAGGGCAGCGCCTTCGATGGCATCACCCTGCTCAACCTGGGGACCTACAGCGCTGGCGGCTTGCCATTGCAGTTCCCCGAACAGGTCAAGGACCAGGCCTCGCTGCTCGACTACTACCGCCGCTGGAAAGCCGACTATGCCCCCGGCACGCACCGGCTGTACTCCAACCCGAGCCTGGGCCTGTTCGGTTACCTGGCAGCAAAAAGCCTGGACACCCCGTTCGTGGAGTTGATGCAAAAGCAGCTGCTCCCGCAACTGGGCCTGCAGCACACGTTTGTTCAGGTGCCTGCGACACAAATGGACCACTACGCCCAGGGCTATGACAAGGGCGATCAAGCCGTGCGGGTCGGTCCGGGACCGCTGGATGCCGAAGCCTACGGGCTGAAAACCACGTCCGCCGATTTACTGCGTTTTGTCGAGGCGAACCTGCAGCCGCAAAGCCTCAGCGCGCCATTGCAACGGGCCATCGCCACAACCCAGACCGGCTATTACCGTGTAGGCGAAATGACCCAGGGCCTGGGCTGGGAGCAGTACCGCTACCCGGTCAGCCTGGATCAGTTGCTGGCGGGCAACTCCACTGCGATGACCCTTGAGCCGCAGCGGGTAACCTGGCTGAAACCGGCCCGGCCGCTGCAGGACGACATGCTGCTGAACAAGACCGGCTCAACCAACGGCTTTGGCGCCTACGTGCTGTTCGTACCGGCGAAACACATCGGTATCGTGCTGCTGGCGAACAAGAACTACCCGAATGCCGAGCGGGTCAAGGTGGCCCACGCGATTCTCACCGCACTGGACCACTGACAACCTCAAGGCGTGCCGTTACGCCCATACAGGCGATAGCCCTCACGCTCGTTCAAGCGCTCGTAATAGGCCTGCACCGCTGGCAGCGCAGGACGCTCCAGCGGGGTCTGGAACCAGCGGTTGACCGACAGGCCGATGGGAATGTCGGCCAGGGAAAACGCCTCGCCACTGACGTAGGCGCCGGTACGCTGCAACTGTTGCTCAAGGATGGTCATGTTGCGCGCCCAGTTGCGGCACGCCGCTGCCAAGGCCTCGGGATCCTGGTGCGCAGGTGAGTTGCGCACCAGCGACATGAAGGCATAGCTCCAGGCCCCGTTGAGGTCGGTCGCCTGCCAGTCCATCCACTGGTCGACCCGCGCACGCAATCGCGGCGCCGCCGGATACAGCTGCTCGCCGCCATACTGGTTGACCAGGTAGCGCAGGATGCTGTTGGACTCCCACAAGACGAAATCGCCGTCTTCGATCACCGGCACCATGGCGTTGGGGTTGAGCGCCAGGAAGGCCTCGCTGTGGGTCGACTGAAAGCCAGAGCCCCAGTCTTCACGCTCGAATGCCAGCCCCAGCTCGGCACAGGTCCACAACACTTTGCGCACGTTGATCGATGAAGCCTTACCGAGTATTCGCAGCATCATTCACTCCTGTGGTTGCGGTTGCGTCAGCCGTTGCAGAAACAGGCTGAACAGTTCCGATTGGGATGAAACACCCAGCTTGGCGTACAGATTGCGGCGGTGCACTTTCACCGTTTCCTGGGAAATGGCCAGACGCTTGGCAATCGCTTTGCTGGAATTGCCACGCAGCACCAGACGGGCGATTTCCAGCTCGCGGGCCGACAGGGTATCGCTACCGAAATGCTCCAGCGCGCGCTCCACCGGGGTCACCTGAGCGTCATGCTCCTGGGTCGGGTTCTGCTGTTGCCAGTGCTGGCGCAACAGCGCCAGCAGCCACGGCGCGTACAGGGTCATCTGGCCCAGGTGGGCGGTTTCAAAACGCTGGCTCGCGCCCAGAGAAATCGCCAGCCGCTGCCCTGGCGCCAGGTTAAGGATCAACTGTAGCTCGTCCTCGCCGATGGCCGAGCGAAAATAGTTCTGGAAATAGTCGCTCTGGCGAAATTCGTCCGGCGCCACCTCTTCCATGCGGTAGACGCCGTCGGCCAGGCCGTCCTGCATGGCCTGGTTGAACGGGTCGAGCAGGTACAGACCACTGAGGTACAGCGGCATGGGCGACGGCGCATCGCTGAAACCGCGGTCGAACTCGGCCAGCACCAGCGGCGCGCAGTCGTTCTCGGCAAAAATCACCAGGCCGTTGTCGAACGGCAGCATCTGGTTCAGCAGCATCAGGGTCTGTTGCCAGAACCCCGGCCGTCCCAACTGTCCGATCACCTTGGCCAGCCCTTGATGATGGGCCGCTGCTTCGAATAGCGTCTGCACCGATAACTCCTGGGGGGTAACGATTGGGGGTAATCGCCAACGGCGGGCCGAGTTCCTAGACTCTGCACACCGGCACGCAGTATTGCGGTTGTCCGCCCCGTTTGTCATGCACGCCATGATCGCGGGGCAAACAGCGCAGCGAGCGGCCTTCGAACCTTCCCGATGGAGCAGTGAAGCAATGCGTATTCGTGACCTGGGCATTCATATCGGCATGGGCAAACCCGGCGTCTTCAACGCCATCACCGATGTCCCTGGCGTGCGCGTCGGCCATCACACGATCCACCGCGAAAACGGCGACCAATCGGTACACACCGGCGTCACCGTGATCGAGCCGCGGCCACAAGCGGCGCACCTGCAACCGTGCTTCGCCGGCGTGCATGTGCTCAACGGCAACGGCGATGCCAGCGGCCTTGAGTGGATTCGCGAGGCCGGCCTGCTGACCACCCCGATCGCCTACACCAACACCCACAGTGTCGGCGTGGTCCGCGATGCGCTGGTGGCGGCCGAGCGTGAACTGGGCAAGCAACGCACCTACTGGTGCATGCCGACGGTGCTGGAAACCTATGACGGCGTGCTCAATGACATCTGGGGCCAGCATGTCACTGCCGAACACGTCCATGCCGCGCTGGCCGATGCCCGCAGCGGAGCGGTGGCCGAAGGCTGCGTGGGCGGCGGCACCGGGATGATCTGCCACGAGTTCAAGGGCGGCATCGGCACCTCGTCGCGGGTACTGAGCGCTGAGGCCGGTGGCTGGACCGTCGGTGCCCTGGTGCAGGCCAACTATGGTGTACGTGAAGCCCTGCGGGTCGGCGGTTATCCGGTAGGCCAGGTGCTGGGTGAGCTGCCCTCGCCGTTTCGTGGCAGCGACAACATCGGTGAAGCCGGTATGGGCTCGATTGTCGTGACCCTGGCCACCGATGCCCCACTGCTGCCGCACCAGTGCAGCCGTCTGGCCCAGCGTGCCAGTGTCGGCCTGGCGCGGGTCGGTGGCGGTACCGAGGACACCAGCGGCGATATCTTCGTGGCCTTCTCGGTGGGCAACAGCGATCTGCCGGTGACCAATGTCGGCCGTCCGGGCGTACCGACCACCACGGTGCAGATGGTCAACAACGACCATATCTCGGCCCTGTTCAGCGCCGCTGCCGACGCCGTCGAAGAGGCCATTCTCAACGCGATGCTGGCCGCTACCGACCTGCAAGCCAATGGCCAGCAAGCGCTGGCGCTGAAACCCGAGCAACTGCTTGAGGCCCTGCACACCGTCGGCTGGAAAGCCGATCCGCGCGCCGCAGAGCGCTCCTGACTGACAAGACACTCGTTGCTGCGACAATTTGTCGGTATGGTGGTATTCAGAAGATGGACGTTTACCCGCTCACAGGAAACCCAGAATGCCCCAACGTGAAGTTATCAATGCATCTGTCAGCCCAAAAGGCAGCCTGGAAACACTGTCTCAACGAGAAGTACAGCAACTGAGTGAAGCCGGTTCCGGCAGCCTGTACACCCTGTTCCGCCAGTGCGCGCTGGCAATCCTCAACACCGGCGCGCACGTCGATAACGCCAAGACCATCCTCGAAGCCTACAAGGACTTCGAGGTACGCATTCACCAGCAGGATCGCGGCGTGCGCCTGGAGCTGCTCAATGCCCCGGCCGATGCCTTCGTCGATGGCGAGATGATCGCCAGCACCCGCGAAATGCTCTTCAGCGCCCTGCGCGACATCGTCTACACCGAAAGCGAGCTGGCCAGCCAGCGCATCGACCTGGAAAGCTCCCAAGGCATCACCGACTACGTCTTCCACCTGCTGCGCAATGCCCGCACCCTGCGTCCGGGCGTGGAGCCGAAGATGGTGGTGTGCTGGGGCGGTCACTCGATCAGCACTGAGGAATACCAGTACACCAAGAAGGTCGGCCACGAGCTCGGCCTGCGCAAGCTGGATGTCTGCACTGGCTGCGGCCCGGGTGTAATGAAAGGCCCGATGAAGGGCGCGACCATTGCCCATGCCAAGCAGCGTATGAGCAGCAGCCGCTACCTGGGCCTGACCGAACCCGGCATCATCGCCGCCGAAGCGCCCAACCCGATCGTCAACGAACTGGTGATCCTGCCGGATATCGAAAAGCGTCTTGAAGCCTTCGTGCGCGTCGGCCACGGCATCATCATCTTCCCCGGTGGCGCCGGGACTGCCGAAGAGTTCCTCTACCTGCTCGGCATCCTTATGCACCCGGACAACCGCGACCTGCCGTTCCCGGTCATCCTCACCGGGCCGAAAAGCGCCGAGCCGTACCTGCAGCAGCTGCACGCCTTCGTCCAGGCCACCCTCGGCGACGAGGCGAGCAACTACTACCAGATCATCATCGACAACCCGGCCGAAGTGGCCCGACAGATGGTCGAGGGCCTCAAGGAGGTCAAGCAGTTCCGCCGCGAGCGCAACGATGCCTTCCATTTCAACTGGCTGCTGAAGATCGAAGAAAGCTTCCAGCGCCCCTTCGACCCGACCCACGAGAACATGGCCGGCCTGCAATTGCGCCGTAATCTGCCTGCCCACGAACTGGCCGCCAACCTGCGCCGGGCGTTCTCCGGCATTGTCGCCGGCAACGTCAAGGACAAGGGTATCCGCCTGATCGAAGAAAAAGGTCCGTACGAGATTCATGGCGACTCGGCGGTCTTGCACCCATTGGGCAAGCTGCTGGAAGCCTTTGTCGCCCAGCACCGCATGAAGCTGCCCGGAGGCGCCGAGTACGTGCCCTGCTACCGCGTGGTGACCTGATTCCTGCCCTCCCCTGAGTTGCGGGCACAGCCAGTGCCCGCAACATTTGCTGCCATTTTCCTACCCCCTTCAGTGAACCTGCCTGCAGAAACGTGGTCTTTCAGCTGGCGGCTTGCGTGCTCGCCCGTGTTCACCGGCCCCATCATCGGGCTATATTTTTTATTTCACGCGAAGACCATCATGCCTATCTCTCGTCCTGTTCCTGCGGCGCATGCCCCTGTTTTCACTTCTTCCCTGCGCCCGCGCAACAGACTTGCCATCGGCCTGATCGGCGCCCTGATTGCCCTGAGCGCCACTGCGCAGGCCGAAGAAGCGCCCACCAGCAACGAACGCTGGGTCAGCGACAGCCTGACCACCTACGTGCGCAGCGGGCCAACCAACGGCCACCGGATCGTCGGTAACCTCAAGTCCGGGCAGAAGGTCACCCTGCTCGACACCCAGGGCAACTACAGCCAGGTGCGTGGCGAGTCCGGCGATATCGTCTGGATCACCAGCAGCGACCTGCAGGCGGTTCCCGGCCAGGCCGAACGCCTGCCGCAGCTGACCGAACAGGTCGGCCAGCTGAGCGCCCAGCTCAAAACCATTGACGACAGCTGGAAGACCCGCGTGCAGGGCATGCAGGAAACCCTCGACTCGCGCAAAGCCCTGATCGATGAACTGGAAGCCCGTAACAAGGCGCTCAATGCCGAATTGAGCGACACCCAGTCGGAGCTGCGCAGCACCCAGGCGCGCCTGGGCGATGAGAACAAACAGGTATTGATGCGCTATATGGTCTACGGCGGTGGCATCGCCGGTGCCGGCCTGCTCGCCGGCCTGATCCTTCCGGCCCTGAGCCGGGGGCGCAAGCGCAACGACCGCTGGTTCTGAGGTGTAAGTGGGCAACTGTCTTCCATTCGGTTGACCGGTGGGAGCCAGCCTCTGTGGGAGCTGGCCTTGCCAGCGATACTCACAACGCCGATCAGCTGATACCGCGCTGATACCATCGCCGGCAAGGCCGGCTCCCACACGCCTGTCACTGCACGCATTCACGCAACCACTCGATCATCACCCGTACCCGCACCGGCACCGGTTCGCGCGGCGGATGCACGAGGTAGTAGCCCTGCCCGGCCGCCGCTTCGAAATCGCCAAACGGCAAGATCAACTGCCCCTGATCGATCAAGGGTTGCACCAGGTGCCGACGGCCCATGGCGACGCCTACATGATTGCTTGCAGCCAGCGCACACAGATCAGCGCGATCGAAAGTCAGCCCGCCACTTGGCAGATACGCCAGGGCATCATGCCGACGCGCCCAGCGCTGCCATTCGGCATCGAACGCCGCGTGATCCCAGGCCAATGCATCATGCAAGAGTGTGCACTGCTGCAAGCGCTGCGGCGCATCGATCAGGCCATGACGCTCGGCATACTGGCGACTGCACACCGGTGCTACCTGTTCGTTCATCAATAGCTCGCTGGCAAGGCCAGGAAAATCGCCATCACCGTAGAGCAATGCCAGGTCGATATGCCGGGCGCGAAAATCCACCGCCTCGTTGCCGGTGCGGATATCCAGGCTGATCTGCGGATAGCGCTGCTGGAAGTCCGCCAGCCGCGGCACCAGCCAGCACTGGGTAATGGACGGCCGGGCGTAGAGGGTCAACGCACCGCTGACGGTGGCCGTCGCGTCAGGTTGCAGAGCTTCTTCCAGTTCCTCCAGCAATCCCTGCACCAGCTGGTACAAACGCTCACCTTCGGCGGTCAGGCGTATCCGCCGGGTCAGGCGCTCGAACAAACGCTGCTCCAGTGCCTGTTCGAGCCGGGCGATGCGGTGGCTGACGGCGCTCGGGGTCAGGCACAACTCCTCGGCCGCCAGGGTAAAGCTCAAGTGCCGCGCGGCCACGGCGAAGGTGTGCAGGTTGGCAAACTGCGCCCCGGTCAGACGGGTGCCAAGGCGTGGCGGCAGGTTGAGCATGGTTACTGTCCGGCCAGTTCGATACGGCCCTTGGCCAGGTAGGCGTCCATTTCCTCGCGCGGCACCATGCTGCCACCCGTGCCCCAGACCAGGTGGGTCGCCTGTGCCAGGCGCGCTGGCGTCAGGCCCAGGCGCTGGCGATAACCCTGTTGCTCCTGCAGCACCCGGACCATACCCGACACACCGGCCAGCGCCGAGGGCTCCAGCTCATGGCCTTCACTCGCCTGCATTTGCGCCAGCTGGCGGTACAAGGTGGCGTCGTCAACGGTGTAGTAACCGTCGATCAAGCGCTGCATCGCCCGCCCGACAAAGCCCGAAGGCCGGCCCACCGCCAGGCCGTCGGCTGCGGTCTGGTTGTCGATGCCGAAGTCATATACCGAAACCTCATCGTGCAGCCCGGTATAGACACCGAGGAACATGCACGGCGAATGGGTCGGCTCGGCGAACAGGCAATGCACCGCATCGCCGAACACCAGTTTCAGACCGAACGCCACGCCACCAGGGCCACCACCGACACCGCAGGGCAGGTAGACAAACAACGGATGCTCGGCATCCACCGTAATGCCCTGCTCAACCAACTGGCGCTGCAGGCGCTCGGCGGCCACGGCATAACCGAGGAACAGGTTGCGCGAGTTCTCATCGTCGACGAAATGGCAAAGCGGGTCGGCCTCGGCCTCGCGCCGCCCCTGCTCCACCGCGACGCTGTAGTCGGCGCTGTATTCACGGACTTCGACGCCATGGGCGCGCAAGCGATCCTTCTTCCACTGGCGGGCGTCCGCCGACATGTGCACCGTGGCCTTGAAGCCCAGGCGCGCACTAATGATGCCAATCGACAGGCCGAGGTTGCCGGTAGAACCCACGGCAACGCTGTACTGGCCAAAGAAGGCCCGCGCTTCGTCGCTGTCGAGCCTGGCGTAGTCATCACCCGGTTGCAGCAGTCCGGCCGCCAGGGCCAGGTCTTCAGCGTGCTTGAGCACCTCATAGATGCCGCCGCGAGCCTTGATCGAGCCGGAAATCGGCAGCAGGTTGTCGGCCTTGAGCCACAGCGCACCGCCCTCGGGCAACTGATGCTCGGCGCGCAGCACGCCCTGTAGCGCCGGCAGCGGCAACAGGGGCGACTCGATAATGCCGGCGCTGGCCGCTGTTTGCGCAAACGCCGACTGGATAAACGGCGCGAAACGCTGCAAACGCTCACTGGCCTCACGCACGTCCTGCCTGCTCAGCGGCACATCCCCCAAGGCCTGGACGCTTGGCGCAAGCTGCGGGTTGAACCAACTGGTCGGGCGCAACGCCACCAGTTCAGCGATCAGCGGATGAGTCTGGCACCAGACGTTCACAGGTTGTTGCAGCGGCATTGTCATGCTCCATCGGCAAGCGGATAGAACGATTAAGCGTCAGACGCCGGGTGCATTACAACCGATGGTTACTCAGGCCATGGATGATCCTGGTTCTACCATGTAGCGCCGTGCAAGCCGGCTCACTTCTGCTACCTTGGGAATACCCTCTTTATTGTCTGACGCATCACGTACAGGTGACCCATCATGGCGCGCACCACCCCCATCGAGCTGTACCGCAACATCGGCATCGTTGCCCATGTTGACGCTGGCAAGACCACCACCACCGAACGCATCCTGTTCTACACCGGGGTCAACCACAAAATGGGCGAAGTGCACGACGGTGCCGCGACCATGGACTGGATGGCCCAGGAACAGGAACGCGGAATCACCATTACCTCCGCCGCCACCACGGCGTTCTGGCAAGGTTCGACCAAGCAGTTCCCCGACAAGTACCGCTTCAACATCATCGACACCCCCGGCCACGTCGACTTCACCATCGAGGTGGAGCGCTCGTTGCGCGTGCTCGACGGCGCAGTGGTGGTGTTCAGTGGCGCCGATGGCGTCGAGCCGCAGTCGGAGACGGTCTGGCGCCAGGCCAACAAGTACCACGTGCCGCGCATGGCCTACGTCAACAAGATGGACCGCCAGGGCGCCGACTTCCTGCGCGTGGTCAAGCAGATCGACAAACGCCTGGGCCACCATCCGGTGCCGATCCAGTTGTCCATTGGCGCCGAGGAGAACTTCAAAGGCCAGATCGACCTGGTGAAAATGAAGGCGATTTACTGGAACGAAGACGACCAGGGCACCACCTACCGCGAAGAAGAAATTCCGGCCGACATGCTCGACCTGGCCAATGAATGGCGCGCGCACATGATCGAAGCCGCCGCCGAGGCCAATGACGAATTCATGGAGCTGTACCTCAATGGCCAGGAACTGAGTAACGAACAGATCAAGGCCGGCCTGCGTAAACGCACCCTGGCCAATGAGATTGTCCCGGCCATCTGCGGCTCGTCGTTCAAGAACAAGGGCGTGCCGCTGATGCTCGATGCGGTGATCGACTATTTGCCGGCCCCCTCGGAAATCCCGGCGATCAAAGGCACCGACCCGGATCACGAAGATAAACACCTGGAACGCCATGCCGACGACAACGAACCGTTCTCGGCGCTGGCGTTCAAGATCGCCACCGACCCCTTCGTCGGCACCCTGACCTTCGCCCGGGTCTACTCCGGCGTGCTCAGCTCCGGCAACGCCGTGCTCAACTCGGTCAAGGGCAAGAAGGAACGCATCGGCCGCATGGTGCAGATGCACGCCAACCAGCGTGCCGAGATCAAGGACGTGTGCGCCGGCGACATCGCCGCGCTGATCGGCATGAAGGACGTCACTACCGGCGACACCCTGTGCGACATCAACCAGCCGATCGTCCTCGAACGCATGGACTTCCCTGACCCGGTGATCTCGGTGGCGGTAGAACCCAAGACCAAGGCCGACCAGGAGAAAATGGGCGTCGCCCTGAGCAAGCTGGCGCAGGAAGACCCGTCATTCCGCGTGCGTACCGATGAAGAAACCGCACAAACCATCATCTCCGGCATGGGCGAGCTGCACCTGGACATCATCGTCGACCGCATGAAGCGCGAATTCGGGGTCGAGGCCAATATCGGCAAGCCGCAGGTGGCCTATCGCGAGAAAATCCGCAACACCTGCGAGATCGAAGGCAAGTTCGTCCGCCAGTCCGGTGGCCGTGGCCAATACGGCCACTGCTGGATACGTTTCGAACCGGGCAAGGAAGGGCAGGAAGGCCTGGAGTTCGTCAATGAGGTGGTCGGTGGCGTGGTGCCGCGCGAGTACATCCCGGCGATCCAGAAAGGCATCGAAGAACAGATGAAGAACGGGGTACTGGCCGGTTATCCGCTGATCGGCCTGAAGGCCACGGTGTTCGATGGTTCGTACCACGATGTCGACTCCAACGAGATGGCCTTCAAGGTCGCAGCCTCGATGGCCACCAAGCAACTGGCGCAAAAAGGCGGCGCGGTGCTGCTGGAGCCGGTGATGAAAGTCGAGGTGGTGACGCCTGAGGAGTTTCAGGGCGACATCCTCGGCGACCTGAGCCGCCGTCGCGGGTTGATCCAGGAAGGTGAAGACAGCCCGGCCGGCAAGGTGGTTCGCGCCGAGGTGCCGCTGGGCGAGATGTTCGGTTATTCCACGCAGATGCGCTCGATGACCCAGGGCCGGGCCAGTTACACCATGGAGTTCACCAAGTACGCCGAGGCGCCGGCGAGCATTACCGATGTGATCATCAAAAAACAGGGGTGAAGACCTTTCGCGGGGCAAGCCCCCTCCCACAGTTGATCTGTGGGAGCGGGCTTGCCCCGCGATAACCTGCACCCACGACGCCAGACCTGTAGACTTGCCCCAAGCTTTTTCGTTTGGAGTTTGCCTTCATGTTCGCCCTCACCCACTTTGTCGCCCCGCCCGAGGAGTCGATCAAGAGCCAGATCCTGCAGATGGTGGTCGATAACCTGACCGACATCAGCGCTGTCGCCATCCCCCCGAGCAACCCGCTGTACAACCTCTACCAGTACGCCATCGGCTTTGAGGTGCACCAGTACCTGGAGGCCATGGGCGGCGCAGGCGAGTTGTGCGTCGAACTGATCGTCGCTACTGACCCGCGCGATCCACACACCGTCACCGGCTTTCTCCTGTACCTGCCGCTGCAGGACGATCCGCAAGCCTGCAGTGTGGCGTACCTGGCCGTGCACAACCAGTACCGCCGCCAGGGCATCGCCCGGGCCATGCTCGCGCAGATGAGCGAACGCTACCCCCACGCGGAGCTGGCCTGCGCGGTGAACAAGGTGGCGTACTTCGAGGCCATGGGTTTTGTGCTGATTGCCGCACGCGGCCCGCAGGTGCTGATGAACACCCGCGAATATGCCAGCGATGGTGTAGTCACGATGCTCGATGTCGCGCCGATCTACCGCACGGTCGAAGTGCAGCAGATCCATAGCTACTTGCTCAAGCAGCATGGCAAACGGGCCATGGTCGATGCCGAGAAGCAACGCGACCGCCACCTCGACCAGCTGGAGCGCAAGGCCCTGGCGTTTGTCCAGGAACGCCTGGGCGAGCGCGCCGGGCAGCAGCGCGGCAGCCGGATTCGCCTGGTCTAGTGGCTGTCCTGCGCCGCCAGCTCGAGCAACACCTGCAGCACATAGGCACTGCTCTGCTCAATTTGTCCTTGCCGGCTGGCAATCCCCAGATGTCGCCACAAACCCGGACGCAGCGGACGCATGCACAAGCGTGAGTCGGGCTCCGGCGCGCGGGCTTCATGGGGCAGCAAGGTGGCACCGTAACCGGCCGCCACCAGGCTCTTGATCGCGTCGTTGTAGTTGAGCTGGATCCGCGCATCCGGTTGCAGGCCCGCCGTGGCGAACCACTCGCTGGTCACCCGTGACAACTGGGTGGTGCTGTCATTGAGGATCAATGCACGACTGGCCAGCCAGGCCGGGGTGATGCGTGACGGCGGCGCCCAGCTGAGCGGAATGAAGGCCATGATCGGGTCGCGGCGCCAGGGCTGGATCTGCACGCCTTTGACCGCCGCTTGCGGCAATGCCACCAGCCCCAGGTCCAGGGTGCCATCCTGCAGGCGGCCCACCGACTCACGCGACGTCAGCACCTGCACCTGCACATCGATGCCGGGGTGGCGCACGCCAAGAATATCCAGTGCTTGCGGCAGCAGATGGGCGATGGCACCGGTCGACGCGCCCAGGCGCACGCGGCCGCTCAGGCCCTGGACCTGACGTTGCACCTCATCCAGCGCCTGCTCGGCATCGGCCAGCAGCCGGCGCGCGCGTTCAAGCAAGGTCTGGCCAATGGTCGTCGGATGGACCTGCCCGCGCTTGCGCGTCAGCAGCGGCGCACCGATGCGTGCTTCGAGGTCGGCAATGTGCAGGCTGACGGTGGGCGGCGCCAGGTTGAGAACGCGAGCGGCCTGGGCAAAGGAGCCAAGGTCGGCAATCACCACCAGGGTGCGCAAGCGGTCGAGGCTGATTTCACGCATGGGCTTTTATCATTCAGCATTTATGAATGTCAGCATCATGATATTCAAATTTTCTTTCGTCCAGATCGGCGCGAGCATAGGCACTCCCTGTACTGATTGTTTGAGAGCACCATGCACCAGCCTCTAGTCTTTATCGATGGCGACCAAGGCACCACCGGCCTGCTCATCCACGCCCGCCTGCACGGTCGCGATGACCTGCGCTTGCTGACCCTGCCCGACAGCGAGCGCAAAGACCCACAACGCCGCGCCGAGGCGATCAACAGTGCCGATGTGGCGATTCTGTGCCTGCCCGACGACGCCGCACGCCAGGCGGTGGCGGCGATCGCCAACCCGCAGGTCCGGGTGATCGATGCCAGCTCCGCGCACCGCACCACCGCAGGCTGGGTGTATGGCTTGCCTGAACTGGACGAGCAGCAGGCCGAGCGAATCGCCCAGGCCAAGCGGGTCAGCAACCCCGGTTGCTATCCCACCGGCGCGATTGCCTTGTTGCGGCCCTTGGTGGCCGCAGGGTTGGTGCCAGCTGATTACCCACTGACCGTCAATGCCGTCTCGGGGTACTCCGGTGGCGGCCGTGCAGCGGTCGAACGTCACGAAACACCGGGCGTGCAAGCGCCGCAAGGGGTGCTGGTGTATGGCCTGAACCTGGATCACAAGCATGTGCCAGAGATCCAGCAGCATGCCGGTCTGTCGCAGCGGCCGGTGTTCGTGCCCAGCTATGGCAGCTACCGTCAGGGCATCGCCCTGACCATTGCCTTGCAGACGCGCCTGCTGCCGCCCGGGGTGAGTGCTGCTCGCCTGCATGACTGCCTGCGTCAGCACTATCATGGCTCGCGCTATGTACAGGTGGCGGCGCTGGAACATGGCGAGACAGCGCCGATGCTCGATCCACAGGCGGTGAATGACAGCAACGATCTGCGTCTGGCGGTGTTTGCCAATGAGGCCCATGGCCAGGTGCTGCTGACCGCGGTGTTCGATAACCTGGGCAAAGGTGCCTCAGGGGCGGCGGTGCAGAACCTGGAGCTGATGCTGGCGGCGATGGGCTGATCCGGGGCCGCTATGCGCCCCATCGCTGGCAAAGCCAGCTCCCACAAGATGCCAATTGATCAGGGTGATCACCGAACGCTGTGGGAGCCGGTCTTGCCGGCGATGGGGCGGACTAGATTACCGGTTGTACCGCAGCCAGCGGCACCCACCCCGTCGCGCCATCGGCGTCTCTGCAACTCCACACCCAACCATTCAACTGCCGACCACCCACCACACTATCGCCCGGATCAACATCCAGCTCGCGGGCGCAATAATCCTCCAGCGCCCTGCCCCGGCTGCCATCCAGGCGCTCGATCACCTGGCCCGGCACCCAGCCGTCCTGCTGACCGGGGGTACTGCACAAGTACCAGTTATCCCAGCCCTCCTCACCGGCATAACATTCGCCAACGACCAACTCGGCGCCCTTGGCAAAGGTAATGGGCTCTGGGTACTCGCTTCTATGCTGAGCAACAACCACGAATTTCATGGGTTCACCTCCATTTGAACACTGGTCCGCTGCCACGAACTTCCGTAGCATCCTAGCCTTTTTCGCCGGCAGCCTTCCCCTCCATGAGAACAACTTCTATCCGCGCCGACATTCTGGCCGGACTCACCACGTCCTTTGCCCTGGTGCCCGAGTGCATCGCCTTCGCGCTGGTGGCGCATCTGAATCCATTGATGGGGCTTTACGGCGCCTTCATCATCTGCACCCTCACCGCTCTGCTCGGTGGCCGCCCCGGGATGATTTCCGGCGCGGCCGGGTCGATGGCCGTGGTCATCGTCGCCCTGGTGGTGCAGCACGGTGTGCAGTACCTGCTGGCCACGGTACTGCTCGGCGGGCTGATCATGATTGCCTTCGGTTTGCTGCGCCTGGGCAAGCTGGTGCGCATGGTGCCGTATTCGGTGATGCTCGGTTTCGTCAACGGCCTGGCAATCATCATCGCCCTGGCCCAGCTTGAGCATTTCAAGCATGACGGCGCCTGGCTCAGCGGCGCGCCGCTGTACCTGATGGCCGGCTTGGTGGCGCTGACCATGGCCATCGTCTACGTACTACCGCGCCTGACCCGCAGCGTGCCTCCAGCGCTGATCGCAATCCTCGGCGTCGGCACCGGGGTCTACCTGCTCGATTTGCCGACCCGCACACTGGGCGATCTGGCCCACATCGCCGGCGGCCTGCCGGTACTGAGCTGGCCCGACATTCCATGGAACCTTGAGACGCTGAAGATCATCGCGCCCTACGCGATCCTGATGGCGCTGGTGGGTTTGCTGGAAACCCTGCTGACCCTCAACCTCACCGACGAGATCACCGAAAGCCGCGGCTACCCCAACCGCGAGTGCGTGGCCCTGGGTGTGGCCAACATGACTTCCGGTGTGTTCGGTGGCATGGGTGGTTGCGCGATGATCGGCCAGACGGCGATCAACCTCAGTTCCGGCGGTCGCGGGCGCTTGTCCGGGGTGGTCGCCGGAGTGATGATCCTGATGTTCGTGCTGTTCCTCTCGCCGCTGATCGAGCGTATTCCGCTGGCGGCGCTGGTCGGGGTGATGTTCGTGGTGGCGCAGCAGACCTTCTCCTGGGCTTCGCTGCGGGTCCTGCACAAAGTGCCGGCAAACGACATGCTGGCGATCATCGCCGTAACCGTGGTCACCGTGCTCACCGACCTCGCCACCGCGGTGCTGTTCGGCATCGTTATCGCCGCGCTCAACTTCGCCTGGCAGCAAGCGCGCGAGCTGTACGCCGACAGCCACCTGGAAAGTGACGGCAGCAAACTGTACCGGGTGCACGGCACCTTGTTCTTCGCCTCGAGCACGCCGTTTCTCAACCAGTTCGACCCGGCCAACGACCCGGCGCTGGTGACCCTCGATTGCCAGCACCTGAACTTTGTCGACTACTCGGCGATTGCCGCGCTCAAGACCCTGCGCGAGCGCTACAGCAACAACGGCAAGCACCTGCGCGTGGTGCATCTGTCCGAGCGCTGCAAGCAACTGCTCAAGCGCACGGACCTGCACTACAGCTGAAGAGCGCGCTTATGGCGCGCCGAACATCGCCGTCCAGTAGATCCCCGCATCGCTCTTCGGATCGACCGCATAGGCGGCGCCCAGCTCGCTGAACTGCGGGTTCATCAGGTTGGCGCAATGGCCGGGGCTGGCCAGCCAGCCATCGACCACCTTGCGCGGAGTGTCCTGGCCGGCGGCGATGATCTCGCCGTTCACCTGACCGGCATAGCCGGCCAGCTCCGCCCGGTCACCCGGCGTGCGGCCGTCGCGATCGACGTGATCGAGGAAATTCTGGTTGGCCATGGCCCGTGTATGACTTTCGGCCACCCCGGCCAGGACTGCGTTCCAGGTCAGCGGCGTGGTGGCAGCAAAGGTCTGGCCGCCGCACTGGCGCTGCTGGCTGCGGGCGCTGTTGATCATCGTCAGCAGCTTCTGGCCTTCGGCCTGCCAGTCGCCCAGCTTCCCGGCCAGCAGCGGCCGCGCCAGGACGATACGCCAATCGCGGCCCTGCTGGCTGACGCCGATATCGATGAACTGCGGGGCCAGCACGACCTGGCAGAAGCTTTCCTGTACCGCTTTCATCGCGGCCTGGGCGTCCTGGGGGCCATTGAGGGTAATGGCCTGGACGCTGACCATCGGGTAATTGGCCTGTGCCAGCGCCGAGCGCAAATCCACGCTGCCGGTAGCAGGCAGCACCAGACGGGGATCGCTGACCAGTGGCGGCAGCTCAAGGGACACCTGTTTATCGCATTTCTGCGGCTGACTGCGGTAGCTGTTGATCGAATCGATCAACTGCGCCGGCTCATCGGCCTGGGCTACGCTAGCGAACGCCAGGGCCAGCGGCAGGCTGGCCAGACGCAAAACGGATGACAGGACGCGCATGCAATTCTCCCTTGGAACGGACTGCGCCCATGATGCGCGAAGTCACCCGTCGTCGAACAGCTGGAATGTTTAGAGCGCCGTGCGGTCGACCCTGTAACGGGAAGGTTTGCTTCCCTCACCTGCCAAAGGTCCCCTATGCGCCTGCCAACGATTGTAGCCTGCCTGCTACTGGCCTTCTCAGCCCCGCTGACCCTGGCCGCAGAACCCAAAGCCCAGGTGGCCGAAGAAAAGGCCCAGGTACTGGAACACAAGGCTGTAGTGCAACCCGATGCGCCGCCAGCGCCCAGGAGCAAAGCCATTACCCAGAGCGAAGTCCAGGCGGTCGACCCGGCTGGCGCAGCAGCCCTGGACGACGCCATCACCTGCATGGCGCGCAGCATCTACTGGGAATCGAAAGGTGGCAAGCCAGCGGACATGGAAGCGGTGGCCAGCGTGGTGATGAACCGCCTCGGTCACAACGGCTTTCCCGATACGGTCTGTGGTGTGGTCAAGCAAGGTTCGGAGACCGGTAACTGCCAGTTTTCCTGGTGGTGCGACGGGCGCTCGGACTCGGTGCAGGAAGAAAACCGCTATGCCATCGCCAAGGAAATCGCGCGCAAAGCTTTGAACCGGCAACTGGATGACCGCACCCGCGGTGCGCTGTACTTTCATGACCGGCGTGTGTCGCCAGACTGGGCGCGGACCTATGTGAAGACCACCGAGACCGGGGATTTTCTCTTCTACAAACCGCGTAACGGCACGGCGAGGTAAGCGCTGCTATCGGGGCCGCTGTGCGGCCATCGCCGGCAAGGCCAGCTCCCACAAAACAGCGGCTATTCGCTGACGTCGATCAGCGGGATATCCCCGGCCGCCTTGCCCGCACGACGATCGTTCATCCAGTCGACCACCTGGGCTGAAAACTCCGGCGGTGCCTTGCGCCCCACGCGCCGGGCGATGTCGAGGATGGTCTGCTGGGCCAGCGCTTCTTCCATACGCTTTTGCGCCGTCAACATCACCGCATGAATGGAACAGGTGCCCTCCTGCGCCCAGCTTGGCGGCGAACCGTCAAACAGCGCACAGCGATCGCGCACATCCCGGCACTCGAAGATCATCTTGCGCCCGTCGATGGCCGTGACGATATCCAGCACGCTGATCTCGTCTGCCGGCCGGGCCAGCCTGAAGCCGCCGCGCACGCCTTCGGTGGCGACCACCAGCTTGGCCTTGGCCAGCTTGGTAAAGACCTTGGCCAGGTACTCCTGGGGCACACCTTGCAGGTCGGCCAGATCCCGCACGCTGGCTTCACGGCTATCACCCAGCTCATCGACCAGGAAAGCCAGGCAATGGATGCCGTACTCCACCCCGGCGCTATACAGTGACATGACAATCTCCGACTAACTTTGTCGCAATATTAACAGTCTTTACAGGCTTTCCACGCTCCAGCCGTCCCCAGACGCTACCGCACGTCGGTTTTCAGCCACCCGCCACACGCCCATATTCTATGAAGAAAGGCTGAATTAGAGCAGTGAACGCACAAGGTTACCCGGATCGCTGCACGGATCGACAGGAAAAAATACTTGCGCCGAACAACTACGACCAATACAGTCGTAGTTGTTCGGCGCAGCCAAGGCTGCCTTCAACGCCCCCGTTCACATAACAATCTCTTTCTGTGGAGCAACCAATGAAACAGCACATTCTGATTGTCGGCGCAGGTTTTGGTGGTGTCTGGAGCGCCTTGAGCGCAGCCCGCCTGCTGGACCAGCACGGCCGTAGCGATGTCGCCATCAGCGTCCTCGCGCCACAAGCCGAACTGCGCATTCGTCCGCGTTTCTACGAGCCGGACGTGCATCAGATGAAAGCGCCGCTGGGCGACCTGTTCACTGCCGTGGGGGTGAACTTCATCCAGGGCGCCGCCGAGCAGATCGACGTGGCTGGCAAGCGTGTCAGCTACACCGACGCCCAGGGCCAGCGCAGCGACATCAGCTACGACCGCCTGGTGATGGCTGCCGGCAGCGGCGTATGGCGCCCCGACATCGACGGGCTCAACGAATACGCCTTCGATGTCGACCAGATCGAATCGGCAGCGCGCCTTGAGCAGCACCTCAAGTCGCTGGCCACGCTGCCGGAATCGGCTGCACGCAACACCGTGGTGGTGGCCGGTGGCGGCTTCACCGGGATCGAAACCGCGACCGAAATGCCCGAACGCCTGCGCGCCATCCTCGGTGCCGACGCCAAGGTGCGGGTAATCATCGTCGACCGTGGCGCCAGGATCGGTGCGGCCCTGGGTGAAGGCATCAGCCCGACCATCATCGAAGCGTCCGAGGCCCTGGGCGTCGAGTGGCGGGTCAACGCCTCGGTAGCGGCTGTGGATGCCGACGGCGTGACCCTCGCCGATGGCGAGCGGATCGAGGCGAACACCGTGATCTGGACGGTCGGTGTGCGCGCCAGCGCGCTGACCGCGCAAGTACCTGGCGAACGTGATGGGCAAGGCCGCCTGCACGTCGACCGCCACCTCAAGGTCAAAGGCCAGGAGCACGTCTACGCCACCGGTGACGTGGCCTACGCCGCCACCGACGAGCTGGGCAATTTCGCCGTGATGTCCTGCCAGCACGCCATCGTCCTCGGCCGTCACAGCGGCAACAACGTCGCCGCCGACCTGCTCGGCGTCGAACCTACGCCCTACAGCCAGCCCAAGTACGTTACCTGCCTGGACCTGGGTGCCTGGGGTGCGGTGTACACCGAGGGTTGGGATCGCCAGGTCAAATTGCTGCGCAAAGAGGCCAAAGACCTCAAGACCCAGATCAACACCACCTGGATCTACCCGCCAGCAGCTGACCGCGCCACCGCACTGGCCGCCGCCGACCCGCTGATCCCGATTGCCTGATGCACCAGCCGAGGGGCCGCCGCTGCGGCCCCTTTGCCGTTGTGTGAAGCGAACAATTGCACTGTCGGACAAGAGACAGGTAGCATTGAGAACGATTTTCACTAACGTCTGGACAGCCACCGGTGCAAAACCCGTCGACCCGCAAACTGGGCTTCTTTTTCAGCGACCATCACCGCTGGCTGCTGCAGCATATCCACAAGCGCCTGCGCAACCGTGCCGACGCCGAAGACACCGCCGCCGAAACCTTCTGTCAGATGCTCGCGGCCCGGGTCGACCCGGAAAGCATCCAGCAACCGCGCGCCTACCTCTCGACCATCGCCCGTCGCCTGATCTTCGACCGCCACCGTCGCCGGCAACTGGAGCTGGCGTATCTTGAGCGCCTGTCGGCGCTGCCCGAACCGCTGGCGCCCTCCCCGGAAGAACAACTGCTGCTGATCGAAGCGCTGGTGACCATCGACCAGGTGCTCGACGGCTTGCCGACGATCGTCAAGGCCACCTTCCTCTACAGCCAGCTGGACGGGCTGAGCTATGTGGACATCGCGCGCAAGCTCGAGCTGTCCGAGCGCACCGTGAGTCGCTACATGAAACAGGCCTTGCAGCAGTGCTACCTGAGCGAGCTGGCGCCATGAAGCAGCCGCGCCTGGACCCTGCCGCCGAAGGCGCCATCGACTGGGTGGTGCGCTTGAACGCCGGCAACACCGACGCCGCGCTGCAGGCGCAGTTCGACCTGTGGCTTGCCAGTGACCCCAGCCACGCCCAAGCCTGGAAGCGCTTGCAAGAGCGCCTCGGCGGCGCCTGCCAGACGGTACGCAGCCTCGACCGCCGGGCCCCGGGCCAGGCCGGGGAAGCCCGCCGGGTGTTGCTGCAACCGACGACTTCGCGCCGCGATCTGCTGCGCAGCATTGCCGCCCTCGGTGTGCTCGGCGGCGGCCTGTGGCTGGGCGCGCGCAGCCAGATGGGCGAAGCGCTGCTGGCCGATTTGCGCACCGGGCGTGGTGAGCGGCGCAACTTCACCCTGGCCGACGGTAGTCGTCTGAGCCTCAATGCCGGCAGCGCGGTCGACCTGCAGTTCGACGCGCAGCAACGCCTGCTGATCCTGCGTCAGGGCAGCTTGCTGATCCAGGTCGCCGCCGATCCCGCGCGCCCGTTGCACGTGCGCAGTGCCCAGGGCGACGTGCGTGCATTGGGTACACGTTTTCTGGTCAGCCAGGAAGCCCACTCCACCCGCGTGGTGGTGCTCGAGCATTCGGTCCGGGCACGGCTGCCCAATGGCGCCGAGCTGGATATCCACGAAGGCCATGCCGCCCTGCTCCACCTGCAGCGCATCGAAGCCCTGAACGATGACCAGCGCCACCGCGCCGACTGGCTCAACGGCCGCCTGAATGTGCTGGATGATTCCCTGCAAGCCGTGGTCGAGGCGCTGCGCCCCTACTACCGCGGTTTTGTCCGGGTCGAACCTGAGGTCCGCGGGCTACGGGTGCAAGGGGTTTTTCCCCTCGACGAACCGCAACGCGCCTTCGCCGCCCTGGCCGAAACCCTGCCGGTACGGGTCGAACAGTACAGCCCGTGGCTGACCCTGATCCGGGCGAAAAATCCGTCTTGAAGATTTATTCATGAAAATCAATCGTATTTGTGTCCGGTTTTCATTTCTCGTCGCACCTATCTCCTGACAACACCTTTTCATCAGGAGTATTCCGTGCTCAACCCTTGGTCCCACGCCCTTCCTGTGGCCGTTGCCATGGCCAGCCTTGCCACTGGCGCAGCGGCCCAGGAACAACTGCTGTCGTTCAACCTGCCGGCCGCCAGCCTGGCCAGCAGCCTCAATGCCATCGCCAGCCAGAGCGGACGCATCGTCTCCCTCGACCCTGCGCTGGTGCAGGGCAAGCAGGCACCGGCAATCGCCGGTCGCATGAGCGCCGTGCAGGCCATGCAAAAGGCCTTGGCCGGCAGTGGCCTGCAGTTGCTGGTGACCGATCAGGGCAATTTCAGCGTATTGCCGAGCATCGATGCCGGCGATGCCCTGGAGCTGGGCGCCACCAGCATCAATGACAGCGGCCTGGGCGCCACCACCGAAGGTTCGGGCTCCTACGCCGCACGAGCAATCACCATCGGCAAGGGCACCCACACGCTCAAGGAAATCCCCCAGTCGGTGTCGGTCATGACCCGCAAGCAGATGGACGATCAGGACATCGTCGATCTCAAGGACGCGGTCAACAGGACCACCGGCCTGGTCGGCCTGCAGGGCGTGGGCCCGGGCTTGATCATCTATTCGCGCGGTTTCCAGATCGATGACTGGCAGTACGACGGCGTGCCGATTCCGCGCAACACCTACTCGCTGGGCAACTGGGCAACCCAGGACCTGATTTTCTTCGACCGCATGGAAGTCCTGCGCGGCGCTTCGGGCCTGCTGCAAGGCACCGGCAGCCCGGGTGGGGCGGTCAACCTGGTGCGCAAGCGCGGCCAGAGCACCCCGACCGTGACCGTTACCGGCAAGGCCGGCAGCTGGGATCACTATGGCCTGCAACTGGATGCCGGCGGCCCGCTGAACGACGCCGGGACCGTGCGCGGACGCTTTGTCGCCGATGAAGACCAGAGCGATTCGTTCATCGACTACGAATGGAGCAAGACCCACTCACTGTACGGCGCCCTCGACTTCGACCTGCGCGAAGACACCACCCTGGGCCTGGCGGTCAGCCGCTCCGATGCCGAGTCGCGGCCCATGCTGCGCGGCCTGCCGCGCTACATCGACGGCAGCCCGTTGGACGTACCCCGCTCGACCTTCACCGGCTCGCGCTGGAACCACTCGGAAATCGATGTCACCACCCTCTACGCCGACCTCGAACACCGCTTCAACGACGACTGGAAGTTTCGCGTCGCCGGCGTGCGCATGAGCGAAACCAACACCTCTGCCCACCAGCGCGTGCAATCCACCGGCGACGGCCTGGAATTCGATGGCAGCGGTGTGACCTATGCCGACTGGGTGACGGATTTCGACTCCACCAAAGTGGGTGTGGACATGAACGTGGTCGGCAGCTTCCAAGGCCTGGGCCTGGAGCAGGAGATCACCCTCGGCGGCAACTACTCCAAGCTGACCACCGATGACCTCTTCGCCCGCACCTTCAATGCCAGCGACGACAACGTATTCGATATCGACCATCACCGCCCTGACATCGACTACGACAGCCTGCTGGCCAAGCCCGGCGGCCGTGGTACCGGGAGCGCCTATGATGTACGCCAGAAAGGCCTGTATGGCAGCTGGCGGGTCAAGCTTGCCGAGCCGCTGACCCTGATACTTGGCACGCGAGTAAGCTGGTTCGAGCAAACCTACGATTCGACCAACTACGCCGCGATCACCCACGCGGCCACGGTCAATGCCCCCAGCACCATGACCGAATCCGGCGAAGTCACCCCGTACGCCGGCATCGTCTACGACCTGAGCCGCGAGTGGGCCGTGTATGCCAGCTACACCGACGTCTTTGTCCCGCAGTCCGAGCGTGACGCCAGTGGCTCGGTGCTCAAACCGATCATCGGCAGCAACTACGAAACGGGTATCAAGGGCGAGCTGTTCGACGGCCGTGTCAATACCTCCCTGGCGGTGTTCCGCTTCGACCAGGAAAACCGCGCGACCCAGGACCTGGCCTCAGGCTTTGCCTGCGACGACTGGTACTGCTCCACCGCTTCCGGCAAGGTGCGCAGCCAGGGCATCGAGGCGGAGATCAGCGGCGAGGTACTCAGCGGCCTGCAACTGTTTGCCGGCTACACCTACAACACCACCAAATACCTGGACGACCCGGAGAACGAAGGCAAGACCTTCAGCACCTGGACGCCCAAACACATGCTGCGGGTATGGAGCGACTACCAGTTGCCGGGGGACTGGAGCAAGGTCAGCGCTGGCCTGGGCTTTACCGCGCAAAGCCATACCCTGGGTTACGAGTCTACCTACGACGTAGCGGGTTATGCCGTGTGGGATGCGCGCCTGGCCTATCAGCTGACGCCTGAGGTGAGCCTGGCGGTGAACGGCAAAAACCTGTTCGACAAACGCTACTACGTGGCGGCTTACAACCAGCTCAGTGGTAACAACAACTTTGGCGAGCCGCGCAACTTCATGTTCAGCGTGAAGTACACGCCGCAGTTCTAGACCGCATCGCGGGGCAAGCCCGCTCCTACCTGGTGGGAGCGGGCTTGCCCCGCGATCATGCGCAACCCGCTAATCCCTGTGCAACGGCCAATGCGCCAGCGGCCAGTACCGCCCTCTGCGCGATTCAAACAAGGTGAAGTGACGCGCTCGCAGGTTGAACTGCGCCGCCTCCAGCGCTTCTGGTACCGGGCCGTGAAAGTCGCGAAACAGGGTCAGGTGCGGGCGATACTCTCTCGGCGCCTCGGCAAAACCCAGGGGTAACAGGGCCTGCTGCAGGGCATAGACCAGCTGCCGCAAGGCTACCGGCGTCTGGCTCGGAGCCAGCACCAGGGCCTTGGCCCGGCGCCAGACCTCCAGACGGTCTAGCTCCACGGTCAGTGGCTCGCCGGGCACTTTCACCCCCGCAGCCGCCGCGAGAATCGCCGGCAATTGCGCCGTGCCTGCAGTCCCAAGAAACATCAGCGTCAGATGGAAATTCGCCGACGGCACCGGCCGGCCATTGTCCATACCGAGCTCGCTACGCCATTGGGCAATGGCCCGGCGCTGCGTCGGTGTGCAGTCCACGGCGAAAAACAGCCGCTTGAAGGGCTCGCCGGTTTCGCGATCGCCTTGGCTCATGCCCTTGCCTCCCTTTTCTTTCGTCGTCCCACCCAGTCTAACGCTCCGCGCCAGCAGCCGTCAGTCGCCTCGTTGATATTTTTATTTTCATGAATTTGATTTCTGAAATAAAACATGTCATTTCTATCTGCACCTGAGCCCCACCCACCGGAGTCAACAATATGAACAAGACCGGACTTCTAGGCGCCCTGGCACTCTGTGCCTGCAGCGCACTGACCCAGGCCGACGAAGGCAGCCTGCGTATCGGCATCGAAGCCGCCTACCCGCCCTTCTCCTACCGCACCCCGCAAGGCGAGCTTGCCGGCTTCGACTACGACATCGGCAATGCCTTGTGCGCGCAGATGCAGGTCAAGTGTCAGTGGGTGATCCAGGAGTTCGACGGGATGATTCCGTCATTGAAGGTGCGCAAGATCGACGCCGTGCTGTCGTCGATGTCGATCACTGAGGACCGGCTGAAATCGGTCGATTTCACCGCCAGGTACTACCACACGCCCGGCAAGTTCGCGATGAAGGCCGGCAGCCGGATCAACGATCCACTGGTCGACCTCAAGGGCAAGAAAGTCGGGGTTCAACGCGCCTCCACCTATGACCGTTTCGCCACCGAGCAGCTGGAAGCCGCCGGTGTCGAAGTGGTGCGCTATGCCTCGCAGAACGAAGCCTTCCTTGACCTTGCCTCCGGGCGCCTGGACGCCACCCTCGCCGACATCGTCAATACCGAAGAGAGCTTTATCAAGACGCCCGCCGGTCAAGGCTTTGCCCTGGTCGGCCCGGACATCAGCGACCCGAAGTACTTCGGCCGTGGCGCCGGGATTGCCGTGCGCAAGGGTGACAACGCCAACCTGACCCGCCTCAACGCCGCCATCGCCGCGATCCGCGCCAACGGCACCTACCAACAGGTGCAGAGCAAATACTTCCCGTTCGATATCTACGGCCAGTAAGCCCGGCTGGCGAGGACTTTCATCATGCTTTACGGCTATGGATCGAGCATTCTCGATGGCGCCTGGCTGACCATCAACCTGGCGCTGCTGGCGATGGCCCTGGCCATCAGCCTGGGCCTGATCGGCGCAGCCTGCCGGTTATCGCCGCTGAAATGGCTGGCGACACTGGGCGAGGTCTACACCACGGTGGTGCGCGGCATTCCTGACCTGGTACTGATTCTGCTGATTTTTTATGGCGGCCAGGATCTGGTCAATCGTCTGGCACTGGCGCTGGGTTACGAGCAGTACATCGACATCAACCCCTTTATCGCCGGGGTTTGCACCATGGGCTTCATCTTTGGTGCGTACCTGTCGGAGACCTTCCGCGGCGCCTTCCTGGCCATACCCAAAGGCCAGGCCGAAGCCGGCGCGGCCTATGGCATGAGCGCTGTGCAGGTGTTCTGGCGGATCAGCGTGCCGCAGATGGTGCGCCTGGCGATTCCGGGGTTCACCAACAACTGGCTGGTGCTGACCAAATCCACCGCGCTGATCTCGGTGATCGGCCTGCAGGACATGATGTTCAAGGCCAAGAACGCCGCCGACGCCACCCATCAGCCATTCACTTTCTTCCTCGCTGTGGCGGCGCTGTACCTGCTGCTGACCAGCCTGTCGCTGCTGCTGTTGCGCGGTGTGGAAAAACGTTACTCGGTCGGCTTCAAAGCCGCCGAGCTGTGAGGGGATCAATCCGATGATGCTCGACTATCACCTGATCTGGCAGAACCTGCCGCTGTACCTGAACGGCATTCTGCTGACGCTCAAAGTGCTGCTGATATCCCTGGGCTGCGGCCTGGTACTGGCGGTCCCGCTGGCGCTGATGCGGGTCTCGCGTTCGTGCCTGCTGCGCTACCCGGCCTGGCTCTACACCTATGTGGTTCGTGGCACGCCGATGCTGGTGCAGCTGTTCTTGATTTACTACGGCCTGGCCCAGTTCGAAGCCGTGCGTCACAGCCCGCTCTGGCCGTACCTGTCCAGCGCAACTTTCTGCACCTGCCTGGCATTCGCCATCAACACCAGTGCCTACAGCGCCGAGTTGCTGGCCGGCAGCCTGCGCTCCACCCCACGGGGCGAAATCGAAGCCGCGCGCGCCATGGGCATGTCACGCCTGACCCTGTACCGCCGCATCCTCTTGCCGTCGGCCCTGCGCCGGGCGCTACCGCAGTACAGCAACGAGGTGCTGATGATGCTGCAGACCACCAGCCTCGCCTCGATCGTCACCCTGGTCGATATCACTGGCGCGGCGAAAACCTTCAATGCGCGCTACTACCTGCCGTTCGAGGCGTTCATTACCGCCGGGCTGATCTACCTGGTCCTGACTTTCATGCTGGTGCGCCTGTTCAAACTGGCCGAGCGCCGCTGGCTGGCCTACCTGGCCCCGCGCAAGCACTAAGGAGCTTTCATGCAGCACATTGAACATATCCTGCCGTGGAGTGCCTGCGGCACCCGGCGCACCCTGAGCCTGTTCCGCTTCGGCAGCGGCCCGCGCAAGGCCTACATCCAGGCATCGCTGCACGCCGATGAACTGCCGGGCATGCGCGTGGCCGTCGAGCTCAAGGCGCGCCTGCGCGAGCTGGAAGCCCAGGGCCGGCTGACCGGGGTGATCGAGCTGGTGCCGCTGGCCAACCCGATCGGTATCGGCCAGATGTTCCAGGCCACCCATCAGGGCCGTTTCGAGTTCAACAGCGGCAAGAACTTCAACCGCGACTTTCCGGCACTGACCGAGGCGCTGGTCGAGCGTCTGGAGGGTCAGTTGGGTAGCGATGGCGAAGCCAACGTGGCAACCATCCGCCGCGCCATGCTCGACATCCTTGCCGCGCTGCCACCTGCGCAATCGGAACTCGACGGCCTGCGCCGCCTGCTCCTGCAACAGGCGTGCGACGCGGACCTGGTGCTCGACCTGCATTGCGATTTCGAATCGGTGATGCTGCTTTACGCCCTGCCGCAGAACTGGCCACGCCTGCGCTCGTTGGCGGCGCGCCTGGGTGCCGAAGCGGCGCTGCTGGCCGAAGACGCCGGCGGCAATGCCTTCGATGAAGCCTGCGCGGTGCCCTGGGTGAAACTGCCCGATTTCTTCCCCGAAGCCGAGATCCCGCTGGCCTGCGTCGCCACCACCATTGAACTGCGCGGCATGGCCGACACCGAACGCGAACCGTGCCAGGCCAGCGCCGAGCAGATTCTGGCTTACCTCGCCGACCAGGGTTTGATCAGTGGCGCATGGCCGGATGCGCCAGGCCACTGCTGCCAGGCCACGCCGTTTGCCGGTGCGCAGTACGCCTATGCCGAACACCCCGGGGTGGTCAGCTACCTGCAGCCACTGGGTGCCCAGGTTAGGGTCGGTGATCCGCTGTTCGAGGTCATCGATCCGCTCAGCGATCGCCACAGCATCGTCAAGGCCACCACCGACGGCATCCTCTACGCCCGCGAACGCCTGCGTTTTGCCCAGCCCGGCCTGTGGCTGGCCAAGGTCGCCGGCAGCACGCCCATTCGCCAGGGTCGCTTGCTCAGCGACTGACACCACCGAGTACCAACTGATGAACAAACTGGAAATTCACGACCTGCACAAAAGCTACGGCACCCACCAGGTGCTCAAGGGTGTCTCGCTGCACGCCAAAGCCGGCGATGTGATCAGCATCATCGGCTCCAGCGGCTCGGGCAAGAGTACCTTCCTGCGCTGCATCAACCTGCTCGAGCAGCCCAACGCCGGGCAGATCCTGGTCAACGGCGAACAGCTGAAACTGCGCAGCTGCCCGCGTGGCGGGTTGCGCGCCGCCGACCCGCGCCAGCTGCAACGCCTGCGCGCACGGCTGAGCATGGTCTTTCAGCATTTCAACCTGTGGTCGCACATGAGCGCCCTGGACAACGTCATGGAAGCCCCGGTGCATGTCCTCGGCATGAACCGCAAGGAAGCCCGCGACAAGGCCGAGCATTACCTCAATAAGGTTGGTGTCAGCCATCGCCGTGACGCTTACCCGGCGCACATGTCCGGTGGCGAACAGCAGCGGGTGGCAATCGCCCGTGCCCTGGCCATGGAGCCGGAGGTGATGCTGTTCGACGAGCCAACCTCGGCGCTCGACCCGGAGCTGGTCGGCGAGGTGCTCAAGGTCATGCAGGACCTGGCCCAGGAGGGGCGGACCATGGTGGTGGTGACCCACGAGATGGGCTTTGCCCGCGAAGTGTCCAACCAGTTGCTGTTCCTCCATCAAGGGATTGCCGAAGAGCGCGGCGACCCGCGTGAAGTCCTGGCGCGGCCGCAGTCCGAGCGCTTGCAGCAGTTTCTCGCCGGCAGCCTCAAGTAACTGCCCGCAGCACGCCCCGGCCACACGCCGGGGCGAGCCTTGGGATACACTACCGCCAATCTTTCAGGGAGCTGTGCGCCGGATGCCGAGCACTACCAAGAACACCACCGTCTACGCCTCGCCGGTCATGCGCAAACTGTCGGAGAGCCTGAGCGAACTGCAACCCTCGTTGCGCAAAGTGGCCGACTACATCCTGCGCCATCCGCTCAAGGCCGCGACCCTGACCATCGAAGAAATGGCCCAGGCCACCGCGACCTCGCCGGCGGCGGTCAATCGTCTGGCCAAGGCCCTGGACCTGGGTGGCTACAGCGGCATGAAAACCGAGCTGGTGGCGACCCTGCAGCAGATGGTCTCGCCGGTAGACAAGCTGCGCAACGAGCTGGCCCAGCGCCCCGGTGGTGATTTCGGCCTGCATGAACAGATCCAGAGCGCCAGCAGCAACCTGGCCACCACCAGCAGCAACAACCAGGCCGAGACCTTCGAAGCCTTCGTCAGCAGCCTGATCAACGCGCGCAAGGTGTATGTGCTGGGCTTCGGCAACAGCGTCTATCTGGCCGGGCTGGCAGCCTCGACCCTGGTGCCGTTCTGCGCCGACGCTTGCGCGATCAGCATGGAAGGCGGCAACGAGAATGCTGCCTACCGGCTGGCCGCGATCACTGACCAGGACGTGCTGCTGGCCATCGCCCTGCCGCGCTATTCCCAGGACACCCTGCAACTGTCGCGCTTTGCCCAGGAACGCGGTGCCACAGTGCTGGCAATTACCGACTCGCCTGCCTCCCCCCTTGCCCCGATCGCCCGTCACGTGTTGTTCGCCCCCGCCGATCATCCGGTGCTGACCAGCTCCAACATCGCCGTGCTGGCGCTGATCGAAGGCCTGGTGGCCGGGGTCATGGCGCGCAACAAGGAAGCGGTGAAACTGGCGACCGAGCTGACGGAAAGTGTGATGTCTTACCTGCATGTGCCGGGGGGCAAGGTGGCGCGGAAATAGTACCGGCCTTATCGCGGGGCAAGCCCGCTCCCACAGCAATTGCCTCCCCCTGTGGGAGCGGGCTTGACCCGCGAAAACCCCCACATAACCCCAAAGCAAACCTTTGCGCCTATGACTAATGTCGGGCACCGAGCCGGTAACATTTAGTACAAACCCCGGTTGTGATTGTTTATGCTGGCTGGCTCATGCCATGGCGCATCGCCACATCGACAAGTATCCGCCCATGAAAATCTTCCTTGTTCTGCTGTTTGCTTTTTCAATTGCCTACGTCCATTTTCGCGGGCGCGTCAGGCACAAAATCAGCCGCCAGCTGGGTGACCACTCAAGCTTCCTCGCGCCGGTGAACGTGTTCCTCTACCTGTTCTCCAAGCTCCCGGCCAAGCCCTACCTGCCGGTCGAATCCTTCCCCGAACTCAAGCCGCTGCAGGACAACTGGCAGGAAATCCGCGCCGAAGCCCAGCAACTGCTGCATGTCGGCGAAATCAAAAGTTCGCAGAACTACGACGACGTCGGTTTCAACTCCTTCTTCAAGAGCGGCTGGAAGCGCTTCTACCTGAAGTGGTACGGCGAAAGTCACCCTTCGGCGATGAAACTCTGCCCGCGCACCACCGAACTCTTGCAAGGCATCGGCAGCGTCAAAGCGGCGATGTTCGCCACCCTGCCACCGGGCTCGAAACTGGTACGCCACCGCGACCCGTATGCCGGCTCCTACCGCTACCACCTGGGCCTGGACACGCCGAACGACGACGCCTGCTACATCTGCGTAGACGGCGAAAACTACGCCTGGCGCGACGGCGAAGGGGTGATCTTCGACGAAACCTACATCCACTACGCCGCCAACCAGACCGACCACAACCGCATCATCCTGTTCTGCGACGTCGAGCGCCCGCTCAAGTACCGCTGGGCCACTGCCTTCAACCGCTGGTTCAGCCGCAAGGTCATGGCCGCGGCGGCCGCTCCCAACGATGCCGGCGACAAAACCGGCGGCATCAACCGCCTGTTCACCCGTATCTACAAGATCCGCGCACGCGGCAAGGCGCTGAAGAAGCGCAACCGTACCCGTTACTACCTGGAGAAATGGGCAGTGGTGGCGGCGTTGGTGTTGGTGTTTATCTATATCTGATGCGTGCCGGTTGGCTACGGCCGTGAGTGACGCTCACAGCCGTAGCCGGATCCAAACTGGACAATTGGCCAGCTGAACTACAATTATCAGAAGCACCGGTAGCCTGGCAGTCACAGAGCGACTGGAACCGGTCTCGCCAGCAGGTTGATGAGCTGGCGAATTTCAGCGATGGCCAAGGCCCTTTAGTACGAAGCGCGCTCCTCGATTGGGTTCTTTACCTTGTTCCTGGTGGTCGGTTCGACGCCTGAGGGCCAGAGAAATGAACGGCAATGACTCGGGGAGCAATCTCGGTTTCTGGCTACCTGGCAGTGCAATTGTTCTTAGCCTGATTGTCTCCACCTTCGCGCTCACCCGCGCCCCGTTCCTCGAGCAACGTCCCTTTGGTGCGCAGTTCCAGACACAGCTGCCAATAGAAGCCCGCCTGTGGCAGGACCCTTTCGATGCATTGGAGCGCTACCGCAAGCGGCTCAAAGACAACAAGAGCCAGCTGGCTGGCTCCGAATGCACCCCTGAGCTGTTTGACAAATCATCAGCCCCAACTGACCAGTTCCAGGCGCAACTCTCACAATTGCGCCGGACTTCATACAGCCCCGCAGCAGACATGGCCGATCCGGCCTCTGCACAGGGCCCGGCTAAAACCCCCAAAGCAACAGACGCGGAACCGACCAGCATCATGGTTGCCCTGGTCGAAGGTGGGCCCTACGCCGAAGAAGTCGAGCTGCGCCGACGCATGCGCTACGCCATGCTCGCCGGCTTCAAGACCGCCCGGATGGTGCCCGAGGACGAACAGAATATCCGCTGCCTGAGCCTGACAGACGACCTCAAGGCCAGTCCGGTCGCGTCACAAGACGATGCGCAAGGTAATCGCAGGCGCGCAGAGTTGCCCTATGAAATCTTTGTCGCCAACCCTTTCGATCCACCGACGGATATGGACGACAACGCGCACCCGTCCGCCCGCACCATTTTGTTCTGGCTCAAACAAAGCCACCTCGGCACCGAGCCATTGCAAAAGCTTGAACAGCTGCGACAGACCCTGTCGTGCAAGGTCAGCGCGCTTGACGGGACGTCCTCGCCCGCAACCTGTACCCCGTTCGACGATAAAATCCTCAAGGTCATCGGGCCTGCCGACTCGACCGTGCTGCGTGACATGTATCGCCAGGAATACCAGGGCAATGAGGTGCCGCCCAACATAGAGATTTACTCACCTTTGGCCACCGCCGACAGGAAGATGCTGCTGCGCGGAATCGAAAAGCCCAAGGGTCGCCCGAGCCAGCCACAAGAGAACACAGAAAACCCGAAACAGACGCTTAAGTTGCTGCGCACCATCAGCGACGACCGCACCATGACAACCCTGCTGCTCGACGAACTGAAGCTGCGCAAAGTCGACCCCGTCACCGGATTGCAGTGTGCACCGAACGCGGTCATGCGCGTCGGCAACGATTGTCGTCGCAAAGGCTTTCAACGCCAGAATCGCATCGCGCTGATTTCCGAGTGGGACAGTTTCTACAGCCGGGCATTGATAGAAAGCTTCAAGTCTCAGGTGGTCGAAACCGCCAGGTTGAGCGATGACAACAAGGCCTCCGTCGATGAATGGGTACTGCGCTTCAGCTACCTGCGCGGCCTGGACGGACGCCTTCCGGAGGAAGCTGCCAGCGCAGACAAGGCCGTTGGCAAAGACAGCAGCAAAGACAGCCTTGAACTGGACACCAGCCCCCTGGAAAAGTCCGATGGCAACTCCCAGCTCGATTACCTGCGCCGCCTGGCCGACCACATCGCCGAAGAAGACGAGCTTTATCGGCGCAAAGGTGAAAACGGCATCGGTGCCATCGGCATCCTGGGGCTCGATACCTATGACAAATTACTCGCCTTGCAAGCGCTGAAGTCGCGAATGCCGCACAAGGTGTATTTCTCCACGGATCTCGATGCCCGCATGTTGCAACGCGGCCAGGCCGAGACCACCCGCAACCTGGTGCTGGCAGCCCCCTATGGCCTGACCCTGACCCGGGCCCTGCAACAGGATGTACCGCCGTTTCGCGACAGCTTGCAAAGTGCCGTATTCATCGCCGTGCTGACGGCGCAAGCGCCGCAAAGCTTCGATGCCAAGCGGGCAAAATTCGACTACAACAAGTCCGGGTTACTCTCGCCGGGTATCTACGAGGTGGGAATAAAAGGTTTCATTCCCCTCGCAAGCCGACTGAACAAGTCACGCCCAGAGGATTGTGCAGCGCCAGATTCAAGGCGCTCCGACCGCATCAGCCGAGTGCGTCCGCAAGACATCATGGCATTGCGTTGTTTGCAGGACCGCGCAGAACTCCCCTTTCCGGAAATGTCCCCGGCAATGCGTAAAGACTTTACTGCGCGCTTGTCGTTCTTCGGGGCCGGGCCACTGTCGTGGATCTTGCTGTTGCTGGCATTGTCGCTGGGCTGGTGGTGGACCAACAGAAGTCTGGTCAACACAGTACCTCCCCCTTCTGCGGATCAGGCAGACTCGAAATTCCTCTACCAGCTCCCGCCCTGGGTCTGCAGGTTGCCCATATCGCTCTATGCGGCGTCTGCCCTGTCCGCGCTGGTCGGTATCCTGTACTGGCGAGTGGAATTCATGTGGATCACCTTCGTGCTGATCCTGTTGGGGATTATTTGCGCCGAACTGATTCGCCGAACGACGCCCGTATCCTTGCGACCCGGACGGGGTGCTGCCGGCATCGCCGGTTTGTTCGACGCCTCGGGGTGGTACATCCTGGTGCCGCTGGTCGTGTTTATCCTGGCGTTGTTGTGGGCGTACCAGGTTCGCCGCGACTTGACCGACAACGGCCTGGGTGAGCCGATGTTCCTGTTCCAGGGCATCAGCGCCTGGCCGACCGTCGCGTTGCGCCTGCTGGCGGCACTGATCTCGATTTCGGCGCTGTTCTGGGGTTGGCGCAACCTGCAGATCAACCGCATCGAGATCCGCAACCTCTACCACCTGAGCCATTTAACGCCCATTTACCGGGCAAGGCTGTGGCGACATTTTCCGCTGTTCAATCAACGCTACAAAAAATGGTCATGGCGCCACTGGCTCAATCAATTGGGGCATTGGCTGTTCAAGATCATCTTCCCGCTGTCGCCAAGCGATATCCCGCACATCAGCGACAAGACCCGGCGTGCCTTGCGCCTGCCTGCCAGCCGTGACCCGCGCCCGCTGGTGTTCATTTCGAGCTTCTGGCGCGAGCATTGCGAATGCGGCACCTTCACCGCGCGCTTGCTGCGGGCGGCGCTCGCCACCTGGTTTTTCCTGGTGATCACCAGCGTACTGATGGTGGTATGGCCCATGGAGAGCATCCCGGTTCGGGGCAACTCGCCAATTTGGCTTTGGAGCTGGCTACTGCCCTTTGTCCTCTTCCAGCTGCTGGTGTTCTGGGTGGTGGACGCCAACCGCCTGCTCACGCGCTTCATCCACCAATTGAGCAATCTCCACGGTATCTGGCCAAAGCCTTTGCGAATCGAACATAAGGAGATCTTTGAAACCCCGGCGCACCCCTGTATCGACGACTGGATGGACATGGTCCTGATCGCCAAGCGTACGGCGGCGGTCAATCGCCTGATCTATGCGCCGACTGTCGTCCTGTTGATCATGATCGCCTCACGCAGCAGCTACTTCGATAACTGGCCGACCCCGCCGAGCATTGTCATTTCGTTTCTGCTCACCGCCGTGATACTGCTCAGCTCAGCGATATCGCTGCGCCGCGCGGCCGAAAAAGCACGGCGCATCGCCTTGCTGCGTATCGATGATTATTTGTTGCGCCCTGTTGAAGACAACCTGAAACAGGACAAGCTGGAAATGATCCGTGCCCGCGTTGCTGCGCTCAGTACCGGTGCCTTCTCGCGTTACTCGGAAGAGCCGCTGGTGCGGGCATTGCTGCTTTCGCTGACCGGTATTGGTGGCTCGATCATTGTCGATGCGATCAATTTTTCCAAGTTTTGAGGGGTGCGGTTTTACCGGGCTTCCCAGCGGTAATGGCAACCCAGGCCCAACGCGTTGCTGTGATTCACCATCAGGCCGTCGGCGTAGCTGAAGCTGCGCACGGTGACGAACGGGACTTCACGGCCCTGGTTGTCGGTCAGGTAGATGAAGCTGCCCCGCCGACGCAGGCTTTGCTCCCAAGGCAGCACCCAGCCACGACCGAGCACGCTGTCGACGGTGAGGTCGCCGGCGTAGAAGCGCGACCATTCGATCGGCATCAGGCCCGGCAGGCTGCGGCCGGTGGTGAGATCGACCGGGTTGCCGATGGCCTTACGGTCTACGGATTCGCCCCCTTAATGATGGCCATTCTGCGGCGACAAAGCCCGCGGAGAAAATCATACGCTAGGGTAAGTAATTTTATGACGCTACTTTGACAGACGACCACATTAAATTACTAACAAATAAGAGAACCGGAAGCAAATTAGGTAAGACTGGCATCTATCTCCCCCTAAATTTTTAAAGACTTGGAATCACCATAACTAAGCTATCCATAAAAAATAGCAGAAAGTAGCATCTTACATAAAATCGTGACCGCGCACAGATGCACATTCACGCACTGACAGCGAGGCCACACCTCATACCTTATAAACAACCAAATACGACACCCAAACAAGAAGTAACTGAGGGAGATATCACCCCCTCGCTTACCAACAAATACACAACAACAAATTGAGCTTATAGCAATCTTATTAACCCACAGCAATGCAGAACACAATATAAATTACTGAGCCTCAGCCATAAAAATAATCAACGAATCGACTCGTATTATCTTCCCCTAAGATTGGCTCAACCTCCTCCAACAATCTGTTCAAGAAAGCATCACTAATCCCATCGTCATCAGAAAGGTCAAAAATATTAAACTCCCCATAGACTATATCTATCAACCTTGACAGAGCACGAATAAAGTCAGCCAACGAATCTGCTATTTGAAATGACTGCACAACGTCGTAGCTGGCGAACACTGGAGTACTTGCAACATTTGTGACTGCTATAATCGGCTTACCCCCTCCACTATCATCCATTATAACCAAGTCCGAGACCGGCCACTCATTGTCTAACACTGCCCCATCGGCTGTATTAATCCACCGATAACCAACCTGTCCTTTTTTCAAGCCCTCAACTTCAAATAATTTCAAAGGAGTTAGGCCTGTTTCAATTTTTATCCCTTTCGGCTCATAATTATTGTAATACAGTTCTATTTCTGCTGAGCGCGGCAACTCCGCGGGCCAACGAACCGAAGCATTACCCGAGGCTACAAACTGCCCAGACAATTGATACTTGGCGTGCATGAAACTTAGCTCTTTTAGTGCATCACCAACCTGACTCATCGCTCTCTCCAAATTTAACCACAAGAACTTTTTCCAACACTTCTCACCCGATCAATCAGACGCCCCTTTCCAGGATTTTTATAATTTCCGCGATGTCCTTGATCAGCATTAAGGTGTTCATCAATACCACTTGGGTGATTAGCATTTTGCAAGAAAATAATATTTCGCGGGTCACCTTTCCAGGCCGCACCTAGCTTACCATTACCTTCAACACTATTAATATGATGCCCCGTATAGCCTGCATCAGACATTACAGAGGAAAGTTTAGCATTATTTCGAACACTCATTATTGTTTCTCTTTCCGCCGCAGTCCAGTTACTAGAACCGCCACCGCTTTCGACTAGAATCCTCTCTTGCCCCCAAGCCCGGCTAATTGCGGTGCTGCGCGCACCAGGCACTGGAGTAATTGAACCTCTGGGTTTGTACCGAACTAAATCCTCCGGACTCAAACCGAAAGGATCAACCCAACTTATGGGATTTACGGCATATTGATATAAATTATTACCACCATGTAATCCTATGGGATCTTGGGTAACAAAGCGCCCTGACCCAGGATCATAGTAACGAAAGGTATTGTAGTGCAGCGAACTTTCTTCGTCCAAGTACTGGCCTTGGAATCGGAGGTTCTGATTGACCTCATTGATGGACAGATGCTCTATCGATCCCCATGAGCGATATGTCGCCTGCCATACAACCCTGCCGTCGCTATCCGTCATCTCCAGCGGCGTACCGATTTGATCGGTGTGGAAGTAATAGAGCTTCTGCTCCTCCCCTTCAGCCTGATCAACTCGCGCCAGCGGCGCATAGCTACCCGGTTCGTAGAGGTACAAGGTGCTCTGCCCCGGAGTCTCCTCCCGCAACATCCGCAGCCCTTGCCAGAGAAAGCGCTTCTGCTCGGCCTTGCCATTGATCTCAGACTGCTTGGCCACCCGCCGCCCAAGGCTGTCGTAGCGATACTCGCCCGTGCTCTCCAGCTTGCCGTTGACTAACGTCTCGGCACGGACCAACCGGTTTTCACAGTCGTAACTGAAGCTCTGCAGCTTGCTATGCCCCGAGCGCTTCTCGATCAGGTTGCCCCAGGCGTCGTAGCTGTATTCCTGATCCCGCCACTGCCTGATGCGGTTGTCCTTGACCTTGTCGAACTGGCTGGTATTGAAGTTCAGCCGGTTGGCTGCGGCGTCGTAGCGGAATTCCTCGCTCCCAATCAACGAACCGGTATCGCGGCTGTGCAACTGGCCGTTGGCCTCGTACTCGTACTTGATCTCGCCGCGCAGCTTGTCCAGCGTACGCACCAACTCACCCGCCGGATCGTACTGGTAGCGCCGGTGAACCGGGTTGTAGGCATGCTCCACCAGCAACGAGGTGTTGATCCCGGTGTTATGCACCTGTGACAGCTTTTCAGCTGGCAAGGTCGAGGCGAACTGCCACGCCTTGCGCCCCATCGCGTCATAGCCAAAGCAACTGGTCAGCTTGCCCTGAGTGCGATACACCTCACGGTGCAGGTCGTCGCGCTCCATGTCGCTGATTACCTGGCCGTCCAGGTTCAACTGGTGCAGGTGGCCGCTGCCGTAGTACAGATGGTTGACCTTGCGCCCGTCCGGCAGGGTCAGCGTGGTCAGGTTGCTGAGCGGGTCGTACTCGTAGCTCAGGGCTCCATCGGCAGTGACTTCCCGAGTCAGCCGGCCCAGCAGGTCGTAGGCGTATTCCAGCTTCTCTTCGGTTACACCCAGTTGCTTACCGGTCATGGTTGGCTGGCGTTGGATGCTCAGCAACCGGTCACCGTCGTCGTACTCATACTGCTGCCGCGCATCGCGGTTGAGCTTGGCAATCAGTCGACCAATCACATCGCGTTCGAACAGCGTCTCGCGTTGCGGCCGCTCGCCATTTTCGCCGTAGCCGATTTCATCAACGCGGGTCAGGTGCCCGCCCTCGTTGTAGCTGAAACGCCGGGTCAGGTTATCCACCCGCACCTCTTCGCTCAGCCGATCCGAGACATCGTAGGCAAAGCTGTAGGTCGCGTTGTTTTCATTGACCAGCGCGGTCAGGCGGATGGCCTTGTCGTACTCGTAACGTATCTGCTGCCCTTTGGCATCCTGGCGGCTGCTCGGCAAGCCCCGCGCTGTACGTTGCAAGCGGGTGACCTGGCCCTTGCCGTCGGCGTGGCTGAGCACCTGACCATAGACGTTGTAGGTAAAGTTTTCCGCAGTGCCGTCTGGATGGTTGATGCGCAGGACTTCACCGTCCGGCTTGCGCTCCAACGTGGTGGTCTGCTGCAACGCATCGGTCACCGCCACCAGGTACTGGCGCTCATCGTAGCGGTAGGTGGTGCGCTTGCCCGAACAGTCCTGATAGCGCTCGACCTGGGCCAGGGTGTTCCACCACAGGTACTTGGACTTGTGGTTGGCGTCGATGATGGTGTGCGGCAAACCATCGTCGCTGTTCAGGTACTCGGTCAGCTGGCCCAGGGCATCGGTCTCGGCGAGCAGGTTGCCCTTGTCGTCGTAACGCGCCTGCCAGGTACTGCCGTCCGGGTAGCTGACCTTGGTCACCAGGGTGGTCAGGTGGTGGTATTCGTAGGCGATGGTGCGGCCCAGCGGGTCGGTTTCTTCAAGCAGGCGGGCAAATTCGTCGTATTTGAATTGCAGACGGTTCCCGTCCGGCAAGCTCAGCCCGACCATGTTGCCATTGTCGTCCAGCTCGATCGCGTAGCGCTCGCCGCCATAGTCGCGGCTGGCGATCACCCGGTGGTCGGCGTTGTAGTGCACCTCGAGTTCGCGACCAAGCACATCGGTGGCCCAGCTGGTGCGCCCTTCGAGGTCGTAGCGAAAGTGGAAGTGCTCGCCGTCGCTGGTCCAGTGCTCCACCACCCGTGGCTGGCCACCGAGGGTTTCCCAGCGGTAATGGCAACCCAGGCCCAACGCGTTGCTGTGGCTCACCATCAGGCCGTCGGCGTAGCTGAAGCTGCGCACGCTGTCGCCGTTGCGGTTGATCACCGTGCTGAGCTGACCCTGCTCGTCGTAGCGGTACTGGGTCAGGGTTTCGACCGCCTGGTTGTTGACCAGCCGTTTGATCTCGGTCAGGCGACCCAGCGGGTGGTCGTAGTGCAGGTGCACGCGGGTGCCGCCAGTGGCGCTGATATCAGTCAGCGTGCCTTGCGCGGTACGGGTGAAATGCAGGAAGTGGCCGAGGGCGTTTTCGATGCGCTGCAGCGGCACCTGACTGTCGTCGTCCGGCACTTCACCGAAGTAGAAAAACAGGTTGTCCAGCGTTTGCAGGAGGTAGTGGCCGCCCTCGGTGCACACCAGGTACACCTGCTCGTGCGGGTTGTAGATGCGTTCGACCGTCTATGCAGCCACTGAAGCGATATCATCCGGCCCTACGACCAACTCGGCAGAGCCAGAAAACTACGCATTGTTAAAGATCAAAATTTTGAATGCAACCACTAAACGCTCTTCAATCTAGTGCCCCATCTGGGACGATCTGCACGACAATTTAAATATCATATAAAATACAAACACCAGAAACCACCAACTTAAATCAAATCCAACCCCACAAACCATACACCACGGCCTCCCACTCAAAGAGAAATACCGCACCCTACCAAATCAATACACCTTCAAAAAATTAAATCAACTCCAACTTAATCTAAAATCGAAACCATAGCACCATTTGTAATACCAGTTAAAATCATGGCAAAAACCTAGAGACCTTTGAGGGGCGCGAAGGTTTCCAAGAGATCAAAACACCCGACTCACCAAGTATTTTATTAACATACGCCAAGTCTTTTTCCTCAACCTCCCAGATCCACATCCCGCTTGCATTTGCATTAAGGGTACCATGTCGCTCATCACTGAGAATCCAATCCCGCAGGATAACGCCCTCCACATCTAAACCAAGATGCCCTTCATTTACCACATTTACCAAATAAACCATTCGTAGCATTTTATTTCTATACCGCTCCGCCCCCTTGAATCTTCCTCCAGTCTCTCTGCTGAAGGAATTTGGATTTTCATAGCCATAAACGCTAACTAGATTCTCTCCTTCAGCATAATAAAAACCCTCAGAAACATCATCAACCTGATAAAATATTGCGTACTCCAATTCTCTTGACTCACAAAGCACTTCTATAAATGCTATGAATTTCTCTTTCTCAAAATAAGGAAGGACACATTGTGCATCAAAATGATAAAACCCACCAAAATCTGTCGTTGAGAACCCGAAAGAGGCATCCCAAAGCTCACCACTATTATTCTCACAATAAAGCCTGAAAGAGGTGGCGTTCTTGGCCTGAATTTCATCCTTCAAGTCGGCTAGCGGGACCTCCACGAAATCAATATCTTCCTCACTCCTATCTTTTCGATATTTATAATATCCTGAAGCTGTAACAACCAACCCTATATTCCGAAAAAAAAGCAACCCCATCTCATATGCGCGTTCGGGAGTAACTTTTTCGATGCCGTAGATCGCCATCGCAGTAGCTGCACACATAATAATTCACCTATATACTGTCAATTAAATTATCCAAAACACTCTTTATTTTTGACGCATTGTAAGGATGCTTTAATACAACAATATTCCCTTGGCCGGCTTTCGGCAAGTTGCTCATCGCAGCCTGATTACGCCCCGTTAACGATGGTAGTTTGCTCCCCATATCCGTTTTTGAAGCCAGCTCTATAGCATGAACCCTTCCAGAGCTATCAACAGCCATTATATCAGGACGCCTGCCTGATACGCCCTTTCCATTGGCAAAACTATACGACCTATTCAAATAAATTTCTTTAAACTTACCGCTCATAGCCAACTTATTAGCAATAGCCTCAGAAAACTGATCATGGCCAGGCGTTCCATCTTTTTGACCTTTCCCGAATATTTTTGCCCCATTCACTTCGCGCATAGGGCACGCAGCCAACCCTAGAGGATCGACCCACGTTATTGGGCTCGGCACATAAGCGTATAGGTTGTTACCGCCTTCTAACCCAATCGGATCTTGAGTGAAGAATCGCCCAACCTCAGGATCATAGTATCGAAGTGTGTTGTAGTGCAGCCCAGTCTCGTCGTCAAAGTACTGTCCTTGAAACCTTAGGTTTTGCTCGACCTCATTGACTGCCAACTGCTCAATCGTTCCCCAGGACCGATACGTCGCCTGCCAAACGATCTCTCCATCACCGTTGGTCAACTCCAGCGGCGTACCGATCTGGTCGGTATGGAAGTAATAAAGCTTCTGCTCCTCCCCCTCCGCTTGATCGACTCGCGCCAGTGGCGCATAACTACCCGGCTCATAGAGGTACAAACTGCTCTGTCCCGGAGTCTCCTCCCGCAGCATCCGCAGCCCTTGCCAGAGGAAATGCTTCTGTTCCTTCGCTCCCTTGATCTCGGCTGTTTTGGCAACTCTTCTTCCTAGGCTGTCGTAGCGATACTCTCCCGTGCTCTCCAGCTTGCCGTTGACTAATGTCTCGGCACGGACCAACCGGTTTTCACAGTCGTAGCTGAAGCTCTGCAGCTTGCCGTGCCCCGAGCGCTTCTCGATCAGGTTGCCCCAGGGATCGTAACGATACTCCTGATCCCGCCACTGCCTGATGCGGTTGTCCTTGACCTTGTCGAACTGGCTGGTATTGAAGTTCAGCCGGTTGGCTGCGGCGTCGTAGCGAAATTCCTCACTCCCGACCAGCGAACCGGTATCGCGGCTGTGCAACTGGCCGTTGGCCTCGTACTCGTATTTGATCTCGCCACGCAGCTTGTCCAGGGTGCGCACCAACTCACCCGCCGGATCGTACTGGTAGCGGCGGTGAACCGGATTGTAGGCATGCTCCACCAGCAACGAGGTGTTGATCCCGCTGTTATGCACCTGTGAGAGTTTGTCGGCAGGCAGCTTCGAGGCGAATTGCCACGCCTTGCGCCCCATCGCGTCATAGCCAAAGCAACTGGTGAGCTTGCCCTGGGTGCGATACACCTCACGGTGCAGGTCATCGCGCTCCATGTCGCTGATCACCTGGCCATCGAGGTTCAACTGGTGCAGGTGACCGCTGCCGTAATACAGATGGTTGATCTTGCGTCCATCCGGCAGGGTCAGCGTGGTCAGGTTGCTGAGCGGGTCGTACTCGTAGCTCAGGGCTCCATCGGCAGTGACTTCCTGAGTCAACCGGCCCAGCAGGTCGTAGGCGTATTCCAGCTTCTCTTCGGTTACACCCAGTTGCTTACCGGTCATGGTTGGCTGGCGTTGAATGTTCAGCAACCGATCACCGTCGTCGTACTCATACTGCTGCCGTGCATCACGGTTGAGCTTGGCAATCAGTCGACCAATCGCATCGCGCTCGAACAGCGTCTCGCGTTGCGGCCGCTCGCCATTTTCGCCATAACCGATTTCATCAACACGGGTCAGGTGACCGCCTTCGTTGTAGCTGAAACGCCGCGTCAGGTTGTCTACCCGCACCTCTTCGCTCAGCCGATCCGCGACATCGTAGGCAAAGCTGTAGGTCGCGTTGTTTTCGTTGACCAGCGCGGTCAGGCGGATGGCCTTGTCGTACTCGTAACGTATCTGCTGCCCTTTGGCATCCTGGCGGCTGCTCGGCAAGCCCCGCGCTGTACGTTGCAAGCGGGTGACCTGGCCCTTGCCGTCGGCGTGGCTGAGCACCTGACCATAGACGTTGTAGGTAAAGTTTTCCGCAGTGCCGTCCGGATGGTTGATGCGCAGCACTTCACCGTCCGGCTTGCGCTCCAGCGTGGTGGTCTGCTGCAACGCATCGGTCACCGCCACCAGGTACTGGCGCTCATCGTAGCGATAGGCGGTACTTTTGCCCGAACAGTCCTGATAGCGCTCGACCTGGGCCAGAGTGTTCCACCACAGGTACTTGGACTTGTGGTTGGCATCGATGATGGTGTGCGGCAAGCCATCGTCGCTGTTCAGGTACTCGGTCAGCTGGCCCAGGGCATCGATCTCGGCGAGCAGGTTGCCCTTGTCGTCGTAACGCGCCTGCCAGGTACTGCCGTCCGGGTAGCTGACCTTGGTCACCAGGGTGGTCAGGTGGTGGTATTCGTAGGCGATGGTGCGGCCCAGCGGGTCGGTTTCTTCAAGCAGGCGGGCAAATTCGTCGTACTTGAATTGCAGGCGGTTACCGTCCGGCAAGCCCAGGCCAACCATGTTGCCATTGTCGTCCAGCTCGATCGCGTAGCGCTCGCCGCCATAGTCGCGGCTGGCGATCACCCGGTGGTCGGCGTTGTACTGCACCTCGAGTTCACGCCCGAGGACATCGGTCGCCCAGCTGGTGCGCCCTTCGAGGTCGTAGCGAAAGTGGAAATGCTCGCCGTCGCTGGTCCAGTGCTCGACCACCCGTGGCTGGCCACCGAGGGTTTCCCAGCGGTAATGGCAACCCAGGCCCAACGCGTTGCTGTGATTCACCATCACGCCGTCGGCGTAGCTGAAGCTGCGCACGCTGTCGCCGTTGCGGTTGATCACCGTGCTGAGCTGACCCTGCTCGTCGTAGCGGTACTGGGTCAGGGTTTCGACCGCCTGGTTGTTGACCAGCCGTTTGATCTCGGTCAGGCGACCCAGCGGGTGGTCGTAGTGCAGGTGCACGCGGGTGCCGCCAGTGGCGCTGATGTCGGTCAGCGTGCCTTGCGCGGTACGGGTGAAATGCAGGAAGTGGCCGAGGGCATTTTCGATGCGCTGCAACGGCACCGGGCTGTCGTCGTCCGGCACTTCACCGAAGTAGAAGAACAGGTTGTCCAGCGTTTGCAGGAGGTAGTGGCCGCCCTCGGTGCACACCAGGTACACCTGCTCGTGCGGGTTGTAGATGCGCTCGCCCGGTTGCAGGGTGACGAACGGGATTTCACGGCCCTGGTTGTCGGTCAGGTAGATGAAGCTGCCGCGCCGGCGCAGGCTTTGCTCCCAGGGCAGCACCCAGCCACGGCCGAGCACGCTGTCGACGCTGAGGTCACTGGCGTAGAAGCGCGACCATTCGATCGGCATCAGGCCCGGCAGGCTGAAGTCGACTTCGTCGGGGATCAGTTTGCGCCCGGTGGTGAGATCGACCGGGTTGCCGACCAGGCCGCCGATGGCCTTGCGCGCGACCGGTTCGACCACGTAGCGGCTGGCCACCTCACCGGCGACGAAGCCTGCGGTGAATTTCAAGGCGCAGGGCATGACGGCTTTCATGCCGGCCTGGGTACCGGCCTTGATCAATTGCGCGATGCCACCGGCCGCACCGGCAACGGCCATCAGTACATCGACGGTGGTGCGCAGCCATTTGGGGATTTCATCGTCCACCGGCAGGTAGCGGTAGGTGCCGCCGCCGATGATGACGTTGCCCGAACCGCCAGAAATGGTGGCGCCGCAGGTCAGCTTGTCGCCCTTGCGCGCTGCGGCCGAGCTGTTGATGAAGACGTTGGTCGAGCCTTCGGCGATCTGCACCGGGCCTGGATGTTTGTCGCATGCCCCCAGGCTTTTCTCGACCCGGGCGGCCTTGCGGCTGTTGACGAAGACATTCGGTGAGGCAGTAAGTATCGTCCCGGAGGGGGATGAAAACATACTGCCTATGGCCTCCCCGGCAGCGGTCAGCAAGCTGCCCCCGATGCCCGCTGCCAGGCCGGCGAGCAAGGCCACGCCGAATCCGCAGGTGAAGGTGGCGATGGCCACCGTGGCAATCAGCGCGATACCCAGGGCGGCGCCGATCAGAAAGCCCCCCAATGCGCTGGTGTGCGAAATCTCGTCGCCGAACCTGGCCGCTTCGAACATGAGGGGTTACTCCTGTTCGCCGGATTCGGTGCTGGTCACGACCGGGTTGCGCGGGGTGAAACTGGCCAGCAGGTTGTCCCAGTCCTGGTTCTGCTGGGGGCTGAAGTCTGCTTGCGCGGTGGTGGAGAAAATCAAGGCGCGTTCAGGTGTCAGCAGGAACGCCGCCTGACGCTGGTACAGCGGCCGTCCCTGGTTCATGTAGTAGGCGTCGATCTGCAGCCCCTCGATAGGGGCGCTGCTCGAGAGGCTGATCTGCTTGCTCCCCATCCGGGTATAGCCACGCAACTTCGACGTGAGCATTTTCACCTGCCGGTCGACATACGCCTGCAACTGCTCGCCGGGCAGTAGTGTGTCGCGCGAGATGGTGATGCTCAACGGCGCGGGAATACTGGCCCCGAGCACGAACATGTTGACCGTGCGATCCTCAAAACCTTGTGGCAGCGCGATGCCACCTTCCTGCAGCTCATAGTCCATGCGATGAAAATTCCTGGTATCAAAAAAGGGTGTTACATCAGCGCAGCGCAAGGCCGTCGAGCAGGCGATCGAACTCCGTCAGCCACAGGCTCAGCCCGGGTCTGGTCGGATCGATCACGCATGAAATATCCAGCCATTGCACGGCGTCTCGGCCTTCGACAGGCACAAGTGCCCCCACCAGGCGACCGTGCCGAGGCTCATGGCCTGCGCTGAAATGAAAATCCACGGCCTTGGCCGCACTCCCGGCAATACGGCAGTCACGCTGACGGATCACCCGCATCTGCGGGTTGCGTTCGTGAAGGGTCCGGGTTGCTGTCGCGAACAACTGCTCGAGCGTTTGCCCGGGATGCACATCGCGCCGGCGGATCGTCAAGGTCACCGGCTCACCGTCATGTTCGAGGGTGGTGTGGATATCGCGAAAGCGAAAACCGGCCGGGAACATCAGGTTGAAGCCGGCAAATGTGAAGCTGCTGGTGACGTCCTGTAACGCAACAGGCTCGGGTTCCGGCTCAGGCTGTGGTTCAACCTGGCTGGCAGCCTCGGCCAATGCTGCAACGCGCGCAGCTTCTTCCTGCGCTATACGCTTGGCGGAAATGCGGTCGTAGATCGACGGTCTGCTCATCGCCCGCGGCCTCAGTCGTTGATCCGGACTGTAGCGCCGGTGATCGTGGTGGTTTCGCTACTGGTGGTAGTGATGACCTTGCCCTTGATCTCGATGCCCTCCGGGGTGAGCGTGATGCTGCTCTGCCCTACCTGCAGGATGATGTGCTGCTGGGCGCTGACCTGGATGAACTGGTTGTCCACCTGCAAGGTGTACGAACCCTCCTGGATCTGCACCACGGTGTCTTTCTTGACGATCTCGGTGTGAGTGCCACCTACGGTGATCCTGCGGTTGTTGCCGACATCATGGCTTTCATCGAGCTCGATCTCGGTGTCCATGTTGCGCTCGGCGTGCATGATGATCTGCTCGGCGCCGGCCTTGTCTTCGAAGCGGAAGAAGTTCGCGGTGCCGCCATCGCCTTTCATTGAGCGGGTGAGGAAGCCACTTTGGGTTTTGTTGGCCGGCAGCGACCACGGCGGGGTGTTCTGGCTGTTGTAGAGGCTGCCCATGATCAACGGGCGATCGGGGTTACCGTCGAGGAACACCACCACCACTTCGTCACCGACCCGCGGGATCTGGATACTGCCGAAGCCGCCACTGGCGCCGGCTTGGGCGACACGGACCCAGCAGGAGCTGTGGTCGTTGTATTTGCCGTTGCGGTCCCAGTGGAACTGGATCTTCACCCGGCCTAGATCGTCGGTGAAGATTTCTTCCCCGGGAGGGCCAACGATGATGGCGGTCTGCGGCCCGGAAATGGTCGGTCGCGGGGTGGTCAGTTGCGGGCGGAAAGGGATCTTCTTGCGCACGCACGAGAAGGTGTTGAAGTAGCTGGCCTGCTGGCCGCTGAGGTAGTTGTTGTGGCCTTCGCTTTCCACCTTCATCAGTAGAAACTGGCGGTCTTCGATACTGCCTTGTTCGTGAGCGTAGTGCTGGAGCAATTCGAAGGTATAGCCAGGCTTCATGGCCCGGCAGTTGCTGGCCCCCTCGAACTTCTTGCCACGCAGTTCCAGCGCCTCGATGCGCAAGCGAAGCAGCGTTTCGCCCTCGTCGTACGTGCCGTGGGTATATTGGCCAGGGAAGTCGTAAATCTCGAAGGGTTCGACATCGCCCTGCTTGTTCAGGCTGTTCATCGCCACCGGCAGGCGGTTGCCCGGCTGACGGTAGTCGAAAGTCTGGGTAGCCATCTTGCCCGACTGCAGCTGGCGGTTACCGCTCCATTGGGTGATGGAGTCGGAGGTCTCGGTGACCGAAGCACTGTGGAAGCGTATCTGCGGCTGTTCGGGGAGTGCGACGAGGGTGCTGGAATCGTCGCAGATGATCATGGTGTGACCTTCGGCGGTGTGCTCGAAGTAGTAGAACATGCCCTCTTCTTCCAGCAGGCGCTGGACGAAGTTGAAGTCGGTTTCACGGTACTGGGTGATGTAGGTGTAGCGCTTTTGCGGGCGGGTCAGGCGAAACTCGTGACGGGAAAATGCCGGGCACAAGGCGAACACTTCAGTGACGACTTCCTCGACCGTATTACCCTGGAAGATCCGTGTATCGAAGCGGTTCTTGAGCATCGAAAACCAGGGATTAAGCGTCGCGGTGTAGCGCGCCATGCCACCGTCACTGCCAATGCTGGCGAAGCGCGTGAGGTAGCCGGTGAGATAGCGCGGACCGCCTTCGGCCAGTTCGATCTCGATGCTTACCTGCTGGCCCATCATCGACTTGAGCGGCACGCCGGACTCTTCGCACACCAACAACAGCTCGTAGTTGAAGGCCTGCGACAGGCCTTCCACACCCTTGAAGGTTTCGAGCAGTAATTGCTGTTCGGGGTTGGCCAGGTTGTGGAACTTGAACAATCGGCGATTCTGCGGGGCAAGCAGCGCGGCCAGATCCATGATCATGTGTTTCTCCTTGAAAGCACGGCCAGCACGCTACCGCTATGCTCAGCAACAACTCTGTTCGTGTCGGGCGCTTATCTTGCTCGCGATACGCGCGCGAACCCCGTCGGTCCATGCGACTGCGAGGCAGTGAAAAAGTGCCTTGGGACGTTGCCGGAAACGCGACTTGCATCACACTTTTGAACGGCAAAACGGCCAAAATGGATCCAAAGGAGACACCGGGAGAATATGCCCTGTCAACTATGTCAATTAGCCAGCATTTACCGCATTTCGCAGGGCTTTCGATTTTGTTGCACCTTGCGCAGCACCTGAGAAAAATGTGCAGCGCGTTGGCGTGTTTCACGTTTCAAGCATTTTTTCCATGCCAACTTTACAGGCCATTGTTGGCCTTGAAAGCAGCGCAACGCCTGACCCGAGCGGAGTTTCGATACACAGAAAAATGCCATTAGTATCTTTTTGACATCATTGCCGATGTACGGCGTTAAGAAGAAAAATGGGATCCATGTCGAAATTTTTGTGAGCGAGCGCAGGTCTGACTTCGGTAACCAGTCTCCTGCGCCGGGCGCTCGACAGGCTCGGCAAGCGCTACCTTCATCCAGGGACTGTGATGCGAAAATGGACCTTCTAGCCAACATCCCCAGTTGGGGCGATATCGAACGAAACCTCGATCAGAAATTCAGTGAACTGAACCAGAGCGTCAACGAAGGCCTGCAGAGCGCCAACGACAGCTGGGACGGTTTCACCCGACGCGTCAGCAATGGCGCAGGCCAGGCCTACGGTTACATGGGCGGACAGCGGATCGACAACGTCCTCCTGGCAATGAACCTCTCCTACCCGATCATCCAGAGCAACCTCAAGCACAAGTGGGCCTCGATCAACATCGAGCAGATCCTTCCGGTGCTGCTGCAACTGGTCAAAGAGGTGACGATGATTCTCGGCGGCAGCGTTGCCATCGGAACCGTTGCCGGCGGTGCGGCAGGTGCCTTCGCCTTTGGCGTCGGTGCTGCGCCTGGAGCGGTTGCTGGAGCGGGCATCGGCTTGCAGGTCGGCAACCTGATTCTTATGGGCCTGGGCTTGTCGGCCATCGCCGAATATTTCTACCAGGGCCTACCCTCTTGCCTGTCGACGTTGCAGGAAGGATTGGCCACCGCCTGGTACGCCGAGGACGGCCTCAAACCCGTCGGACTGGACCCCAGCGGCGGCTCATCGGCACAGGCCCAGGAACGCACCGAACGCGCGGCACGGCAACTGGCCCGGGGCCAGGAGCAACTGGTGCTGCTGCTGCTGACCGCCATCGTCACCTACCTCACCCGCGGGCAGATGAAAGCGGGCGTGATGAACAGCATGGAAAGCATTGCCACACGCAGCGCCAAGCTACAGGCGGAGATATCCAACAAGCAATTGGCGGCGTGGCTGGCGAAGAACGAGCAGAAGTTGCTTGCTCAGCCGGAGTTGCGCACCAGCAACCCGATACGATTGACCAAGGCAGAGGAAGCCTTGATTGAACTGCCACCTCAAAAGTCAGCGACTCTCCAGAAAGTTTTGGAGCCAGTCCGACACAAATTAGGAAGAGTGACAGGTACCTATTCTGCCATCGAGCCAGGTCCACTTGACCCAAGGTTGGCAGAAACTTTTGCTGGGGGCCGATATACTGCTGTCATTCTTGACCAGGACACTGTTCTCACCAGAGCTGGAGTGGAAGGTCAGCCATTAGGGCAGTTTTTCAGTTTGGAATCCCCTGCTGGCGTCTTGCAAACCCGAATCGACAAAGCCGTATTGCCAATTTGGCCAGGCGGAGGAAAGTCTCCAATTGATACTGCTTTCAAAGTTAAAATCCCAGCAGGCACTGAAGTCTATATAGGAGAGGTTGGCTCGCAAGGAGGATTCTATATAGGTGGCACCGAGCAAATAGTTGTCGTAAAACCATGGACCATTGATGGTGTGCAAATAATTGGATCGAACCCTCTAAAATGATAAACACTGCTGAACTCACCGCAATCATGTTACGAATTTCCGAGCTGCTTCGCCTCGGCGACCGGCTGGATTGGGCGGCACTGCTAGATGAATACCGCGCAGAACTACCGCACAACACAACTGATACTTTATCAAAAATCTCACTTCTCTTTGGAGGCATGGGCTCAATCAATGACATTGTCCTTTATAATAACGGACAACCCATGATCAAGGAAAACAATGAGTTAGATCAATTACTCAGCAAGCTACATGATCGATGCAGAAACCATTGAGTTTCACGCTCTGTAAGCATTTCAGTGGAAATCAACTGGAGGAAAGTTCGCAGACAAGACTGCTCTAGGCAAGTCGGCCTTATTCTCATCCGAACGGCACGTTACGACGTTGCGCCGACTCAATCAACGGATGGATTCAGAGTGCCAGTGCGAGCACATGCTGGCCTGCGCAGCCTTTTCGGGGAATGAAATGATTGATCTAAGAAATTCAAACGAAGCCTTGTCAAAGTACGTAGAGCAATACGACCACTTACTCCCGCTCCCGTCCCCACAACTACAGCAACGCATGGATTATACCCTGCGGCCCGACGCCCCCAGGCTGCCCTATAGCAAACCTGCGTGGCTTTCCGCGAGAACGTGCACGCTGTCGGACGACCAGGCACTGGACCGAGCGCAAGGTGCGTTGCTAGGCCTGGCGATAGGTGATGCCGTGGGTACTACCCTCGAGTTTCTGCCTCGTGATCGAGCACAGGTGAGCGACATGGTTGGCGGCGGCCCCTTCAAGCTGGCCCCGGGACAATGGACTGACGACACCAGCATGGCGCTCTGCCTGGCGGATACCTATCTGGCCAAGGAAACGTTTGACTTTACAACCTATTCCGATGCGCTGGTGCGCTGGTACAGGCGTGGAGAAAACAGTGCCAATGGCAGGTGCTTCGACATTGGTAATGCCACCCGCAACGCACTGGAAGGCTGGGAAACGCAAGGTCTCACCTGGCAAGGCAACTATGCTCCGTCAACGGCAGGCAATGGCTCGATCATAAGGCTTGCCCCGACCGCAATATTTCGTCGGCACTCGCTATCTGCAACGTGGCGAGAAAGCGCTACACAAAGCCGAATCACACACAGTGCTGAAGAAGCCATCAACTGTTGCCAGCTTCTTGCTGCACAACTGCACTTGGCTCTCAATGGCGCTGACAAAGATGAAGCCCTGTCAGCCATGGTACGGGCACTCCTCCCACGACCACTGATCATCAACGCCGGCGAATACAAACAGAAGACCCGTGATCAGATCCGCTCTTCCGGCTACGTCATCGACACACTGGAAGCAGCGCTTTGGGCCGTCTGGAATACCGACAACTTTAAAGATGCGATTTTGTTAGCTGCCAACCTTGCGGATGACGCTGACAGTGTTGCAGCGACAGCGGGCCAAATTGCAGGCGCACTGTATGGCGTTTCAGGAATGCCACAGGACTGGGTCAGAAAGGTCGCTTGGTCGGAACATATTCAAGAACTGGCGCGGAAACTGTTCGAACGCGCACCGCTTCATGATGAGATGGATGATCTTATCTATGGGAGTCGCTGAGACACACGCTTCAAGTTCAGCCAAGGTCGTGCATGAACATTGAATCACTGAAAGAAAAATCGCTGAAACTACGGGCCTCCATTGACGTGCTGAGAACCAGGGGCCCCGTGGTCATGAACTCAGCTTCGCACTGGAGCCCCTGATCAGCGCTGCTGAACGCGGCCAGATGCGCACACCCATGCAGTGGTGCGATATTCCTGGTCACTACCTCTTCATCGAACCAACCTCTTCAGCGAAGAAGACCTTCAGCGACGGAGATATTTTTGATGGACAACTCAACCAGGCTAGATGCCATTGGCATTGAAACCATGCACTCCGGAAGGCTTTGCCTCAACCTGACATCATGCGTCGACTGGGGTGACTTTCCAGCTTACGCAGCAACCATTATTGGCTTGCTAAATGGAAAGATTGTAAAAAGTCAGATTCAGTGGACATTCGCGTTTGGGAAATTCTCATAGACAATGAAAAATTCTTTCTCGCGCATGATGACTTCTCGACAATGATTTCGCTGAAATCAACAAGTCTCCAAGGCGACCAATTAGTCACTCAGTACAAAAGCAAATTCAATCAATACTGGCTCAAAAAATTTGAATTCACTGACTGAAATATCCGCAACGAAACTCAGGCTACTTGCCCTGGTGTTTATACCCGGCATGCTGCTTATCGGGGTATTTTCTCTTTACTGGCTCTGGACCAATGTTCTCCCTATTTACGGACGTCTCTACCGTGACGCACCTGTCATAGAGGTGCCCTACTTGGCGTTTGGCCTGCTCATGGCACCACCGGCCGTTCTTATTGCAGTCGTAGGGGCATCCATCGCAGCCTGGAACGGAAAAAAATTCGACCCCCCGCGCTCATCGAAACTTTATCGCTTCCAAAACCTAATGTTCAGCTCATCTATAAAAATAATACTTTACATAGTGCCCGCACTAATAATAGCTACCACGCTGACACTACTAGCCAGAAACTATTCACCTTGCCCAAAACTACTAATATCAGGTTCTGCCTGGCAACTATTCTGGGTAAACGATGAGCGTGCCTGCTTCAAACCGAGCCGTTACATCAATGATAACTGGCCTTGCAAGATAATCGGTGACAAAGAAGTCTGCATCCAGGTGGACGGCCGGTAAGCCCCGAACAGAACTCCGTAGTACCTGTCAAAGTGCGCCAACTTCCCGGATAGGCGCCACCAGTCGATGTTATGTGTGAATTCAACTATTTTTGCAGGCTCAGCATGGAAAGAGGGCCCATTAACTCGGCACCCTTCTTTATAACTGATTTCTTGGCCGACCTTAACGGCGGGTTCTGACAGCAAAAATCCGGCCGAGCAAAGACGCCACGCGTCTCTCTCGGATCTCTTCGACATTCATGAAGGTGTAATGGCAGCGTTCGCGTGTTTCACGTTCTTTTAACTCTCTGAACGCGGCGATGTTGTTGCGATAATAGAAAATAACAAACAAGGAAAGAGCCACAACTGCAAGAACCAGCGCCACAGTAGATATATTATGGGATTTAACCATAGGATAGATCATGCTACTTAGCCCTGCCGCCAAACCACTTAGCATCACAGTACTTCCACGGCGCGGAGCGACTTCAGCCACTTCCACGCGCTGCCCCCGAACAACCAGATCATTATGTTGGCCGCACCATTGATAAACGGCCAGGTAGGCAACCACAGCGATAATCACTGGAATACAGCCGAACGCCACCGAGAGTAGAGGGCCTAGCTTCAACTCTTTGCTTGCGGTCATCAAAGCACAAACGAACCCTATTACTGGAGCAAGTCCAAGGATACTGAAAAGTCGAAAAGCCGCGAACCTCCCAAACCGCTCAGTGCGATAGGCGCAGTCGACACACCAATAGGTCAACCCCATACAAGCAATGACCGCAGGAACAGTTAACAGACCGGGCAGAAGAGCCGCAGCAAAAAAAGCAAACATAGTAAAAAAAAACCATGTCGCCAGTATTCTGGAAAAGAAACTTTCCGCCTCAGCCGCGAACATAAGTCAATCCTTGCCTGCCAAATAGTTATCAATGGAAGTCCCAAGCCGCGTAGCATTTTCACTTACAATTAGCTGAATAGCCACTCCCACCGCTAAATCATGAAAACAACCACAATAACTGCCATGTCGGCCGTACCAACCAGTAATCCATGAGCCAATTTTAAAAAGCTAAGCGGGCGTAGTGCAGGCAGCGGGAGTTCTACCGGCCTAATCGCGGGGCAAGCCCGCTCCTACAGTGCCATCATTCAGTCGCCCTTCTCTCCCGACCTTCCTGTTCATTTTCGAAAAAACCTTTCTCAAAAACGGACCTGGTTCACTTTTTCGAAAAAAATCCGCACTGCGGATTGGATCCAACAAACACCGCCTAACCCTCTGATTTTATTGGGTAAAACTTAATTCGAATACCAAAAGGCCACTATTTAGTAGCACTAAGACATCATTGCGGTACATCACAAAATCACGAAAAAATTGCCCGACTCTCAGGAACTTCTCCCCAAGAAGACTGCCCTACAGGACATTGCTGGCAACTCGATATTCAAGTGCCAGTACCACTCCCAGAATCGCACCAAAGTGCGTGGGAGATGTGATTCAGCTTCCCTGCGTACCGGTGTTACGGGACGAACAAGAAGGCTCAAGGACGATGCACCGATGACACAGACGTTTGATGTCGAAGCACTGATCAGGCTGCGTAGCCAGACCCGGGTGATTTCCGATGCGCTGAAGGCGCAGGCGTCGGACTATCTCTCGACCCTGGCCCTGCTGATCCGTCCGCAAACGCTGTTCGGTGAATACCTGCAGGGCGCGCAACGCAGCAGCGGCCGCGAAACCCAGCACCACTTCAAGGAGCTCATCGAGCTCTACGAGCGCATCGGCTCGGCCTCCCCTTTCCAGCTGGTCAGCGAGCTGGAAGTCCCGCTCAACCTGATCAGCACCACCCCCGAACTGTTCCCGCTGGAATACGACAAGGTGCTCGCACAAAGCGGTCAGAGCATCCGTATCACCAGCCCGGTGCGCTGGGTCGTGGGCTTCAGCTCGTTCGACCTCGCACAGTTTCGCAGCGTGATCAAAGACCCCAATCGCAGCAGCGCCGAGTTGTACCGTTTCGTGGTGCATTACCTGGTGTTGTTCTACTGCCTGAGCAAGTCGCCCGGCTTGAGCCGCCTGTTCGAAGGCCTGCGCTTTGCCCTGAGTTTCGAACGCCTCAAGGGCTTTGGCGACTTGCCGTTCTGCATCATCAGCTCGCCGGTACGCTCGGAACTGCCCGATGAATCCGTCATCCGCAGCAGCACGCAGATTGCCGGCAACACCAGCTTCGAAGAGCTGGTCAGCCGCGACAACATCTTGGAAATGAATGATGAAATCCGTCAGCGCCTGCTGCTGACGATCGAAGGACTGTAACCCGCGGTCAAGCATAAAGACCGCTACGCAAACGATTTGCAGCGCATTGCTCGCACAGGAGATCACGATGGCGAAGAAGGAAAGTACCCAGCACAAACTCGACCGCGTCCGCGCGCCTCGGGTCCATATCACCTATGACGTCGATATCGGCGATGCTCAGGAAAAGAAAGAGCTGCCGTTTGTCGTCGGTGTGCTGGGCGATTTCTCCGGCAACCCGCTGGAGCCTTTGCCCAAGCTCAAGGACCGCAAGTTCGTGTTCATCGACCGCGACAATTTCAACGGCGTGCTCAAGGGCATCAAGCCACGCCTGACCTACCGCGTCGATAACACCCTGGCCAAGAACGGTACCCAGCTGGGGGTCGAGCTGAACTTCAACAGCCTCGAAGACTTCGAGCCGCAGAACGTGGTCAAGCAGGTCGAGCCGCTGCGCAAGTTGCTGGAGGTGCGCAACAAGCTGGCAGACCTGCGCAACAAGATGGGCGGCAACGACAAGCTCGAAGAGCTGCTGATGGACGTGTTGCAGAACACCGAGAAGCTCAAAACCCTGGGCAAGGAATTCGGTCGCGACGCCGAAGTTCCCGCCACTGATCGCAACGCGTAAGCAGGAGCCTGACGATGACCGACAAGCAAGCCGTGCCGCAACAGGCCAGCGATCTGGTGGAAGTGGAAGCCTTCGCCCCGCAATCCTCGCTGCTCGACAGCATCATCTCGCAAAGCCGCGTGGCCCGCTCCGAGACCGAGCGCACCCGCACCCGCGACCTGATCGGCGAGCTGGTGGGCCAGGTGCTGGAAGGCGAAATGACGCCGAGCAAAGACCTGATCGCAGTGCTCGATGCGCGTATCGCCGAGATCGACGCGATGCTCTCCGAGCAGATGAACGAAATCATGCATGCCCGTGAGTTCCAGCAGCTGGAAGCCTCCTGGCGTGGCCTGAAGTACCAGGTCGACCAGACCGAGACCAGCACCACGCTGAAGATCCACCTGCTCAACGCCTCGAAGAAGGACCTGGTGCGCGACCTCAAGGCCGCCTCCGAATTCGACCAGAGCGCGCTGTTCAAGAAGATCTACGAAGAAGAGTACGGCACCTTCGGTGGTGCGCCGTTCGGCATGTTGCTGGGGGACTACGAGTTCAACCGCAACCCGGAAGACATGTACCTGCTCGAAGAGATTTCCCACGTCGCTGCTGCCGCCCACGCGCCGTTCATTTCGGCCGCTTCGCCTGAGCTGTTCGGCTGGGACTCGTTCACCGACATGGCCGGCCCGCGTGACCTGGCGAAGATCTTCGACACTGTCGAATACGCCAAGTGGAAGTCGTTCCGCGCCTCCGAAGACTCGCGCTATGTCGGCCTGACCCTGCCGCACGTGCTCGGCCGTCTGCCCTACGGCCCGGATACCACCCCGGTGGAAGAATTCAACTTCGTTGAAAGCGTCGATGGCCGCGATCACAACAAGTACCTGTGGATGAACGCCGCCTATGCGCTGGGCACCCGGGTCACCGATGCGTTCTCGCGCTACGGCTGGTGTGTGGCGATCCGCGGTGTCGAAGGTGGCGGTCTGGTCGAAGGCCTGCCGACCCATACCTTCAAGACTGACGACGGTGAAATCGCCCTCAAGTGCCCTACCGAGATCGCCATCACCGACCGCCGCGAAAAAGAGCTTTCGGATCTGGGCTTCATTCCGCTGGTGCACTGCAAAGGCACCGACTACGCAGCGTTTTTCGGTACCCAGTCGACGCAGAAGCAGAAGCAGTACAACACCGACATCGCCAATGCCAACGCACGCCTGTCGGCGCAGCTGCAGTACATCTTCGCCACCTCGCGCATCGCCCACTACATGAAGGCGATCATGCGCGACAAGATCGGCAGCTTCGCCTCGCGCAAGGACGTCGAACTGTTCCTCAACAAGTGGCTGGCCAGCTATGTGTTGCTCGATGACACCGCCAGCCAGGAAGCCAAGGCCAAGTTCCCGCTGCGCGAAGCGCGCGCCGAGGTCTTCGAGGTGCCGGGCAAGCCAGGTGTTTACAAGGCTGTGACTTACCTGCGTCCGCACTATCAACTGGATGAGCTGACCGCTTCGTTGCGGCTGGTCGCCGAACTGCCGCAATCGACCCGCGGCTGACCGACGACTGTTTTCAAGGATGGAAAACATGAGTAACCCACACCGGCTGTTGCCTTCGCTGCTGGACCGATTGCTGGACGACCGTCCGTATCAATCGGTGGAAGCGTCTGCGCAGCGCTCATGTTCGCTCGCCGACTACAAGGCCAGCATCGTTCGTGACCTGGAGATCCTGGTGAACACTCGCCAGTCCCTGGTCGCCAACGAGCTGGAGGGGTTCACCCACCTGCACGGCACCATCCTTGACTACGGCATGCCCGATTTCATCAGCAAGAGCGTGCTCGACCCGCAGGATCGCGCGTTGATCCAGCGCCAGCTGGAGAAGGCCATTACCACTGGCGACCGGCGCTTTCGCAGCGTCCGGGTGCAGTTGCTCGCCCAGCAAGCCGGCCATCGCATGTTGACCTTTCGGGTAGACGCCGTGCTGCGTCTGCAGGACATCAGCCGCCACGTCTCGTTTGACGCGGTGCTGCAGGTCAACACCCAGGAATACAAAGTGCAGAACCTCAACTGATGCTCGACGATCTGCTGCCCTATTACGAAAAGGAACTGTCGCACCTGCGCTTTCTCGGCCAGGAGTTTGCTGCGCAGTATCCGAAGATCGCCTCGCGCTTGCTGATCGAGGGGGACAACTGCGAGGACCCGCATACCGAACGGCTGATCGAGGCTTTTTCGTTCCTCGCTGCACGGGTGCACAAGAAACTCGATGACGAGTTTCCCGAGATTGTCGAATCGTTTCTGGAAGTGCTCTATCCGCATTACCTGCGCCCTACTCCGTCGATGTCGATCGTCGAGTTCAACCTGGGCAAGCAGGAAAAGGTCACCGAAGCCTATCGCGTGGCGCGCCACACCGAACTGCATGCCAACCCGGTGGAGGGCGTGGTGTGCAAGTTTCGCACCTGCTATCCGGTGGAAGTCTGGCCGGTGTCGGTGCAACAGGCCGCTTTCGTCGAGATGGAACGCTCGGCCTTCAACGGCCACAGCGCCGACCTGGTCGCACGCCTGCGTATCCGCCTGGCAGCCACCTCGGACGTGATGTTCGGCAAGATGGAGCTCGACAGCCTGCGCTTTTTCCTCGACGGCGAAAGCACCCTGATGCTGCAGCTGTACGAGTTGCTGTTCAACAACCTGGCCAAGGCCACCCTGAGTTTCGAAGACCAGGGCCGCCACCGCGAAGTCGCCTTGCCGGCAGACGCGCTGAAAGCCGTGGGTTATGCCCGAGACGAAGGTCTGGTGGACTACTCCGAACGCTCATTCCTCGGTTATCGCCTGCTGCACGAGTACTTCACCTTCCCCGACAAGTTCATGTTCTTCGACCTGTCGGGCTTCTCGCGCATTCTCCAGGGCAAGGACCTTGAGCACGTAGAGATCAACTTCTACTTCGCCGACTACGACCTGAGCGAACGCCTGGCGCGGCTGACGCAGAACATCGGGCGCAACAACTTCAAGCTCAACTGCACGCCGATCATCAATCTGTTCCGCCAGCAGGCGGAGCCGATCAAGTTGTCGCACACCCAGCACGAGTATGCGGTAACGCCGGATATCCGCCTGCACAACGCTGCCGAGGTGGTGTCGATCGACCGCGTGCGCCGGGTCCGCAAGCTCGGCGGCATCGATCAGGTCGGCACCTGCCATCCGTTCTTCGAACCGCGCGAGGACCAGGGCCAGGACAACAGCTTCTGGATCGCCCGCCGCCACGCCCAGCGCGAAGGCTCGAACATGCTGATCCGTGTGGTCGATCGCGACCTTGAGTTGATCGACGGCAACAGCGACACCTTGAGCATCAGCCTGACCTGCAGCAACCGTGATGTGCCGCTGATGCTGCCTTTCGGCGGCGAACGCGGCGACTTCAATATGCCCGCCAACTCGGTCATCCAGGACATCCGCTGCCTGCGCAAACCCACCGCCTCGGTGCGCGTACCGCTGGGCAACGGCCTGATCTGGCGGCTGATCTCGCACCTGTCGCTCAACCATATGTCGCTGGTGTCGCAGGGGCGCGAAGTGCTGCTGGAGCTGCTGTCGCTCTACAACTACCGCAACGTTTCGGCCATTCGCAAACAGATCAACGGTATCAAAGCCGTCAGCAGCGAGCCGGTAGTGGCGCGCATCGGCCACCCGCGGCCGAACTTCGTGCGCGGCGTGGGTATCACCCTGACCTTCGATGAAAGCCAGTACACCGGTAGCGGCGTGTTCCTGTTCGGCATGGTGCTGGACCATTTCTTTGGCCAGTACTGCTCGATGAACAGCTTCACCCAATTAACCCTACGCACCTTGCAACGTGAGAAGAGAGTCGTCCAATGGCCCGCACGAACCGGCGATCAGCCCCTGGTCTGATTGATCAGGCAAGGGCCGAGCCGCACCGATTCGAATTCTTTCAGTTGGTGCGATTGCTCCGCCTGCATTACAGCAGAACCGGGCGCATGGACCTGGCTACCCGACCGCACGAGGACCCGCTGCGGTTTCGCTCGCAGCTGTCGCTGAATTTTCCCGCCAGCGAGGTCAGCGACCTGCACTTCGAACGCGAAGGCAAGGTGTCGGCCACCGGTCTGCCGCTGTCGGAAGTCCAGGTCACGTTCATGGGGCTGGTGGGCCCTTCCGGGGTCTTGCCGCGCCCGTACACCGAGCTGTTGCTGGAGCGGCACATTCAGTACCGCGACGACGCCGCCCATGCGTTTCTCGACATCTTTTCCCATCGCATGACCACGCTGTTCTACGAGGCCTGGCAGAAGTACAAGTTCTACATCGAGCACGAGCGCAACGGCACCTCGGGCTTTGATCGCTACCTGCTCAACCTGGTGGGCCTGGGGCCGCAGGCACAGCAGCAGAAGTTCGAGCGCCGCGAATCGCCGTTGCGCCGCGAGCTGTTCAGTTACTTTTCCGGCCTGTTCAGCCAGAAGCCACGCAATGCGCTGAACCTGGAAGTGATGCTCGGCTTCTACTTTTCGCTGCCCGTGAAGGTCAAGCCGTTTGCCGGTCGCTGGCTGAAGCTCGACGCCACGCAATGCACGCAGTTAGGCCGCAAGAACGCCCGCCTGGGGCAAAGCGCGGTGGCCGGGAACCGGGTCTGGGACTACCAGTCGTGCGTGCGTATCGAGCTGGGGCCACTGGCGCTGGCCGATTATCAACGCTTCCAGCCGGGCACCGCGGACTACCGCCGGCTGGTCGAGCTGGTGCGCTTTTATGTCGGGGCCGAGCTGGATTTCCACATCGCCCCGCAACTCAAGTCCGACGCCGTTCCGCTGGCCCGCCTGGGCCGTGGCGGCAATGTTCGCCTGGGCTGGCTGGGCTGGCTCAAACGCCCAGGTGCCGACGTCGAGCCTTCGCGTTGCGCCGTTTTCCAAATTCCTTTTGATGGGGTCGCCCTGTGAACCTGAAGTCTCTGTTCGCCAAGCTGAATGAAACCAGCCGCACGGCCACTGAAAGCGCGGCGGCCCTGTGCCTGTCGGAGCAGCATTACGACGTCGAGATCGAGCACCTGCTGTTGCAACTGCTCGACAGCAACGACAACGACCTGCCGGCCATCCTGCGCCACTACGATGTGGTTGCCGAGCGCTTGCAGGCGCAACTGGTGACGGCGCTGGGCACCTTCAAGAAGGGCAATACCCGCACACCGGCACTGTCGCCACACATCACCCGGATGATCGAACAGGCCTGGATGCTGGCCTCGATCGAATTTGGCCAAGGGCAGATCCGCACCGGCCACCTGCTGCAGGCCCTGCTCAATGACGCCGAGCTGCGCCGGGTGGTGATCGACTCGGCACCGGAGCTGGACAAAATCAACGCCGACCACCTGCGGCTCAACTTCGCCGCGCTGGTCGAAGGCAGTGCCGAGTCGAAACTGGCCAGCCCTCTCGCCAGCCCGGCCACGCCTGTCGCTGCTGCCGGCAAAGCCAACGGCAAGACCCCGGCACTGGACCAGTACACCATCAACCTGACCCAGAGCGCCCGCGAAGGCCGCATCGATCCGGTGCTGGGCCGCGAGTTCGAGGTACGGCAGATGGTCGACATCCTCACCCGCCGCCGCCAGAACAACCCGATCCTCACCGGTGAAGCCGGGGTCGGCAAAACCGCTGTGGTCGAAGGCCTGGCCCTGCGTATCGCGCAAGGTGACGTGCCGGCAGTGCTCAAGGATGTCGCCTTGCACACCCTGGACCTGGGCCTGCTGCAGGCCGGTGCGGGGGTCAAGGGCGAGTTCGAGAACCGCTTGAAGGCGGTGATCGAAGAGGTCAAACGCAGCCTGCACCCGATCATCCTGTTCATTGACGAAGCGCACACCCTGATCGGTTCCGGCGGCCAGGCCGGGCAAAACGACGCCGCCAACCTGCTCAAACCCGCCCTGGCCCGCGGCGAGTTGCGCACTATCGCCGCAACCACCTGGGCCGAGTACAAAAAGTACTTTGAGAAGGACGCCGCCCTGGCGCGCCGCTTCCAGGTGGTGAAGGTCGAAGAGCCGGATGAAGACAAGGCGATCTACATGCTCCGTGGCCTGCTGGGCAAGATGCAGGAGCATCACAAGGTCGCGGTGATGGACGAAGCCTTGGTCCAGGCCGTGCGCCTGTCCAACCGTTACATCACCGGCCGCCAGTTGCCGGACAAGGCGGTCAGTGTGCTCGACACCGCCTGCGCGCGCATTGCCCTGGCGCAATCCTCGCAACCCGGAGCGCTGGAAGACTGCAAGCGCCAGATCGACAACCTGCAGGCGGAAATCAGCGTCCTGGCCCAGGAAACCACTAAAGGCCACGACCACGCACGGCGCCTGGCTGCACTGCAGGAAGCGCTGCAGGTCGAGCAGCAACAATGTCAGCGCCTGGAACAGCAATGGCAGCAGGAGCTGGAGCTGGTCGAGCGTCTGAAGGCCCTCGACGCCTCGACCGGCGAATCAGCCGATGCCAGCGATATCGCCGCGCTGCGCACCGAGTTGAGCCGCGTGCAAGGCGATCAACCGCTGGTCCATGCCCTGGTCGATGGCAGCGCCATTGCCCAGGTAATCAGTGGCTGGACCGGCATTCCGCTGGGCAAGATGCTGCGTGACGAGATCGACACCGTGCAACGCCTGCCGGCCCTGCTCGGTGAGCGGGTGCTGGGTCAGGACCACGCCCTCCACGAGATCGGCAAGCGCATCAAGATTTCCCGCGCGCGCATGGAAGACCCCAACAAACCCATCGGCGTGTTCCTCCTGCTCGGCCCCAGCGGCGTCGGCAAGACCGAAACCGCGCTGGCCCTGGCCGACACCCTGTATGGCGGCGAGCGCAACCTGATCACCATCAACATGTCCGAGTACCAGGAGGCCCACACCGTGTCGAGCCTCAAGGGCTCGCCACCCGGCTACGTCGGTTACGGCGAAGGCGGCGTGCTGACCGAAGCGGTGCGCCGCAAGCCTTACAGCGTGGTGTTGCTCGACGAGGTGGAAAAAGCCCACCCGGATGTGCTCGAACTGTTCTTCCAAGTGTTCGACAAGGGTGTGCTCGACGATGGCGAGGGGCGCGAGATCAACTTCCGCAACACGGTGATCATCCTCACCTCCAACACCGGCACCGAACGCATCATGCACGACTGCCTGAACACCGAGTGCCCGCCGACGCCCGACGCCATCGTCGAAGGGTTGCGCGAGGAGTTGAACCGGGTGTTCAAACCGGCATTCCTCGGGCGCCTGAGCATCGTCCCCTTCTACCCGGTGCAGGACGCGATCCTCGAGCGCATCGTCGCGCTCAAGCTGGAGCGCATCCGCAAGCGTTTCGAACGCAATCACCAGGCCGTGCTGAGCTACGACGACGCCCTGGTCAAGGCCATCGCTTCGCGCTGCACCGAAGTCGACAGCGGTGCGCGCAACATCGACAACATCCTGTCCAGGACCCTGATGCCGGAGCTCGCCCAGCGCGTGCTGGAGCGCATGGCCCAGGACAGTCCGATCGAGCGGCTGACGATCGAACTGGGCAGCGACGGCGACTTCGCCTATCGCCTGGCCTGAGCGAGTACCTACAGGTAAACACCATGGAATACAGACAAACAGGGAAGCCACTGGCAAGGCCGGTGCAGTTCAGGCACCTGACGGCAATGGCAATGGTGCTGGTGCTCGCCGGCTGTGGCGTCACCGACCGCATCGGCAAGCGCATGGACGACACCTGGGCCGCCGACATGCTCGCCGACAGCGAAAAGGTCATCCTCACCGCCGACGGCGGTAACCAGCTGAACCCCGACGCCAGCGGTACGCCGCTGTCGGTGGTGATGCGGGTCTACCAGTTGACCAGCCTCGAACGCTTCACCTCGACCGACGCCGATAGCCTCTGGGACGACCCGAAGAAAGCCCTGGGCAACACCCTGGTCGAAAGCCGCGAGATCACGCTGCTGCCGGGCATCGGCCAGATCGACCAGTGGCCGCTGAGCTCGAGCGCGCGCTACGTGGGCGTGGCGGCGTTCTTCCGGGTTGATGACAACGGCCGCTGGAAGGTCGCCTTCGACGCCAATTCGCTGCGCAAGGATGGCATCTGGTTCTCCTCCGACGGTTTGCGGGTGCTGGTGGATAAAACCGATATCACCGCCTTGCGCGGCGTCGATGTCCTCAACAAGCCGCCCTCCGCCGAACAGCTGGCCGCCGCCCGCCAGCAGGCCGCTGAGCCTGCGCAGAACAGCATCACCGACAAGGTTGAGGATGCCGTGCTGGAGAAGGCCGGGAACGTTGCCGGCCAGTCGGCGCAAAAAGCCATGGATTCAACCTTCAACTCTTTATTGGAAAGCGTCAAATGAGCAAGCAGAGCCGGGTGATGTGGTCAGAGGGCATGTTCCTGCTGCCTCAGCACTTCCAGTACCAGGATGAGTTCCACCAGCATCAGCTGGCTGAGGCGACGCTGCGCAGCACCCCGTTTCACTGGGGGGTACAAGCCTTGCAGGTGGACGAGGATGCCCTGGCTAACGGCTCCCTGCAGCTGAAGCGGCTGAAGCTGGTGTTCCCCGATGGCAGCCTGTTCGACGCGCCGCAGCACGACCCGCTACCCGCTGCCCGGGACCTCAAGGACCTGCTCAAAGGCAATGACCTGAAAGTCTACGCCGCGCTGAAACTGCCCGAGCCGTTTGGCCTGAACTACGTCGAGGACGGTCAGGAACACAAGAGCGCGCGGCGTTTTCGCAAGCAGTTCGACACCCTGCCAGACCTCAACGAAGGCGACCTGGAAAACGAAATCACCAGCCTGCGTCTGAACGTGGTGATGCTGGTCGATGGCGACAACCTCGATGGCTACAGCTATTGCCCGGTGGCCAGGCTGTCACGTAACAACATGGGCGGCTTCAACCTCGACCCGCACTTCGTTCACCCGACCCTGCACCTGGGCAGCCACGACACCCTGGTGGGCATGGGCAAGCGTCTGCTCGGCGCGCTGCACGCCAAGAGCAAGGCGCTGTCGGGGCGGCGCCGCGAACGTGCCGACCAGATCGCCGAGTTCGGCTCCAGCGATGTCACCCTGTTCTGGCTGCTGAACACCGTCAACCGCGCCTACCCGCAACTGGCCCACTTGCTGGCCCACCCGCGGCTGCACCCGGAACGCCTGTACCTGTTCCTCGCCGACCTTGCCGGCGGCCTGCTGACGTTCACCCTCGACACTCAGCTCAACGACATCCCCGAGTACGACCACCATGATCCGGCGGCGTCGCTGGTCAAGCTCGACGAGATGATCCGGGTGCTGCTCGACAACGTCGTGCCCAACCAGTGCGTCGTCATCCACCTGACGCAAACCAAGCCTTCGTACTGGCAGGGACAGTTGCTCGATCCGCGCCTGACCGAGGCCGACTTCTACATTTCGGTGCACGCCGACATGCCCGGCGCCAGCCTGCTGGAGCTGGTGCCGCGGGCCTTCAAGGTCGGCTCGCCGGAAGACATCGAAGTGGTGGTCAACAGCGCCATGCCCGGCGTCACCCTCAACCACTCGACGCGCCTGCCCAACGCCATACCGGTGCGCCTGGACAATCAGTACTTCGCCATCGAGCCCCATGGCCTGGTCTATGAGCGAATGATGAATGCCCAGACCATCTGTTTCTACGCGCCCAGCGCCTTTACCAACCTCAAGCTTGAACTGATGGCGGTGCTCAAATGACCGAAGCCGTAATCCAGGGCGCCGTGACGGCCGCCAACGACAAGCCGGGCCTCAAAGACCTGGTGCAAGACTTCATCAGCATGGCGCTGATCGTTCGCCGTGGCCGCCAGGTGACCTCGATCAATGCCTTCGAGAGCAGTGTCGAGCGCTTCTTCGCCGAGCTGGAGCGCGATGCCCGCGCGGCCAACTACAGCGTCGAGCAGGTCAAGGACACCCAATACGCCCTGTGCGCCTTCCTCGATGAAAGCGTACTGCGTTCCGGCGACAACGAACTGCGTCGGCACTTCGAGCTGCAGCCCCTGCAGTTCCGCTATTTCGGCGTGCACCTGGCCGGGCAAGGCTTCTTCGAGAAGATCGATACGCTGCGCGCCGACGTCAAGCACAACCTCGACGTGCTGGAGGTCTATCACCTGTGCCTGGCCCTGGGGTTCGAAGGCAAGTTCAGCCTCGGCCAGAAGGACCAGCTGCGCTACCTGGCCAATACCCTGGGCCAGGACATCGCCCGCTACCGCAAGCCGCCCAAAGCGCTGTCGCCGGACTGGGCGTTGCCCGACCAGGTGTCGCAAATGCTCCGCTACGAGGTGCCGGTGTGGGTGTACATGGCGTTGATCGCGCTGGTCTGCGTCGCTGTCTACCTGACGCTCGACTGGTTGCTGGACAAGGACGTTGCGGCACTGTCCGAACAAATCAGCCAGCTGTTCAGTGCCTGAGCACAGGTCAGGTAACCGGGTCAGGAAGACATGAAAACATTATTGCGTTTGTTGAAGAGTTTCTGGTTTATCGTGCCGCTGCTGTGGCTGGCAAGTCTGCTGGCCTGCTGGCTGGTGGCCCCGCAAGTGCCGTGGCTGCGTGAGCATGTGCTCGAAGCAATGGCGATCATCAGCGCCTGCTTCCTGCTGGTCATCGTGCTGCGTCAGTACCAGCGTATCCGCGCCGAGCACAACCTGGAAAACCTGTTGCAGATCGAAGCCGATCGCTCATGGAATGCCACCGGCGAGTTCCGCGACCAACAGGTTCTGCGTGACCGCCTCAAGCATGCCATCGCCATGCTGCGCACCGACCGCTCTGCCGGTGGTGGCGGCTCGGCGGCGCTGTCGGACTTGCCCTGGTACCTGGTGGTTGGCATGTCGGCGGCAGGCAAAACCTCGCTGCTGACCCACTCCGGCCTGTCCGCCAGCGTCGCCACCGGCAGCGACGGTGAAAGCGGCACGCAGCACTGCGATTGGTACTTCAGCCCCGATGCGGTGATGATCGATACGGCCGGCCGCTATCTGCACGATGACCAGTCGGCCAGTGAGTTCTCGGCGTTTCTGCGCACCCTCAGAAAGCAACGCGGCAAAGCCGCAATCAACGGCCTGGTGCTGGTGGTGAGCCTGCCCGAGTTGCTGGCGGCAAGCGCCGAGGAGCGCGATAGCCTGGCCGCGCAGTTGGTGTCGCGTGTCGAAGAATACGCCGAGTGCCTGGACGCCAACCCGCCGATCTACCTGATGCTGAGCAAGACCGACCAGTTGCCGGGCTTCCGCCAGGCCTTCGAGGGCCTGGACCTGCACGAACGTCAGCAACCGCTGGGCATGACCTTCAGCCTTGGGCAAATCCACAACGATGGCTTGCGCACGGTGCTCAACGCCCGCCTGAACAACCTGCACCGTCGTATTCGCCAGCATGTCGACGCGCAGATGATCACCCTTGGCCCGGATGCCGACAGCACGCTGCTGAACTTCCCGCAGTATTTCACCGAACTCTCCGGGGTACTGGAGCAGTTCCTCCAGCACTTCGCCAGCGGCCGCCAGGGTGGCACCCCGCTGTTGTTGCGCGGTCTGTACTTCACCAGTGCCCTGCAGACCGACAAACAGCTGAGCCAGGTCTATGAGGACGACATCGCCGAATCCTTTGCCCTGCAACCGGCTGCCGACGGCCAAGGTCAAGCTCAAGACAGCAACAAGCCCAACGGCAACCGCAGCTACTTCATTACCGACACCTTCCGCCGGGTGATCTTCCCAGACCGCGACCTGACCCTGTATCAGTCGCGCCTGGGCCGCAAGCAAGGGTTCAGCCCGGTACTGATCGGTCTGGCGCTGGTGGCGGGCGTAGCGCTGGTCGGCTGGCAGAGCCTGGCGTTCGTCAACAACCGTCAGTGGCTGGCCGGTTTGCGTCAGCAACTGATCGAGCTGCAGCAGTCGCCTGAGCGCGAGCAACGGCTTGCCGCAGGCCAGGGCCTGGAACTGCTGCGCCAGCAGATGGCGGCGGTCGAAGCCCATCGCCTCAAAGGTGTGCCGTTGCCCTTGAGTGCCGGGCTGTATCGCGGCGATTCGGTCTACATCGCTACTCAGAGCGCCTACCTGCAGCAACTGCGCACCCAGGCGCTGGAGCCGATAGCCTTGCGCATGCAGGTACAGATGCGCGCTTTCAATACCTTCGCCAACAGCATGAACCAACAGCTGGACTTCGCCCCCGCCCCGGCAGCCAAGGGCAGTACAGCCAACAAACTCAATGCGCGGCTGAGCGCCAAGGCCAAACAGGCACTGAGCAAGACCCGCGCCGGCGCCTACGTCGCCCCGCTCAACCCGGCCACCACCAGCGATGCGGCGGAGTTGTCCGCCACCACCGGTGGGCTGTCGCTTTCCGAAGAGATGCTCGGGCGTCTGGATGAGCAGCAGGTGGCGTCCATCATCGAGGCCTACAACGCCTTGAAGCTGTACCTGGTGCTGACCGACCCGAAAGCACATCCGGAGCCGGTGTTCGTCGCCTCGACGCTGCCCCAGGCCTGGGCCGCGTCGGCCAGCGAAACCACGCCGGTTGATAGCGCGGTCATCGCACAGAACTCGCCGGTTTACGTGCAACTGCTCAAGCAAGGTCAGGCCCCTGCCCTGCCGCGCAACGAACAGCTGGTCAGCGAGACCCGCCAGAGCCTGAAATCGTTCATGATCTCCAGCTCGCTGGTAGACCGTGAATACCTGCGCCTGCAACTGGAGTCGAGCCGGCAGTTCCCGGCCCTGAGCCTCAACGACCTGGTCCCAATGCCCGGCCGTTCGTTGCTGTATGCCTCCGAAGCCGTACCGGCGATCTTCACCCGCCAGGGTTGGGAGTCGTTCGTCAAACCCGAGCTGATCAAGCTGGTGTCCGGCAACCTGCGTAACGAGTCGGACTGGGTACTCGATGGCGAGGGCGGTGACAGCATCGTGCAGAAGGCCAACTTCATCCGCGAGTTCATGACCCGCTACAAGCGCGACTACACCCAGGCCTGGTACAGCCTGATCAGCAGCGTGGGGGTGCGGCATTTCGCCGACCTGGCCAGCGCTACCCAGCAACTGTCACTGCTCAGCGATGTGCAGAACTCGCCGGTGAAGGTCCTCCTGACGGCGGTCAACGACAACACCCAGTGGGACCTCCCTGCCCCTCGACAAACACCGCAATCGGGTAGCAAAGCCAATGACGGCTTCTGGGGCAAAGTCACCGGCGTCTTCGATGACAAGAACGCCTTGCCCGATGCCCTGACCTCGCCACTGCCGGCAGTCGACGACGGCAGCCTGGCCAAGCGCTTCGAACCGGTGGCGCGGGTGTTCGCCGAACACAATGCCGAAGGCGCCGACAGCACCATCATGGATCGCTACCTGGCGGCCCTGCGCAAGCTCAAGGTGCGCATGAACAACATCCAGCGCTCCCAGGACGTCGGCAAGAGCAGTAAACAGCTGATCAGCGAGACCCTCGAAGGCCAGCCGAGCGAAGTGAGCAACGTGCGCAACTATGTCGAGACCAGCGTCGACACCAGTCAGGGCGGCCTGTCGCGTTCGCTGCAGAGCCTGTTCAGCCTGCCGATCCAGTACGCCTGGGAAACCCTGCGTGATCCGGCCGGCGCGCAGATCGCCAAGGCCTGGGCCCAGCAGATCGCCAAGCCCTGGGAACAGGTCATGGCGCACCGCTACCCGATCTCCACCGCTAGCCGCAACGAAGCCTCGATCAAAGACCTGCAGCGCTTCGTCGACCCCGAGTCGGGGCTGCTGCCGACCTTCAAGCGCAACGAAATCGGCAACCTCTCCGGCGGTGAAGGCCTGGGTCTGGGCAGCGGCGCCAAGGCCACGGCGCTGGTGAACCCGAACATGATCAACAGCATCGACAAGGCCAGTTCGGTGGGCCAGGTGATTGCCAGCCTGTCGGACCGCGACAACGGCTTCGAAATCATGCTCGAACCCTCGGCGCAGTTCACCGACATCGTTTTCACCCTCGATGGCCAGCAGCAGCATTACCGCAACGGTCGCAGCAGCTGGAGCCGCTTCTCCTGGCCGGCCACCACGCCGACACCGGGCGCTCGCCTGGACGTCGTCACCCTGACTGGCGAGCGCATCAGCGTGTTCGACTTTCCCGGACGCTGGGGCCTGTTACGCATGAACGAAAGCGCCCGGGTCGACGACCTCGACGGCATCCAGCAGCGCTTCAGCTGGAACACCGCCAGTGGCCGGGTCAGCCTGGTGGTGCGCAACTTCGGTGGCGTCAAGCTGACCGACCTTGGCGACGTCAAAGCACTGAGCGCCCTCAATGACGCTGGCAGGTCCGCACGGTGATCGGCTGCTTCGGCAAGCTCCCGGCGAGCGCGGACTTCGTCAGCCTGCATGGTGCGGCGGAGGAAGTCTGCGAGTTCGACGCCTGGCTGCAGGGCGCGCTGGCGGCCATGCGTCATCGCGACGACTGGCCGACGCTGTTCGAGCGTTTGCCGGTGTGTTTTTTCAGCTACCGGGCAGGCAACGGCAACTGGCTGCTGGGTGGCCTGATCAGCTCGCACGACGCCAGCAACCGGCGCTATCCGTTCTTCATTTTTCAGCTGATCAAGCCCCAGGACGGCGAACCACTGGTCAACCCCTTTACCCTTGGCGAGCTGTTCTGCGCGCAGATCAAACCGCTGCTGCACATGGCCGTGCAAGGCAGTTGCAGCGCGTCGCTGTTCGAACGCATCAAGGCAATGCGGCCTCTGCAAGGGCAGGACTTCGATCTGTTTCGCCGGGTACATGCCAAGTTCCTGCAGGACTTCAGTTTCGCTGATATCACCACAGCCTTGAACGATACTTACCCGGCGTTCGACAGCACTGTGGCACTGACCCGGCTACAGGCATTGGCGCCACTGCTGCACAACGCTTGCGAGGCTGGAATCGGCCTGCCGTTGCCGGCGCAACGCGGTTTGAAGAACCCGACCGCCGACCTGTGGGTGACCTGGCTGACGCGCATGCGCGGCGGCAACGTCCCGCCCGTCAGCCTGCTGGCCGACGACTTCATGCGCCCGAAGCTGTACAGCTTTGCTTCCCGTCACAGTGCCAACGCCTACCGCGTACTGAGCGCAACCGCCGAGGCTGCACAACACATTGAGCTGCTGACACCTGACGAACTGCTCGAAACCTCGCGGCGCAGCACACCGCTGGCTGATATCGACCGCCCCCTTGATCACGTTATCGACCGCTTTGTCGACGCGCTGGATGCCACGTTTGTATGAACAAGATCAAATACTACTGCTTGCGCTACCAACCCTACATTCTGGGGGTGTGCTTTTTCCTGACGATCTTTGTCGTCTGGGCCATTGGGCGCAGCCTGGGGTTTGCCTCGTTGCACAGCCTGCTGGCAGGTATCGGTCTGTTCCTGTTGCTGTCGGCGGGCTATGTCCTGCTGCTCTACCGTGGCGCATCGCAACACCACAACCTCGAAGCGCTGCTGCGTGACGATGCTGACCAGGCGGTGCTCAACGCCAACCCGGCCGACCGCGAGGAGGTCAGCCTGCTGCGTGAGCGGCTGCTGCAAAGCATCGAACGCCTGCACAGCAACAAGCCGCGTGGCACCCCGGCCAAGGATGTGCTGTATGCCCTGCCCTGGTACCTGGTGATCGGCCAGCCGGCTGCCGGCAAAAGCACGATGATCTACCAGTCGGGACTCAGCTTCCCCTATGCCGAGCGCGAAGGTGCACGGGTCGCCGGCCTGGGTGGCACACGCAACTGCGATTGGTTCTTCAGCGCCGAAGCCGTGCTGCTGGACACCGCCGGGCGTTACATGAACAGCCCCGAGGAAGCCGGAAAATGGCGTGCGTTTCTGCAACTGTTGCGCCAGCAGCGTCAGCGCCGCCCACTTAATGGCCTGATCGTCAGTGTCAGCATCGCCGACATTCTGCAGTCCTCGCCCGAGGACCAGGAGCGCCTGGCCAAGCGTCTGCGCGAACGCATCCAGGAAAGCTGCGCGCTGCTGGAAGTGCGCCTGCCGGTCTACCTGGTGTTCACCAAATGCGACCTGATCCCCGGCTTCGCCGCCTTCTACCGCCAGCTCGATGACAGCGCCCGTGGTGAAGTGATGGGCAAGACCTTCTCGCACAAGGGCTATGAACAGGCCGATTGGGGACAACGCTTCGGCCAGGCGATGGATGAACTGGTCGGTTACTGGCAACAGGTGGCGCGCCAGCAACTGGTGCTGCAGGACATCCAGGTCACCCGCCAGAACAACGCGGCCTATCGCTTCCCGCTGGAGTTGGCGGCGCTCAAACCGCGCCTGCAACAGTTCGTCGACAGCCTGTTGCGCGCCAACCCCTACCAGAACGCCGAACTGCTGCGCGGTTTCTACTTCACCAGCGCACTGGACGCCGACCAACCGCAACCGGGCGGCCATACCCAGTGGGTCAGCGAGCGCTTCGCGCTGCAGCACGACCAGCCAGCGGCCAGCGGCAACGGCCAGCCGGGCCCGCTGTTCATCAACAGCCTGTTTCGCAAGGTGATCATCCCCGACCAGCACCTGGTGGCGCTGTACACCAGCAACCATCGTCAACGCCGGCGCAAGGCCGCCTGGATCGGTGGCGCCAGCCTGGCAGCGGTGCTGTTGTGCAGCCTGTGGGGCTGGTCGTATTACAACAACCGCAGCACCCTTGCCGAGATCTCCGCCGAGCTCACCGAGGCCGTCGCACAAGACAGCCAAGCCAGCGGCCAGTACACCGCCTGGAACAGCCTGGACCGCCTGCGTTTCTGGACGTCCCACTACTATCAGCAGCACCACGACCAGGGCGTACCGCTGCGCCTGCGCCTGGGGCTGTACCAGGGCCATGCGGTCGAACCGCTGTTGCGCAGCCGTTACTTCAGCTGGCTGGCAAGCGTGATGCTCAAACCGACGGCAGACAACCTGACCCGCTCGCTGTACCTGCTGACCACCCTCAAGGTCTATCAGCGCAACAGCCGCGAGCTGATGCCAGTGACCGGCGTCGACAGTGTCGAACCCGAGGCGCTGCCGCACGACAACCGCGCCCAGTCGATCGCCGACTTCGGCAAGGCGACCCTCGACACCTACGTCATGCTCTCGCCCGCCCAGCGCGAGAAAGCCGACCCGGCCTTCCTGAAAGCAAAAATTCCCGACTACTGGTACCCGGCGATTGCCCGCCAGACCGGCAAAACCATGGCCGCTGCCGGCACTCAGGCCGGGGCCAACCAGGACTACGTGTACGCCAGCCGCCAGATCGAATTCTACAGCGACCAGATTCGCGAAGCGGACGTGCCACGGATCCTCGACAACGCCTTTTTGATCTCCAGCTCGCGCAACTACATCAACAGCCTGCTGACCCAGTCGCTGCGCTCGATCGAGACCATCACCCTGGAGTCGGACACCTTGTTCGCCTTCGCCCGTGCCGACTTCCAGAGCCTCAAAAGCGAAGGCCAGAACCAGTTGAGCGCCATCGCCAACAAACTGTTGAACACCCCCAACATCGGCAAAATCATCATCTCCGGGCACGCCGACCAGCTCGGTGACCCGCAAAGCAACCTGCAGGTTTCCCGGCAACGGGCACAGACCATCCGTACCTACCTGGTCGGCAAGGGTGTGCCTGGCGAACTGGTCGATGCCCAGGGCGAAGGCAGCCGCAAGCCTCTGGTCAACTGCGACATGCAGATGCCCAGGGCGCAGTTGATCAACTGCCTGGAGCCCAATCGTCGGGTAGAAATCGAAGTGCGCGGGCTCAATTGAGGCCGCGGCTGTAAAGAACCGGCTGCCGAGCCCTCACAGGAGGAGGTCAAGGCAGCGGCAAGCTACCTCTGTTGACTCGCTCAAAGAGGTCAAACGAAGGGACGCCCCCGGGCCCCCTTTATATGAAGGAAAGGAGAGTTTAGAAATGGCATTTGACGCATATATCCAAATCGACGGTATCCCGGGCGAAGTACTGGATGACAAGCACAAGGACTGGATCGAAGTGCTGGGCTACGAGTACGGCGCCACCCAGGCCACCTCGGCGACCGCCAGCTCCTCGGGCGGTGCTTCGTCCGAGCGTGTTGCCCTGAGCGACTTCAGCATCCGCAAGGCAGTGGACAAGGCTTCGGCCAAACTGTTCGAAGCCTGCTGCAAAGGCACGCACATCGCCAAGATCCAGTTGAACGTCAACCGCGCCGGCGGCGACAAGGTCACCTACCTGACCATCAACCTGGAAGAAGTCGTGGTGTCTTCGGTCAAGGCCGTTGCCGGTGGCAACCAGGGCGGCGAAGACAAAGCCGTCAGCGACCTGCCGATTGAAGAAATCAGCTTCAACTTCGCCCGGATCAAAACCACTTACACCCAGCAGAGCCGTGCCGACGGTCAGGGCGGCGGTAACGTCACCGGTGGCTGGGACCGGACTGCCAACAAAGTCTTCGCTTGAGTCGGTAGTACCAGCGGGCCGCGTCAGCGGCCCGTGTTCAGCACTGCGGCCAGTTGCTGGCCGCGGTGCTCCTTAATTCTGAACAGAGTGCTTTATGGCTGAATTTCTCAACGACTTTTCGCTGGCCGGACTGGCAGCGCCGATTGATGGCGGGAGCGGCGAAGACTTGAGCTTTTCCACCTTGTTCGACCAGATCAAGGAGGCTCGCCGGGCAGATCCCGACTACCTGACCCTGGGCGACTGGCAAACCGACCTGAAATACGCCGACTGGGACCTGACCATCAACCTGTCGGCCCAAGGGCTGACGCAGCAGAGCAAGGACCTGATGCTGGTGGCCTGGCTCAACGAGGGTTTGGCGCAGCGCCATCACTTCGAGGGCATCACCTTCGGCCTGAACCTGGCCGAGCAGATCCTGCAGTCCTTCTGGGACACCCTTTACCCCTCTCTGGAAGAAGGCCTGGAGGAACGCGCCGCGCGGCTGTCCTGGCTGAAAACCTCACTCACCGACATCGTCGGTGGTTTGCCCATTACCCAAGGGCAGCATTTCGGCGTGCTTCGTTATGACGAATCCCGTCACGTGGAAAACCTCGCCCTGCAGAACCCCAAGGCCATGCAGGTGGCCCTCGACGAAGGCAAGATCAACGCCGAGATCTTCCAGCGCTCGGTGGTGCTCAGCGACTCGGAGCACTTGCGCCAAAAGGCCTTGCAGATCGCCGACAGCCTCACGGCCTGCCGCCAGCTACAACAGACCATAGACCGCCTGTTCGGTGCTGAAGCGCCAAGCTTTGCGAGCCTCGTCGACATCCTCGCGCGGGCCAGCCAACTGGCGGAGAAACTGCTGAAAGACCGTGGCATCGAACTCAGCCCGCCCGTGCCGACACCGACTGAAGCGGTCGCCGACACCTCCCCTTCCCCCGCGCCAGGTGTCACCATGAACAACCTTGTCCAGGACGCGCCAGCCGCCCCGATGCGGACCACGCCACTGACCCGCGACGAAGCCTTCACCATGCTTGCCGGCATTGCCCAGTTCTTCAAGCACAGCGAGCCGCAGAGCCCGGTGCCTTATCTGATCGAACGGGCGATAAAATGGGGCAACATGCCGCTCGAAGGCTGGCTGAGCGATGTGATCAAGGACAGCAATGTGGTCGATAACATTCGCGATGTGCTTGGCACCCGCGAACCGCGTACCTGATCCGCTGGCGAGGGCGGCATGCACAAACAGTTGCATGCCGGCACCAACGCTTTCAGACTCGCGGTTCACCTTGCCAGGAACCGCCATGATCACCATCCGCCCCATGACCGCCGCCGACTTCGACCGCTTCTGGCCGACCTTCCAGGCCATTGTCGCGGCCCGCGAAACCTATGCCTTCGACCCGGCCATGAGCCAGGAGCAGGCGCGTCAGCTGTGGCTGGAAGCACCGCTGCACACCCTGGTGGCCGAAGAGGATGGCGAACTGCTCGGTTCCTACTACCTCAAGGCCAATGCCGCCGGCCCGGGCAATCATGTGAGCAATTGCGGCTACATGGTCAGCGACGCTGCGCGTGGGCGCGGTGTGGCCCGGTTGATGTGCGAGCACTCGCAACGCCTGGCCCGCGAACAGGGTTTTCTGGCCATGCAGTTCAACTCGGTGGTGTCGAGCAATGAGGTGGCGGTGGCCTTGTGGCAGAAGCTGGGTTTCGAGGTGGTCGGGCGCTTGCCGCGGGCTTATCGGCATGCGCGCCTGGGCTTGGTCGATTGCCTGGTGATGTACAAGTGGCTGGAGCAACCCCAGCAACCGCAACCCATGCTGATCGGGCGCAAGAACATCGAGGCGGTGGTGTCGCGCAAGCGCGGACGTTGAGATCTTCGCTGACCCCATCGCCGGCAATGCCGGCTCCCACGAATGTGTTGTGGGAGCCGGCATTGCCGGCGATGGGCTGCACAGCAGCCCTCCCTGCAAAAATGCGCAACGCATTGACTGTAAAGACTTTCAATGTTCAGATGCGCGCCAGTTTCAGGTGTCCTGCGCCGCCGTGCGCAGGGTGAAACGGGAAGCCGGTGCGTCACTCAAGGTGACTAGTCCGGCGCTGCCCCCGCAACGGTAAGCGAGCGAAGCCTTCGAAACACCACTGTGCCCTGGCATGGGAAGGTGAAGGCCTTCATGACCCTCGCAAGCCCGGAGACCGGCCTGAAGCTTCGTTTGGCAACCCCGCGGTGGGCGGGCGCAGGCCGGTTTGCGGGCGCCTGCGCGCGCAATTCCTCCATGCGTTGTTCCCTCCGGGATTCATTCTTCCAGCAGATTGTGGAACGACATGTCCCGTTACTCCAAGCTTCAAACCCTGGCGGCCAATGCCCTGGCGCCTTGCCTGGCATTCTCCTTGCCGACCTACGCCGCTGAAACCGGCACCCTGGCCCTGCCCTCGACGGCGATCACCAGCAGCAGCGACAAGGACCCCATTAGCCTGGCCACGCCACTGCCAGCCGGTTCGCGCCTGAACCTCAGCGCCATGGACACCCCGGCGAGCACCAGCAGCATCAGTGCCGAGGTGATCGAAGGGCGCAACAATCGCACGGTTCAGGACGCCGTCAGCCGTTCACCGGGCATCACCTCGGTGGCCACCCCGGGCAACGGCAACACCGCCCTCTCGGCCCGTGGTTTTGAAGGCCACGGCTCGGTGATGACCCTGTTCGACGGCTCGCGGATGTACACCGGTGCCGGCACCCAGACCTTCCCGGTCGACCCGTGGATGGTCGAGCGCATCGACATCATCCGCGGCCCGGCTTCAGTGCTCTATGGTGAAGGCGCGACCGGCGCGGTGATCAACGTGATCCCGAAGAAGCCCTTCGCCGGTGAGATTCATAACCAGCTGCGCCTGGGCTACGGCGCCTATGACCGTCAGCAACTGGGCCTGGACAGCGGCGGTTCGCTGAGCGAGCGCCTGAGCTACCGGGTTACCCTCAACCGCCAGCAAAGCAACGGCTGGGTGGATCGTGGCGACTCGAAAAACCTGGCCATGAGCGCCGCCCTGCGTTTTGACGCCAGCGACGAGCTGAGCTTCACCCTGGCCCACGAACGTGGCGACGCCGAGCCGATGAACTACTTCGGCACACCGCTGATTGACGGCCACTACCGCGACAGTCTGCGCAAGAAGAACTACAACGTGCGCGATGACGAGCAGCGCTACCACGACGAGTGGACCCGCCTGAACAGCGACTGGACCCTCAGCGATTCGATCAGCGCCAGCAACCAGCTGTACTACATCAAGAGCCGCCGGCACTGGCGCAACGCCGAAGACTACACCTGGGACAGCACGCAAGGGCAACTGCAGCGCGGCAGCTACCTGGAGATCAAACACGACCAGGAACAGGTCGGCGATCGCCAGAGCTTTACCTTCGATCACACGCTGTTCGGCCTGGCCAGCAAGACCGTGGTCGGCGCCGAGTACAACCGCATCCGCTTCGGCATCAACAGCAACTCACCGTACAACGATATCGGCGGCGACTTCATCGATCCGTGGAACCCGGCGCCAGGCTACTTCCATAGCAACAGCCCGACCCGCCCACAGACCCAGAGCACCACCCGCACCTTTGCCCTGTTCGCCGAAAACCGCACCCAGCTGTCTGAACGCTGGTCGCTGGTGACCGGCGTTCGCCGCGACCAGAACCACATCGACCGTGACAACCTGGTCGACAACAGCCGCACCGACCGCAGCCTCAACGGTGGCAACTGGCGTGCCGGGCTGGTGTTTGCGGTGACCGATGAACTGTCACTGTATGGCCAGTATTCCACCAGTGAAGATGGCGTCAGCGACCTGGTCACCTTGAGCCCAAGCCAGCAGAACTACGACCTGACCGAAGCCAGGCAGACCGAGTTCGGCCTCAAGCAACTGTTCTGGCACGGTCGTGGCGAGTGGACCCTGGCGGCCTATCACATCGTCAAGAAGAAGCTGCTGGTCGACGACCCGATCACCCACCAGAAACAGCAGGCCGGCCAGCAGACTTCCGACGGCCTGGAAGCGACCCTGGAACTGGCCCTGGCCAACCAGTGGCAGGTCTCGGCCAACGCCTCGGTGGTGCGTGCCAAGTACGACGATTTCGACCAGACCGTGGGCGGCCAGTCGCTGTCGCGTGCGGGCAACCGGCCGAGCAATGTGCCACGGCGCACTGCCAACCTGTGGGTGAACAAAGGTCTGGGGTATGGCGTGGATGCCGGCATCGGCCTGCGCTATGTCGATGAGCGCTACGCCAACATCGCCAACACCCAGACGGTGCCCGGTTTTACCGTGGTCGATGCCAACCTGGGCTGGCAGGTGCTGCCGGATGTACGCCTGGGCCTGCAGTTGAACAACCTGCTGGACCGCCGCTACGCCGCCACCGCCCACAGTGGCGAGCAGTGGTTGATGGGTGAGCCGCGCTCGTACTTCGCGACGCTGGATTACAGCTTCTAAGCGACAAAAACTACCAATTTGTGGACAGCAGAGATCAGTGTGGGAGCCGGCCTTGCCGGCGATGGGGCGGTCCCGCCCCTGGCCCGGCTATGCCGGGCATCGCCAGCAAGGCTGGCTCCCACAGGGATTCCCCCGCAAGGTGGATAACCGGGAAAACATGATTATGCTTCAAGAAGCCTTGCAGCAGTGCCAGACCGCCACCCCCAGGGCCAGGGTGCGGTAGCGCGCGTGGGTACTCCGGCCTACAAGAACAACACGGAGAACACTCATGGCGGCCATCGACACCACTTCCAGCGGCAGTACACCCAACCGCGGGATCACCAAGGAGGAGCGCAAGGTTATCTTTGCCTCATCCCTGGGTACCGTTTTCGAATGGTACGACTTCTACCTCTACGGCTCGCTCGCGGCGATCATCGCCAAGCACTTCTTCGCCGGTGTCAACGAAACCACGTCGTTCATCTTCGCCCTCCTCGCCTTTGCCGCAGGCTTTGCCGTACGCCCCTTCGGCGCCATTGTGTTCGGCCGTCTGGGCGACATGATCGGGCGCAAGTACACCTTCCTGATCACCATTGTGATCATGGGCGTGTCCACCGCGATCGTCGGTTTGCTACCCAGTTACAGCACCATCGGTGTGGCCGCGCCGATCATCCTGATCAGCCTGCGCCTGTTGCAAGGCCTGGCGCTTGGGGGTGAGTACGGCGGCGCAGCCACCTACGTGGCCGAACACGCGCCGAAAGGCAAACGTGGCTACTTCACCTCATGGATCCAGACCACTGCGACCCTGGGCCTGTTCCTGTCGTTGCTGGTAATCCTCGCCTGCCGCACGATCCTCGGTACCGAAGCCTTCGAGGCCTGGGGCTGGCGGATTCCATTCCTGCTGTCGATCCTGTTGCTGATCATTTCGGTGTACATCCGTCTGCAACTGAGTGAATCGCCGGTGTTCGTCAAGATGAAGGCCGAAGGTAAGGCCTCCAAGGCGCCACTGACCGAATCCTTCGCCCGCTGGGACAACCTCAAGGTGGTGATCATGGCCCTGCTCGGCGGCACCGCCGGCCAGGCGGTGGTCTGGTACACCGGCCAGTTCTATGCGCTGTTCTTCCTGTTGCAGACCCTCAAGATCGACCCGCAAACCGCCAACCTGCTGATCGCCGGTTCGCTGCTGATCGGCACGCCGTTCTTCATCCTGTTCGGCAGCCTGTCCGACCGCATCGGGCGTAAAGGCATCATCATGGCCGGCTGCATCATCGCGGCGCTGACCTACTTCCCGATTTTCAAGGCGTTGACCGAGTACGGTAACCCCGACGTGTTCATCGCCCAGGAGAAAAACCCGGTGACGGTGATTGCCGATCCCAACCAGTGCTCGTTCCAGTTCGACCCGGTGGGCAAAGCCAAATTCACCAGCTCCTGCGACCTGGCCAAAAGCGTGCTGGCCAAACGGGCCATACCCTACGAGAACGAAAAGGCCGAACCAGGCACCGTCGCTCAGATCCGCATTGGCGACAAGGTGCTGCAGAGCTTCGAGGGCACCGGCATGCCGGCGGCTGACTTCAAGGTTCAGAACGATGCCTTCGTCGCGACCCTCACTGGCGCGCTCAAGGACGCGGGATACCCCGAAAAAGCCGACCCGGCCAAGACCAACTACCCGATGGTATTGCTCTTGCTGACCATCTTGGTGATCTACGTGACCATGGTCTACGGCCCGATTGCCGCCTGGCTGGTGGAGCTGTTCCCGGCGCGCATCCGCTACACGTCGATGTCGCTGCCCTATCACATCGGCAACGGCTGGTTCGGCGGCTTCCTGCCCACGGTGGCATTCGCCATGGTAGCGGCGACCGGGGATATCTACTACGGGCTGTGGTACCCGATCGTGATCGCGGTGATGACCGCCATCCTCGGCATATGCTTCCTGCCGGAAACCAAGGACCGGGAAATTCATCACACCTGAAGCCGACACTGTACGTAGCCCTGCGGGTTGGGCGATGATCGCGCCCCACCCGCTGTCAATGGAATGAACATGCACGATGTTATGAGCGTCTTTGCTTTGTGTGTCGTCGTACTCTTTGTGAAGATGCTGGCGATTTCCTGCTACCAGGGTTTCTATCGCATCAGCCGTATGACCTTCAAGAATGCCGAAGACGCCGGTTTTGTTGGACGCCAGGCCAGCCCGGAAGAATTGCCACAAGTCAGCCGCGCGGCGCAGGCCTGGGCCAATGACCTTGAGAACATTCCGTTGTTCTTTGTCCTCGGCGCGCTGTGCCTGGTGTTCAATCCTCCCGCTGCGCTGACCGTCGGGTTGATGGTCGTGTTCACGGCCGCACGGGTGGCGCACACCCTGTGCTTCCTGGCACGCTGGCAGCCGTGGCGCACGATTGCCTACGCGGTGGCGATCGTCTGCCTGTTGGGGCTGGCCGCTATGGTGACTATGGGGGCCGTGCGCCACCTTTGAGCGTTCCGCGAAAAAAGGTTCTTCACGGAATCCCGGGGGCTATGATCCTTGGGCTGGGATTGCTGTGGTTGTGAGCTTATCCATTTTGTATGGCGATGCTGCCGGCCCCTTCCGCCCTTACGGCGGCCTACTTTTTTCTTGGAAAAAGTAGGCAAAACCGCTGGCTCCTACATA
>NZ_JBWKNR010000016.1:0-156215 GCF_059415665.1 Pseudomonas sp. GW821-FHT10B02 | reverse complement strand
AAGATTAAATTCCGAAACCCCTATCTGCGTATGCAGGTAGGGGTTTTGTCTTTTCTGCTCCACCCCGCTCCCACAGACACCAGGCAAAAAAAACCACCCCGCAGGGTGGTTTCATTACATCGAATACCAAGTCAGTCGCCGTGATACTCGCAACCGCTGGTGCAGGTCTCATGAATGCGCACTTTGGACAGTTCTGGCAGCAACGGCTTGACCTGGTCCCAGATCCATTTGGCGATCACTTCGCTGGTAGGGTTTTCCAGGCCAGGAATGTCGTTCAGGTAATTGTGGTCCAGCTGTTCATACAGCGGCTTGAAGATCGCCTTGATCTCGGAAAAGTCGCGAATCCAGCCAGTATGCGGGTCCAGTGGGCCGGTCAGGTGCAGGGCGACCTTGAACGAATGACCGTGCAGGCGGCCGCATTTGTGCCCTTCCGGAACGTGCGGCAGACGGTGTGCCGACTCGAAGGTGAACTCTTTGAAAATTTCCACGGTGTCTCAACTCTGAAAGCCAATGCTGGTAAGCAGTTTACCAGCATGACCGTTACAGCGGTTGCAGTTGCGCGTGCAGCCTGCCGCTTTCTATCAGTTCAAGCAGCTCGTCGCCCAGACGCCGGCTTTCGGAGATTGCCTTGTGCCAGTAGCGTTGGCGGCTGCCGGCATCACCCATGAAGCGCTTGAAGTCGCTACGGTCCGGCAACTTGCCGTAAGGCAGGCTGGCTAGGTACTGGGCGGAAGGTGCCAGCAGCAGGACATTGCGCAAGCGTTGGGCATCGCCACGCCGCCAGGGCAGGGCTTTGTCGAACCAGCCAGGGATCACCTTATCGGTAAAGTGCGGGTAGAGCACGATGTCGTCGCCCTGGTACGGCAGGTCCAGATGGTAGTCGAGCAGGCCACCATCGCGGTAAGTGCCCTGACCAACGCCGGGAATATCGCGTACGCCCTCCATTACCATTGGAATTGAACCCGAAGCCAGCAAGGCATGGCGCAGGTTGGCGACATCCAGCGGCAGACAACGTGAAGGAAAGTCGGTCAGGGGCTGCAGCGGCGGGTTGCTGCGGGCATCGTGGAGGATAATTCGCTCAAAGTGGCGGGCCAGTCGGGGACGGCCGATCAAGTTGTCGGCAATAACCGAAGAAAGCCCCATTCCCAAACGTGCGCGGTGATCATGTGCCAGCAGCCCATGGCTTTTCACCACCATGATGTTAAGGCGGTAATCGGGGCTCTCGAGGATCTGCGCGTCACGCCCTTGTAGCAGTTCATCAAGCATGCGCTGGCAGCTACGGCTGACCTCGGCCTGGGTGACGCCTTTGGCGAAGTCCTGCTCGGTATAAAGCTCTCCGAGGCGCTGCAACGCTTGCGCCGGGTTGGGCAGGCAGGCGCTGGCAAAGCGCCAGGAACCGATGGATGCACCGATCAACGCTCGCTCACGGGGGGCGCCGGGCAGCCAGTGGCCGAACAAGGCCAGGTCCAGGCCTTGTATGCCAAGGGCCTTGGGGCCGCCTGCGGCGCCCGGTAGCACACCCACATCGGCAGCCTGTAATCCACGTTCGCGGATGCGCTGCAAGGCGCGACTTCCGGCCTTGAGCGTCAGGGCCGGGTACTTGATATGGATTGCGCTCATACGGGCCTCGCTGTCTGGAGCCGGCAATTATAAAGAACAGCGGTCCAGTTGTGGGGCAGGGGTGCGCTATCATGTCGCCAGTTGTTTTCAGCTTCAATTAAGTTCGGTTGGTTAATCTAGGCCCCGTAGAAACATTATTGATCTCAACGGAGAGACACCATGAAAACTTTGACTGCCCTGTTCGTGACCGCTGCTCTTGCCCTGAGCGCCAATGTCGCACTGGCCAAAGACATCCCTATGCATGAAGTCACCAAGCTGGTTCAGGACAAAACCATCCTGTCGCTGGATGACTTGAATGCCAAAGCGCTGGCCAAGCATCCAGGCGCCACGATCAAAGAGTCCGAGCTGGAAGATGTCTACGGTCGCCTGGTCTACAAGATCGATCTGCGCGATGCCCAGAACGTCGAATGGGACGTGGATCTGGACGCCAAGACCGGTGAAATCCTCAAGGACGTCCAGGACAAATAATGAGCGTTTGCACGCGAACAGCGCAGACGGTACTCGTTGCGCTGTTGGTACTTTGTTCGCTGGCATCGGCCCGTGACCTTGATCAGGACGAAGCCCTGCAGTTACGCCAGCAGGGCGTAATCCTGCCGCTGGAGCAGTTGCTCAATGACGCCCTGGGACGCTATCCCGGGGCGAAGTTGCTGGAGGCGGAGCTGGAACACAAGCACGGCCGCTACGAGTACGAAGTCGAATTGCTGACCCCTGAAGGCGTAGTGCGCGAGATCAAACTCGATGCATCCAATGGAGCGTTGCTCAAAGACGAGGAGGATGACTGATGCGCCTGTTACTGGTCGAAGACAACGTCCCGCTGGCGGATGAACTGACCCAAGGCCTGCAGCGCCAGGGCTATGCGGTCGACTGGCTGGCTGATGGCCGTGACGCGGTCTATCAGGGAAGCAGCGAACCCTATGACCTGATCATCCTCGACCTTGGCTTGCCCGGGTTGTCAGGGCTTGAAGTATTGGCCCAGTGGCGCGCCGGTGGCTTGGTCACGCCGGTGCTGATTCTGACTGCGCGCAGCTCCTGGGCGGAGCGCATCGAGGGGCTAAAGGCCGGTGCCGACGACTACCTGAGCAAACCCTTTCACCCGGAAGAGCTGATGTTGCGTGTGCAGTCGTTGCTGCGTCGCGCCCGTGGCCTGGCCAATCAGCCAACCCTGGAGGCGGCCGGCCTGCAACTCGATGAAGGGCGCCAGTGCGTGACCCGTGACGGCGTCGATATCCAGCTCACCGCTGCGGAATTTCGCCTGTTACGCTACTTCATGTTGCACCCGCAGCAGATTCTGTCGAAGAGTCATCTGGCCGAGCATCTCTATGACGGTGAGACCGAGCGCGATTCCAATGTGCTGGAAGTCCACGTCAATCACTTGCGTCGCAAGCTCGGCCGCAGCGTCATCGAGACGCGCCGCGGGCAAGGTTACCGCTATGCCGGGAGTGCCGAGTGAAGTCGATCCAGGCACGCTTGAGTCTTGGCCTGATTGCGGTACTGGTGCTGGTAGGTCTGGCCCTGGCGCAGTTGAGTCTGTGGTTGTTCGAGGTGGGCTTGCAGCGCTACCTGGAGACAGGTTTGCGCAAGGAAAGCGAAAACCTGCTGATCGCGCTGGTGCGCGGACAGTCAGGCCTGGAGCTGGATGAGCGGCGGCTTTCCTCGGCCTACCAGCGGCCGTTCTCCGGCTATTACTTTCGCATCGATTTCGACGGTGGCAGCTGGCGTTCCCGGTCGCTTTGGGACCTGGACATGCCTGCGCCAGCCAGTAGCGGCCTGCACACCGATCTGCAGCTTGGCCCGGAGAACCAGCAATTGCTGGTGCTGCGTAGCGATTACCGGCGCTTCGGCCAGCCCATTTCGATCAGTGTCGCCCAGGATTACACCCCGGTGCGCGATCAGTTTCGCCGCATGCAGCAGATCGGCCTGGGCCTGGGCCTGGTCGCCCTGATTCTGGTACTGGTACTGCAGCGCATCACCGTCACCCGCTCATTGCGCCCGCTTGAGCGCGTGCGCGGGCAGATCGCGCAGTTGCAACAAGGCAAGCGCTCGCAGCTCGACACCCAGGTGCCTAGCGAGCTCGAGCCGCTGGTCGCACAGATCAACCATCTGTTGGCTCACACCGAAGACAGCCTGCGCCGCTCACGCAATGCCCTGGGCAACCTCGGGCACGCGCTGAAGACGCCGTTGGCGGTGCTGCTGAGCCTGGCTTCCAGCGAACACTTGAAGGACGCACCGCAGGTCCGCGTACAACTGCGCGAGCAACTGCAACAGATCCAGCAGCGCCTGAGTCGTGAGCTCAACCGTGCCCGGCTGGCTGGCGATGCGCTGCCTGGTGCGCAATTCGATTGTGATGCCGAGCTGCCCGGGTTGCTTTCGACGCTGGGCATGATCCATGGCGAAGGCCTGGAACTCAGCCAGCGCGTGCCGCCCGGCCTGCTGTTGCCCTGGGACCGGGAGGACCTGCTCGAACTGCTCGGCAACCTGCTGGATAACGCCTGCAAATGGGCTGACAGCGAAGTGCGGTTGACGATCGAAGAGCAGGCCGAACGCTATCAACTGGTGATCGACGACGATGGCCCGGGTATTCCTGAGTCTGATCGCCAGCAAGTGCTCGAACGCGGTACCCGACTGGATGAGCAGGTCGATGGACATGGCCTGGGATTGGGCATCGTGCGCGACATCGTCGAAGTCTGGGGCGGGCAGATGACACTGCAGGACAGCCCCCTTGGCGGGTTACAGGTCAGTATCGCGTTGCCGCGTAGGGGTTAACACTGCCCACGAAAATTGGCCATTACGATCTCTTTTTGGCCAACCACACACTGTGATCCGTCAAAACCCTCAGCAAGAATCAGAAGGCCAAACTCGGGGGAATAATCCATGGCCACACTGAAACGTATGCTTGCTGTCGGCGTTGGGGCACTGACGCTGTTGGCCGGCGCCGTGCATGCCGAAGTACGAGAGCTGAGGGTGTACAACTGGGCGGACTATATCTTGCCATCCGTGCCCAAGGATTTTGCCGCGCAGTCCGGCATCAAAGTCACCTGGGACACCTTCGACACCAACGAATCCCTGGAAGCCAAGTTGCTCACCGGCAACTCTGGCTACGATCTGGTGGTGCCTTCGAACCAGTTTCTCGATACCCAGATCAAGGCCGGTGTCTTTCAGAAACTGGACAAGAGCAAGTTGCCCAACTGGCGCCATCAGGACCCGGTACTGCTCAAGCTCCTCGACCGCAACGACCCGGGTAACCAGTACGGTGTACCCTATATGTACGGCACGGTGTTGATCGGCTTCAACCCGGCCAAGGTCAAGGCCGCGCTGGGTGAGCAGGCGCCGGTGGACAGCTGGGACCTGGTGTTCAAGCCCGAGAACATGGAGAAGCTCAAGTCCTGTGGCGTGGCCATGCTCGACACACCTTCGGAAATTCTGCCGATTGCCTTGCACTACCTTGGCCTGGACCCCAACAGCCAGAACCCTGACGACTACGAAAAAGCCAAGGCCCTGATGTTGAAGATCCGGCCCTATGTCACCTACTTCAACTCCGCGAAGTACATGACCGATATCGCCAACGGTGACATCTGTGTCGCCATCGGCTATTCCGGCAGCTTTTACCAGTTCGGCAACCGCGCCAAGGAGGCGGGCAATGGTGTAGTGGTTGACTGGCGCTTGCCTAAAGAGGGGGCACCGATCTGGTTCGACACCTTTGCGATTCCGAAAAGCGCGAAAAATGTTGCCGAAGCCCATGAGTTTCTCAACAACCTGATGGACCCGAAAGTCATCGCCCCGATCAGTGATTTTCTCGGTTACCCCAACGCTAACAAAGATTCGTTGGCGCTGATCAAGCCGGAAATCACCGGCAACCCGAACCTGACTCCAACCCAGGAAGCCCTGGCCAAGCTTTATGTGGTGCAACCGCTACCGCAGAAGCTTGAACGTGTGCGCACACGGGTCTGGACCAGCATCAAGTCGGATAAGTAATCAGTACGCGGTGGCGGCGCACAGGGACTGCGCCGCCGATCTGCAGACAGACTCAAGCCAGCGTCAGGCTCAGCATCACCGGTAGTGTCAGCGCCGCCAGCAAGGTCTGCAAGGCAATGATGTTGGCCATCAGCGGAGCATTACCGCCCATTTGCCGGGCCATGACATAGGACGACGAAGCGGTCGGCAGGGCCTGGAACAGAATGGCCACGATTGCCGCCTGGCCGCTGAGTCCGAGTGCTCGACAGACCCCGAAGGTTGTCAGTGGCAGCACCACGAACTTGAATAGCGAGGCGGCCAGCAGTGGACGCGGGCCCAGCCCCTGAGCACTGCTACCCAGGGCGGCACCGACGCACAGCAGGCCCAATGGCAAGGCTGCCTGACCGAGCGCTTTCACGGTCGGTTCGATGCCCGCTGGCAGCCCTGCTCCGGTGACGCGCAGGGCAATACCGATTGCGCAGCCAACGATCAGTGGGTTACGGCAAATCGCCTTGATCACAGCAGCAGCCGAACTGCGCGTACCGCTGTAGCGGGCAAAGACCATGACGCACAGCACGTTCACCGTGGGCACGATGGCGGCATTGGCCACGGCAGCCAGGGCGATCCCGCCCGTGCCATAAATCCCGGCGGCCAACGTCGCGCCAATGTAGTTGTTGAAGCGCACACCGCCCTGAAACACCGAGGTGAAACTGGCGCCATCACTGGCGACTGCTCCCCTGCACAGCACCAGCAAGGTGGCGCCAATCAGCGTCGACAGCAGCAACACCGCAACCATGTCGAACACCGGCAGGCCGGTAAGGTCGGCTGTCGCCAGCCCATGCATGAACAGCGCAGGGAGCAACACGAAGTAGCTCAGGCGCTCGGCCGCTGGCCAGAAACTCTCACCCAGAAACCCCTGGGTCCGCAGCCAGCGGCCCAGCGCAATCAGCAGGGCGATGGGGACGATGGTGGCAAGGATCAGGTTCAGCATCAGGCAATTTCCCTATCAGTCAGCGCTCCCTTGTGGGAGTCGACATCAGGCTAGCCTGTGGTATTGAAAGAAAAAAACGCTGAATTCTCAAGCAACCGTTGAGGAAAACTTCATGGTTGGCCCAAGGTGCTTTTCAGTACGGCGGTCAGGTGGCGCCGACGGCTGCTGGCATGTTCGAGCAAGCCGACATGGCGTACGCGCTGGGGTTCGCCAAAGGGCAGCAAGGTCACTGCGGGCAGGTGCTGCAAGTCTTCGTCGGCCAGGGGCACGATGGCCACGCCCAGGCCCATCGAGGCCATGTGCGTCAGGGCTTGCTGGCTGTCCAGTTCCATCTGCTCGCTGACCGGCAACTGTTGTTTGCGCAGTTCCTGCTCGATGATGCGTCCGGCCCAGGCACGTTTGTCAAAGCGCAGGAATGGCTGGCTGGCGAGTAACTCCCTCAGGTTTGCCCCGGCAAAGCCCGGACCGGCAACGGCCCAGAAGCGGTTCTGGTAAAGCGGGGTGAAGTCCAGGTTGGCCGGGTAGGGAGGTACGGGTTCGGTGGTGATGGCAGCATCCAGTTCACCGTCCTCGACGCGCCGGGCAAGCTCCGCGGACATGCCCGAGAGCACGCTGATATGCAGGTGTGGATGCTCGGCCTTGATCTGCACCAGCGCCGCAGGCAGACGTCCGGCCAATGCGGTGTGAATGGCACCGATTTTCAGTCGGCCACGCAGGCCTGGGCCACTGACCAGCGCGCCCGCCATCTCATCGTAGGCGGCAAGGATTCCCTCGGCGCGCTCGACCGCCAGATGCCCGGCTTCGGTCAGGCTGACCTGACGCCGGCTACGGTCGAACAGGCTGACCTGCAGCTCTTCCTCCAGGCTGCGGATATGCAGGCTGACCGCCGAGGGGGTCAGGCTCAGGACGTCGGCGGCACGGGCGAAGGTGCCGTGGCGAGCGATGGTGACCAGGGTGCGCAGGGCTTTGAGCGACAAACGCGGGCTCCGATTATGCCGGGGAGTGGAGGCTCATCATGGCGTCGATCAACGTTGATTGAAAGTCCCCGGCTTTGGCTGGCCATAGGCCTGGGTAATCCGGTCGATCACCATCGCCAGCGCGACTATCGCCAACCCGGCTTCCATGCCCTTGCCGACATTCAAGGTCTGAATCCCCGCCAGCACATCTTCGCCCAGGCCGCGCGCGCCGATCATCGAGGCAACCACCACCATCGACAGGGCCATCATCACCGATTGATTGAGCCCGGCCATGATGCTCGGCATGGCCAGTGGCAGCATGACCCGGCGCAGGCGTTGCCAGCGTCCGGCACCCAGCCCTTGGGCGGCCTGGGTCAGGGACGGATCGATCTGTGACAACCCCAGTTCGGTCAGGCGGATCAGCGGCGGCAGCGCGTAGATCAAGGTGGCGAAAATCGCCGGGACCTTGCCCAGACCAAACAGCATCAGCACCGGAATCAGGTAGACGAAGCTGGGCAGGGTCTGCATGACATCGAGTACCGGCAACAGCAACTGGCGTGCCCGTGGCCGGCTGGCCAGCAATACACCGATAGGCACACCGATCAGAATGCACAGCCCGGTACTCACCAGCACCAGAGCACAGGTTTGCAGGAGCTTGTCCCACAGACCTATTACCCCGATCAAAAACAGCAAGCCGCTCAGCACCAGCGCCCTGATCACACTGCGACTGGCATGCCAGGTGAGCAGTGCGACGACCAGCAGTAACAACCACCAGGGTGTTGCACGCAACAGGTTTTCCAGCGCGACCAGCAATTGCAGCAGGCCTTCGGAGACGCTGCGCAATTGATCGCCGTAAGCCAACACCAGCCGGTCGACGAAGCGGTTGACGCTGTCGGCGAAGGAGACGTGCAGGGTTTCCGGAAAGCCTCCACTCACAAGCCGGCCTCGACGCGTTCGGCGACTTCGCTGGGCAGCCAGGCTTTCCAGGTGGCCGGATGATCACGCATGAATTTCAGCGCGGCATCCTTGGGAGATTCGCGTTTTTCGCTCATCTGCGCCAGGGCTTTGTTCAAGGTGTCGATGGGGATGTCGACCTTGGCGAAGAACTCGACCAGTTGCGGATACTCGTTGCGAAAAGGCGCGGAGACACCGATCGACAACTTCGCGGGCAGTGAGCGCGAGCCTTGTGGATTGGGGTTGTTGGCGTCGGTCAGGGTCTTCCAGGCCGCTTCGTTGAATGGCGGCTCTTCCAGGCGAACCAGAGAGAAGCGGCCCATCAACGGGGTAGGCGACCAGTAGTAGAACAGCACCGGCTTACCGCGGCGGATCGCCGAGGTGATTTCGGCATCCAGGGCGGCACCGGAGCCACTGCGAAAGTTCACGTAGTCATTGTCCAGGCCATAGGCCTTGAGCTTCTGGCTGTTGACGATCTCGGAGGTCCAGCCGCTGGGGCTGTTGAGGAAGCGGCCCTTGTCAGGTGTCTCCGGGTCCTTGAAGACGTCCTTGTACTGCTTCAGATCATCCACCGCGTGCAACTGCGGAGCCAGGGCCTTGATGCCGCGAGCAGCATCCCCCTTGATCACGTATTCAGGTACATACCAGCCTTCATCGGCGTTCTTCACCGTGTCGCCGATGGCGAACACCTGACCGGCCTGTTCGGCCTTGACCCAGGCCGGGCTGCGACCGGCCCATTCTTCGGCAATCACCTGGATGTCGTTGCGCGCCAGGGCCACTTCCATGCTCACGGTGCTGCCGGGGAGGGTTTCGGTGGGGTAGCCGTAACCCTTCTCGACGATCAGGCGCAGGATTTCGGTGGTCAGGCTGCCGCTTTCCCAGGTGATGTCGCCGAAGTGGATGGGCTTGCGTGGTTCGTTGGCCGTAGCGCTAGCCAGGCCTAGAGCGAGCAACAGGCCGGCCAGCAGCGTCGGGATGCTTTTCATCAGGGCCTCGTCATTGGCGGTCTACGGGTTCGGGCAAGTGTAGACGACGAGGTGTTGCGCACTGCCCGGGCACAGGTGTTCTGGAACGCCTTCTATCTGCACACCTGACCAGGCCAGGTGTGAGCATGCGTGTTGGCATGCCCGGCGAAGGGTACGGGTGCAAACACGGAAGGTTGAACCTATGAATCTTGATGTGAGCTTCGTTTACTACCGCAATTTTCGTTTCGATGGAAAATTCCACGTGCGCTGTATCGGCAGTGGCCTGAGCAAAGTGAAAAGCATCCGTTATGAGCTGGAGAGGGCCGGACCTGAAGGCCCGAAGCAGGTCGATGCCAAGTCCGTGCATTCTCAGGCCTATAGCGGTGCACTGGTCGATCACGGTTGTCCGGCCACGCTGCACACCGAGACGGCGACAGGTACCTACACGATCAGGCCGCGGATCAGGGTGATGGATGATGTGTCGGATCTGCCTGTCGACTCTTCTCGCTCGCTGGAGATGACGCCCTTGATCATTGACATCAGCGAAGGCGAACTGAGCAGAGGCCTTCTCGACACTGTGCCGGTTGATGCCGCCAGAGGCAGGGGCAGGCGGTCTGTGGCGGATGAGCAGGGCAACGAACCTGCTGGCCTGGTGCAGGTGGTGGACCCGTATGGCGAATTGCTGGAATCGTTCCCTTATGCGCAACCCGGCAAGTCCTACCCGCCTTTGGTGCTCAAGTTCAATGTTGGAGGCTTTGAGCGATTCCTGTCCGAGCTTGAGCCTGACTCAGGTTCCAGCCTCGTGCGCCTCTGGCCCAGGCTGAAGGAGGTAATCGACCCCCGGCCTTTCCTGGAGCAGCAGGAGCGTCTTGACGAAAAACTCGTAGCACTCAGGGATTACTGCTACCTGGAGCAGCCCGCGAGTATGCTCAACGACACCTATGTGACGCTGATCAAGACCCTGGCAGCGCTGGAGTACCTTGAATCTCTTCACTTCGTGCCCCCTGACCTCGAACCAGGCAACCTGATTCTTGGTGCTGCCGTCGCGCTGGCAACACTGATCACGGGCGCTGCCGTGGTGGCAGGTAATAACGCCTATGACGACGCACAACCCACTCCGGACTTCGAGCCGTTGCAAACCTACCTGGATGAACCCGGCCCCAGATACCAGGGTATGAATGTCCGCAAGGCATGGGCTAAGCAGGTGAGGGGGAAGGGGGCCCGGGTGCACTTTTCAGATGGCGGGCTGTTTCCAGACCATGAAGACCTGCGAGGCAATCCCAACCTCAAGATCATTACCCTGGAACCCAATGGTGACCCCAACCACGGAACCAAATCAGTGGGAATCCTGCTGGCTACGCCCAACGGCATCGGCATGACCGGCATGTGCCACGCCAGCGAATTGTATCTCTACAACAACAAGGCCCGGGATCAGGATTCCCGTGCCCGGACGCCGAAGGATCTTCTGCGCCATGTCGAACCCGGTGACATCGTCGCCATCAATCGCCATTCGGCCAATGTGAATGTGTTGACGACGTTCTTGCCGTCGATACATGAGCGGGACTGGTGGGACATGGCAAAAGCGTTGACCGAGCGAGGTGCGGTGGTGCTCTTCGCGGCGGGCAATGGCAGTACCGAAACGATTGCCGACAAAGGCACCACGGCGGGATATGGCGTCAATTTCTCGCAATGGCCGTATTTCCATGATCATGGAGATGCCAATGCCATCCTGATAGGCGCCTGTCAGTCATGGGATGGTAAACCCCATCAATACTCGAACTTTGCCTACCCGCACCGGATGCTCAATGCCTGGGGGGACAGCGTGGCTACGCTCGGTTCAGGGCCAGATCGACTGCAAGACAAGTCCGGTAACGACAGGGATTACACCTCGAACTATGGTGGGACCTCAAGCGCCACGCCTTTGGTCACCGGCGCGCTCACGTTGATCCAGTCCTATGCCATGGAGCAGCATCATGTCTATTTGAACGCTGATCAAATGCACCTGCTGGTTATGCAAGCGGGTTACCTGGATGCCACGTTGCCACATTCGTCGGTCCTGCCGATGGGGGCAAGGCCGAATGTCCATGCCGCCTTGGTCCTGCTCGATCAGATCCTGGGCGGTGGCAGGTTCCACTCGCCCAGGGATGAGCTCTGATGTGCAAGCGTAACCGTCGCTCGCCAGGGGTTACGCCTCAGACCCGGAACTGATCCATCAATCCCTGTTGCTGGTTGGCCAGGCTGTTGAGCGACTGGCTGACCCGCGCCGATTCGTTGGCCTGTCCGCTGAGGGATTCGGTTACGTCACGGATGGTCGCCACGTTGTTGTTGATTTCCTCGGCTACGGCGCTCTGCTCTTCGGCGGCGCTGGCGATCTGCAGGTTCATGTCGCTGATCACCGTGACCGCATCGCCGATCTGCTGCAAGGCGGTGACCGCCTGACTGACCTGCTCGACGCTGCCTTGCGCCTGACGATGGCTGCTGTCCATGGCACCCACTACTTCGCGGGTACCGGCCTGCAGTTCTTCGATGACCTGACGGGTTTCTTCCACCGATTCCTGGGTGCGGCGGGCGAGGTTGCGTACCTCATCGGCGACCACGGCGAAGCCGCGGCCTGCTTCACCGGCGCGGGCGGCTTCGATGGCGGCATTGAGGGCCAGCAGGTTGGTCTGTTCGGCGATGGAGCGGATGACTTCCAGCACCGAACCGATCTTCTCGCTGTTCTCGGCCAGGCCTTCGACCTGGGCCATGGCGGTGCTCATGTCGGCGGCCAGGGTGTCGATGCTGGTGGTGGTGCGGTCGATGACCGACAGGCCCTGGCGAGTGGCCTGATCAGCGTCGCGGGCTGCCTGGGCAGCCTGGGCCGCGCTACGGGCAACGTCCTGGGCAGTGGCGCTCATTTCATGGGACGCGGTGGCGACCTGATCGACCTGACGGTATTGCTGCTCCATGCCGGCGCTGGTCTGGCTGGCAATCGCCGAAGACTGGTCGGCGGTGTCGCGGGCCGCCTGGACCGAGCGCTTGACCTCGGCAATGGTCGGCTGCAGTTTGTCCAGGAAGCGGTTGAACCAACCGGCCAGTTCGCCCAGTTCGTCGCGTTTGTCGTACTGCAGGCGACGGGTCAGGTCGCCTTCGCCACTGGCGATGTCCTTGAGCATGGCCGCGACACCGAGGATCGGCCGCGTCACGCCGCGGGCCATCAGCCAGATCAGCAGCAGGCCGACGATGGCCGCCAACGCGCCCAGGCCCAGCTCGATCAGGGTGCCGCTGGTGTTGCTGCGGTCGAGTTCCTGCTTGAGGGCCTCGGCCGGGCCGGTCAGGGCGCTTTCCGGAACGTCGAGCAGCACGCCCCAGGACTTGCCGCCCGGGATCGGGGCAAAGGAAGCCAGGACCTTCAGGCGCTGCTTGTGATGGATGCTGTGAATGGGCGTGCTGTCAGCCAGCAGGCGGATCACTTCGGCGCCTTTCTCGGCATCGACCTGGTCAAAGCGCTGGGCCAGTTTGCCGGCATCCGGGCTGTAGCCGGCCAGTAGGCCCACGGGGCTGAGGATGCTCACCTGGGTCTGGCCCTGGTAGAGGTTGCGGCTGGATTGCTGGCTCATGGCCTGCAGGCTGTTCAGGTTGATGTCGATGGACAGGGTGGCGACTACCTTGTCGGCGACCATCAGCGGGAACACGATGCTGGTCATCAGCACCTGCTGGCCGTTGATCTCATAGAAGTACGGTTCAATCACGCAGGTCTTGCGGGTGGTGCGTGGGCACACTGACCAGGTGTTGGCCGGCTCGCCGCTGGGGCCGATGCTGGTATCGGCCATGTCTTTTTCCGGCAGGGCCATGGAGGTCAGCTGGCCTGGCGTCGGTTGCGACCAGTACAGGGCAAAGCGACCTTTTTCGTTACTGCCCAGTTGCTCCTGGTTGACGAACAGTTCGTCCTTGTTGTCCAGCGCATTGGGTTCGAATACCAGTGACAGGCCGAGCAGGTCGGGGTTGGCCTGCAAGGCGGCGCGTACCTGACGGGTCAGGTCCTCGCGCAGGTCGAAGGCGTCGAGAAAGCGCTTTTCGGCCTGTTCGCGCAGGAACAGGACCTGACGGGCGAAACCGGCACCGTACTGATAGGCATCCATGAACTGGCGACGAATGTTCAAGGCCTGGACTTCGCCCTGGGATTCGATGCGTCCCTGGGCTGACTCGGTGAGCATCTGCATGCTGCTGGTCTTGACCAGCTCCGAGCTGTGTCCCATGCGGTACAACGAAAGGCCCACCAGCAGGGTAACGATGCTGGCCAGGCACAAACCGGCGAGCAGGGTGATTTTCCACTGAATGGAAAGTTGTCTGAACGACATGGCGAAGTCCTTTGATCCAAAAAGATTGAGGCTGCCGACGTTATCGGCGGATACGTCGCTTTCTTTATTCAAACGATCAATTTAAATGCGTCGTTTTCGTGCATTCCTACGACAGCAATCGCCCAGTGAGCTTTGACAAGCGCGAGGGCCTGCTTCAGAGTGTGCGCCCTCCATAAAAATACCCGTCGTTCGGCCACTGCTCGCGGGCAGTTTGTCGCCGAATCGGTCGCTTTTTGTCTGGTTTCTAGAGGTCACAGGAATGAATGCAGTAATTGCCGCGGTCGGCATCATGCTGATCTTGAGTCTGTCCCGCGTGCATGTGGTGATCGCCCTGATCGTCGGCGCGCTGGCTGGCGGATTGGTGGGCGGCCTGGGAATCGAAGGAACGCTCAAAGCATTCAACGGTGGGCTCGGCGGCGGTGCCACCGTGGCCTTGTCCTATGCCTTGCTGGGTGCCTTTGCGGTGGCGATTGCCAAGTCTGGCATGGCCCATGCCCTGGCCGACCGCGCCCTGGCGATGGTTGGCAAGCAAGGGCATGCCGATGGTGGAAAGGTCAAATGGCTTCTGATCGGCTTGCTGTTGCTGGTGGCGATTTCCTCGCAGAACATTCTGCCGATCCACATTGCGTTCATTCCCCTGTTGGTGCCGCCGCTGCTCTATGTGCTGACCAAGCTGCAGATCGACCGGCGCCTGGTGGCCTGCGTGATGACCTTTGGTTTGATCACGCCTTACATGTTCCTGCCGGTGGGTTTTGGCAACATCTTCCTCAACGAGATTCTGCTGGCCAACGTCAGCCGTAGCGGGGTGGATGTCAGCGCGGTCAACGTCACCCACGCCATGGCCATTCCGGCGGCGGGCATGCTTTTCGGCCTGCTCCTGGCGGTGTTTTTCAGCTACCGCAAAAAGCGTGTCTATGACCTGGAAAAAATCGAGCAGGTCGAGCAGGTGGCGGTGCGCTACAACCCGTTGACCCTGCTGGTTGCCGGGGTTGCCATCGCAGCGGCGTTCATCATTCAGCTGTGGCTGGATTCGATGATCATCGGCGCCATGGTCGGTTTTCTGATTTTCTCGGTATCGGGCATCGTGCGCTGGAAGGACACCGATGACCTGTTTACCGAAGGCATGAAAATGATGGCCATGATCGGCTTCATCATGATTGCCGCCTCCGGTTTCGCCGAGGTCATGAAGGCTACCGGTGAGGTCAAGAGCCTGGTCGAGACGTCGGCAGTGTGGATCGACCACAGCAAGGGGATTGGAGCACTGCTGATGTTGCTGGTGGGGCTGCTGGTGACAATGGGCATCGGCTCGTCGTTTTCCACGGTGCCGATTCTTGCCGCGATCTTTGTACCGCTGTGTGTGCAGCTGGGCTTTGACCCGGTCGCCACCGTGTGCATCGTCGGCACCGCTGGTGCACTGGGCGATGCCGGCTCACCGGCTTCGGATTCGACCCTGGGCCCGACCTCAGGCTTGAACGTAGACGGCCAGCATCACCACATCTGGGACACCGTGGTGCCGACCTTCATTCACTACAACCTGCCACTGCTGGCGTTCGGCTGGCTGGCGGCAATGACACTGTAGTGCGCAGCAACGAGGGGTTGAGCGTAAGGCTCAGCCCCGTGCCGGCGGTGGCGAGATGCGGTTGAGGAGCATGCTGCCGTCCTTGTTGCGGGTCAGATAGACCGGCAACACCTTGGGCAGGTTGCTGACCAGACGCTTGATCTGCTTCGTATCGTAAATGCCACTGATACGAATGCTGCCGGTGTTTTCGTCGGCCAGCAGCAGTGGCTGCTCCAGGTAGCGGTTGATCTGCGGCAGGGCCTGGGCCAGGCTCAGGTTGTCGAGGATCAGCTTGCCATTGCGCCAGGCCAGGCTGGTGTCATGGGCGTAGGTCTGACTCAAGCGCGGTTCGTAGTCGCCGGCCTGGTAGCTTGCCTGCATGCCGGGGCCCAGGCGATAGCCCCCATCGCTGTCATTGGCATCGCTGCTGACCAGTACCGAACCTTCGAGCAGGGTCACTTTGACCTGATCTTCATACTTCCAGACATTGAACTGGGTGCCGGTGACGCGGGTCTGGCCCTGGGCGGCATGCACTACGAAGGGGTGCAGGCTGTCGTGCCGGACCTTGAAGAAGGCTTCGCCTTTGACCAGAGTGACCCGGCGCTGGTCCTTGTAGTTGGTGAAGCGTAGTTCGGTCCCCAGGTTCAGTTCGACCTGGCTACCATCGCTGAGTACGACATGACTGATGGCGTCGCCGCTTTCCAGGTACTGATAATGGTTAGGCAGCCAACCTTGTTCCCAGCCGACCCAGGCACCGACCGGCAGCGCCACCAGAGCGATGGCAGCGGCCGAGGCATAGTGGCGCCAGGCGCTTTGACGCCGCCGGGGTAGGTTGATGACATTACCGGGTGTGGCGCTGCGCGGCAGATGATCTGCGGTCTGCCAGATATCCAGCATGGCCTGGTATTCCTGGGCATGCAGCGGGTCGGCAGCCAACCATTGCTCAAACGCCTGGCGCTCGGCTGTTGTGCAGTCCTCAGCTTGCAAACGCAGGCACCAATGCGCGGCGGCATCGGTGATGGCATCGTATTCGTCGGCGCTGTGGCTGGTGTGGTTCATCGAGGCTCCCGGTTTTGCCTATTCTACCCTTGCAGCGTAGGCGGCGAGAACCCGGGATAATGGCGAATGACTATCAGTTGTAAGATTTTTTACCGTGAAAAGTCCGGTAAAAGCACTGAATTCGCAGCTATGCCCCGTCTGATGACGGGACAAGCCGCGCTACCGCGAGCGACTGACGGTAGCCATCAGCTTCAGAAGTGATCGGCCGCCAGGCTGAACAGGGATGTGCTGCCTGCCCGGATACTGGCTTGCAGCGACAAGGTGCGTGGCAGCAAGCGAGCGAAGAAGAACGCCGCAGTTGCACGTTTAGCTGCGTAGAAAGCCGGGTCTTGCGCCAGGTTCGCTGCGGCCACGGCATCCATGCGCGCCCACATATAGGCATAAGCCACGTAGCCAAACAGCTGCAGGTATTCCACCGAGGCGGCACCGACGGCGTTGGCGTCCTCGCGGGCTTGCTCGCTCAACCACTGGCTGAGGTTTTGCAAGTCACTGGTGGCCTTGAGCAGCGGCTCGCGGTAGGGCGTCTCCTGCTTACAGAATTGGTGAATCTGCCCGGTGAATTCGGCCAGTGCCCGGCCACCGTCCGCCACCACCTTGCGACCCAGCAGGTCGAGGGCCTGAATACCGTTGGTGCCTTCGTAGATCTGTGCGATGCGCACATCGCGCACCAGTTGTTCCTGACCCCACTCGCGGATGTAGCCGTGACCGCCGAACACCTGCTGGCCGAGCACACAGCTTTCCAGGCCGTTGTCGGTGAAGAATGCCTTGGCCACCGGCGTCAGCAGGGCCACCTGGCGCTGGGCGAGGTCGCGCTCTTCGGTATCTTCGGCGTACTTGGCGATGTCCAGTTGCTGGCCGACATAGGTGGCGAAGGCCCGGCCACCTTCGGTCAGGGCCCGCATGGTCAGCAGCATGCGGCGAACATCCGGGTGGACAATGATCGGGTCGGCCACCTTGTCGCGCGCTTGCGCTCCGCTGGCGGCCCGGCTTTGCAGGCGGTCCTGGGCGTAGCGCGCGGCGTTCTGGTAGGAGGCTTCGGCGCAGCCGATGCCCTGGATGCCGATGGACAGACGCTCGTAGTTCATCATCGTGAACATGGCTGCCAGCCCACGGTTCGCCTCGCCGATCAGGTAGCCGGTGGCACCGTCGAAGTTCATCACGCAGGTGGCCGAGGCCTTGATGCCCATCTTGTGCTCGAGTGAACCGCAGTGCGCCGGGTTACGCGCGCCCAGGCTGCCGTCGGCATTGACCAGGAACTTGGGCACCAGGAACAACGAGATACCCTTGGGCCCGGCCGGGGCATCGGGCAATTTGGCCAGGACCAGGTGGATGATGTTTTCGGTCAGGTCCTGCTCGCCGCCGGTAATGAAGATCTTGGTGCCGCTGATGCGGTAACTGCCATCGGCGGCGGGTTCCGCCCTGGTGCGGATGATCCCGAGGTCGGTGCCGGCATGCGGTTCGGTCAGGCACATGGTGCCGGCCCACTGGCCGCTGTACAGCGGCGGCAGGTAAGTGGCCTTGAGGTCGTCACTGGCGTGGGCATCGAGGGCCAGGCAGCAACCTGCGCTCAGCGCCGAGTAGAGGCTGAAGCTGCAGTTGGCGGCGTAGAGCATTTCTTCGAACTGCACCGCGAGCATTTTCGGCATGCCCAGGCCACCGTGCTCGGGGTTGCCGGCAAGGCCGACCCAGCCGCCTTCACGGTAGGTCTGCCAGGCCTGGGCAAAGCCATCCGGGGTACGTACCTGACCGGCGTCAAAGGTTACGCCCTGTTCATCGCCACTGCGGTTGAGCGGGGCGATCAGCTGGCCGGTAATTTTCGCCGCTTCTTCGAGGATGGCATCGGCGGTATCGGCGTCCACCCGATCGCCCAGCGCCGGCAGGCGTGCCCACAGGGCCGGGCCCTGGAACACTTCATGAAGGACAAAGCGCATGTCGCGCAGTGGAGCATTGAATTCAGGCATGCGGGTTCTCGCTGTCAAAGGGGGATCAGAGCGCCTTGGCCCAGTCGCGTAACAGATACTTCTGGATCTTGCCGGTGGAGGTTTTCGGCAGTTCACTGAAGACCACGGTCTTGGGTAGCTTGAATCCCGCCAGGTGCTCACGGCAGAAACTGATGATGTCGGTGTCGCGGGTCTGCTCGAAGCCAACCTTGAGGGTGATGTAGGCGCAGGGTGTTTCGCCCCACTTCTCGTCCGGGCGGGCAACCACGGCGGCCTCGAGTACGGCCGGGTGTTTGTAGAGGGTGTCTTCGACCTCGATGGTGGAGATGTTCTCGCCGCCGGAGATGATGATGTCCTTGAGCCGGTCCTTGATTTCCACATAGCCGTCGGCATGCCAGACCGCCAGGTCGCCGGTGTGGAACCAGCCGCCGCGGAAGGCTTCGGCGGTAGCTTCGGGGTTTTTCAGGTAGCCCTTCATTACCGTGTTGCCGCGCATGAAGATCTCCCCCAGGGTGTTGCCATCGCGTTGCACCGGCTCCAGGGTCTGCGGGTCGGCAACCATCAGGCCTTCAAGGGTGGGGTAACGCACACCCTGGCGCGACTTGATCCGCGCCCGTTCAGCCAGCGGTTGCTCGTCCCATTCGGCATGCCAGGCGCACACGGTCACCGGGCCGTAGACCTCGGTCAGGCCGTAGACGTGGGTGACCTTGATGCCCATCTCTTCCACCGCGCCGATGACCTTGGCCGGTGGCGCGGCGCCGGCGACCATGGCGTTGACCGGGTGATCGATGGCCGCCTTGGCCGACTCGGGCATGTTGATCAGGGCATTGAGCACGATCGGCGCGCCGCACAGGTGGCTGACCTGATGTTCACGGATCAGGGTGAGGATCCGCTGCGGGTCGACGCGGCGCAGGAATACGTGGGTGCCTGCGAGCGCCGTGACGGTCCAGGGGTAGCACCAGCCGTTGCAGTGGAACATCGGTAGGGTCCACAGGTAGACCGGATGGTTGCCCATGGCCCAGGTCATCTGGTTGCCCAGGGCGTTGAGGTAGGCGCCGCGGTGGTGATAGACCACGCCTTTGGGATTGCCGGTGGTGCCGGAGGTGTAGTTCAGCGAGATGGCCTGCCACTCGTCCTCGGGCCATTGCCAGGCGAACTCGGGGTCGCCTTCGGCGAGAAAGGCCTCGTAGTCCAGGTCGCTGACCGCCTGACCCTCGCCGTATTCCGGATCATCGACATCGACCACCAGCGGCGGGTATTCCATCAGCGCCAGCGCTGCGCTGATGACCTTGTGGAATTCGCGGTCGGTGATCAGCACCTTGGCTTCACCGTGTTCGAGCATGAACGCAATGGCCTCGGCGTCCAGGCGCACGTTGAGGGCATTGAGCACGGCGCCAATCATCGGCACACCGAAGTGTGCTTCGAGCATTGCCGGAATGTTCGGCAGCATCACGGCTACCGTGTCGCCTTGCCCGATTCCGCGTCCGGCCAGGGCGCTGGCCAGGCGTCGGGAACGCTCGTAGGTCTGTTGCCAGTTGCGCCGGATGGCACCATGAATCACCGCCGGGTACTGGCCATAGACCGCAGCCGTGCGTTCGATGAAACTCAAGGGGCTCAGGGCCTGGTGATTGACAGGGGCGGGCGCCAGGCCCTGGGAGAAGATCGACATGAATTGTTCCTGTGCAGGGGGCGCCCGTATGGCGTACTGCAACCCCCGGTGGCTGATTGTTAGCTCTGATCAGGTGTCGTGAAGGGCAGGCCCTTCAGGTGTCACAATTTTTACGTGAAACCCTATGGTACTTGGAAGATAGACTATAGCAATATAGTAGAAGTACTATAGGTGCCTTCAAGGCCACCCTTTGAGCGCCGCCATGACGTATTTGCTCGCCAGCGACCCACAGCCCAGCCTTATCCTGGATGCATCCGCCGCCGTGCTGGCAGTCAATCCGGCCTTGCAGGCGATGCTCGGGCCCTGGCCGGCGCGCACGGTCGACTATTGGTTGCCGAGTAACGTACAGGCGTTGGTCAACGCTTGCCTGAGCCAGGCGCGCGCCATCAGTGATGTCGAAGCGTCGGTGGCTGACAAGATCCTGCTGTGGACCTTCATACCCGCCAGCGCCGACCAGGTGCTGGCGCGTTGCCGTGACGCCACGACCGAGCGCCTGGCTGAGCGGGAGGCCAGCCAGGCCCGGCGCCTGTATCGACTGATCACCGAAAACACCACCGACCTGATTTCCCGGCACAGCCCCGACGGCTGCTTTCTCGATGCCTCGCCAGCGTCCTATCGATTGCTTGGCTATTGGCCCGAGGAATTACGCGGGGTCGCGGTGCAGTCACTGTTTCACCCTCAGGATCGCCAGCAGTCGTTGCTGCAGGCCGCCCAGGCACTGGAGCAGGACGGTTACCAGACCATGACCTGCCGGGTGCGCCATCGTGATGGCCGCGACTTGTGGTTCGAGATTGCCAGCCGGGCGATACGCGAGACCTATACCGGCGCGGTGGTGGAGATTGTCAGCGTCTCGCGCGACATCAGCGTACGTATCGAGGCGCAGGAGAACCGCCGACGCCTGGCCGAAGTGGTGGAGGCCAACACCGACCTGGTGCTGTTCACCGACCGTGACGGCCAGCTCAGTTACCTCAATCGTTCGGCACGACGGGCGCTGGGACTGCAGGACGTGGAGGCGTTGCCGGGGTTGCAGGTATTGCTCGATCCGGCGTTGCAGCAACGCCTGGAGCGCGAAGGCTGGCAGTGCGCCAAACAGACGGGAGTCTGGCATGCCGAGACGCGACTGATTCCCTGGCAGGGCGCTGCGGCGTTTCCGGTTTCGTTGGTGTTGCTGGCCCATCGCGGCACCGGTGGCGAGCGTTACTACTCACTGGTGGCCCGCGACATGACCGAGCGCGAATTGCGCGAAAGCCAGCAACGCCGCCATCAGGACGAGTTGGCCCACAGCGCGCGGTTGATCACCCTTGGTGAACTGGCCTCCGGCATCGCTCATGAAATCAATCAGCCGCTGGCCGCTGTGGTGAATTACGCCAGCGCCAGTCAGCGTTACCTGCAAGTCCTGGATCGTGATCCGCAGGCTTCCCTGCGGGTCGCCCAGGGTTTGCAACGCATCAGTGAACAGGCGACTCACGCCGCCGAAGTCATCAAGCGCTTGCGTGCGTTTTTACGCAAAGAGCCGCGGCGTCTGCAGGCGTTGGCCATTGCCGATGTCGCGATTGAAGCGGTACGCCTGTGCGATTGGGAGGCGGCGCGCGACCAGGTGAGCATCGAGCTGCAGATCGGCACTCCGCTTCCTGCGGTTTACGCCGACCGGGTCTTGCTCGAACAGGTATTGCTCAACCTGTTGCGCAATGCAATCGACGCCAACCGCGAGCAGCATCAGGGCCAACCCTCGCGTATCGTGCTCAGCGCAGCGCTGGTCGAAGGGCAATTGCGCATACAGGTCAGCGATCAGGGCCCAGGTGTGCCGGCCGAGCGTCTGGACGGTATTTTCACCCCCTTCAACACCAGCAAACCGGAAGGCCTGGGCCTTGGCCTGAGCATGAGCCGCAGTATCATCGAGGGCTTTGGCGGTACCTTGCAGGCGCTGCCGGGTGTGGCGGGTGGCTTGATTTTGTGTTGCCGGCTGGCGCCAGTGGCAAGTGTCTGAACAGAGGAAGTGTGATGCAGCAACCGAAAGTCTATGTGGTCGACGATGACCAGGGCATGCTCGATTCCACGGTCTGGCTGCTGGAATCGGTCGGTATCCAGGCGTTGCCCTTTACCAGCGGCCAGGCGTTCCTGGAGGCCTGTGACGCACACTTGCCCGCTTGTGTGCTGCTCGATGTACGCATGCCCGGGATGGGCGGGCTGAGTGTGCAAGAGGCCTTGCGCGCGCGTGCCGTCGAATTGCCGGTGATCTTCCTCAGCGGCCATGCCGACGTGCCGATCGTGGTCCGGGCGTTCAAGGCCGGTGCCTGTGATTTCATTGAAAAACCCTACAACGACCAGCTGTTGCTGGATGCGGTCCAGGCGGCGCTCGAGCGGTCATCCCAGGCGCTGGCGGGCAGTGAGCCACGAGCGGCGGTGCAGGCGCGGATCGACAGCCTGACACCGCGTGAGCGGGATGTGTTCGTGCCGCTGGTGCAGGGCTTCAGCAACCGCGAGATAGCCGAGCAGCTTGAGGTCAGTGTGAAGACTGTGGACCTGTATCGGGCACGGGTGATGAAGCGCATGGAGGCCGAGCACCTGCCTGCGTTGGTGGGGATGGCGATTGCTTGTGGCGTGGTGCAGCCGTTGAGTCTGCGCTGAAAATAGTGTCGCCTGTATCGTCGGCAAGGCCGGCTCCCACAGTTGTTGGTGTATCAGCTGTCTTTGTGGGAGCTGGCCTTGCCAGCGATGGATTGTGACTAATAGCGTCGCCCGAGCAACAGCCCCACCAGCAAGCCGAATCCCGCCGAAATCGCCACTGTCTGCCACGGATGCCCACCAATGTAATCCTGAGTGGCATCGACCACTGGCTGTGCCTTGCTGCGCACGCTGCCAACCGCTTCGCGCGCCTGCTTGAGCTTGAGCCCGATCTGGGCGCGCAGGGTTTCGGCATCTTCGCCAACCAGCGCGGCGCTGTCGCGCAGCAGTTTTTCCGAGTCTTCGATCAGGGCTTGCAGTTCGCTGAACGCCTGATCCTTGATTTGCTCGGCTTCGGCTTGCACCGCGGTTTTCCTGGCCATGGACAGTTCCTCGTCGATTGGTGGGCATTGAACAATGGATACCGGTGGGCGCGGAAAGTTGCAGCGGTTTGCCGGGCCCTTGCGGCTACAGTGTAAGATAGCGCCTATTTTCCAGCGGCAGGACACCCTCATGAGTTTCAATCTGGCCAACAAGAGCTTCGCCGAACGGGCGCAGATCGAGGACGAGAAAGCGCGACTGTTCGAGCTCTGGCAGACCAACCTGGGCAAGGCCAAGGGCGAAGCCGCGCGGCTGATCGCCGAAAAGCCCCGGCGCAAGGGCAAGTGGGCCGAATGGGTACGCTCTGAACTGGACGGCATGTCGCCGCCCGAATTCGCCAATATGGTCCGTAGTGAAGTCAACAAACTGATGGCAGCGGCCAAGTAAAGACCGACTGGCCTGCCGCGAAAGCACGGCGACGTTGAAACCTGTCGGTCTTTTGAACGATACTGTTTCTCATTAACGTCTGACTTCCGTTGCCAAGGCCCACCGAATCCCTCCATGTTGACGTCTCCCGTGTCCGGGCTGCTGGCCAGTTTCCAGGAACATTACGATGACCTGCTGCAGTTCCTGACCCGGCGCATGAGCGACCGTCAGCGGGCGGCTGATGTGGCTCAGGAAACCTACCTCAAGCTGGTCAGGATCGAGCAGCAGGAGCTGCCGGTGCTGCATGCGCGCAGTTTCATCTTTCGCGTGGCCGGCAACCTGGCCATCGATACCTTGCGCCGCGAACAGCGCATGGCCGGCAATCTCGACGACAGCGCAGCCGCAAGCCAGGTACCGTGCCCGGCACCTGCACCGGAGGCTGCGTTGCTGGCTCGCGAACGCCTGGCTCAACTGGACGAAGCACTGCTGCAGCTGTCCCCCAACGCTCGCCAGGCATTGTTGCTCAATCGTGTCGAAGGCCTGACCCAGGCGCAGATCGCACAACAGCTGGGCGTTTCCGAGAGCATGGTGGCAAAATACATCGGCCAGGCCCTGCGCCATTGCCGTGACTGGCTCAAACACAACCATGATTGATGTCCTAGCCATGCCTGCACCGCAGCCGCTCAGCGATTTGTCCGACGATGCCCTCGACTGGCAGGTGTTGTTGCATTCCGGCAACGCCCGTGAGGCTGACCGCGTGCGTTATCAGCGCTGGCGCCAGCTGAGTCCGGCCCACACCGAGGCGGCCCGGGAGGCGGAAGCCTTGTGGGGCGATCTGGGCCAGACCCAAGCTGCGGCCCAGTTGACAGCCGCAGCGCCACGGCGACGTCGCTGGGGCAGTGCCCTGGCTGCTTCGCTGGTGTTGGCGCTGGTTGGTTATGGTGGCTGGCAACAGGCACCGGCCTTGCTCGCTGACTACCACACCAGCGTTGGTCAGCAGCAGCGCATTACCCTGGCCGACGGCTCGCAGGTACTGCTCAACAGTGGCAGTGCCTTGTCGGTGGATTTCAGCGATGGCCAGCGACGGCTGATGCTCAAGGCCGGCGAGGCACTGTTCGAGCCGGCCAGCGATCCGCGTCCCTTTGTCGTCGAGGCCGGTGGCGAATCGGTGCAGGGGAGTGGGGCGGTGTTCAGTGTGCGTCGTGATGGCAGCCATAACCGCGTGGTCATTGCCAAAGGCGAGGCTCAGCTGGGTGAGCGCAGGTTGCAGGCCACTGCGGACGCCGGGGCGCTGACTGCCTGGCAGCGCGGTAAACTGATCTTCAACGGCAAGCCTTTGCGCGAGGTGTTGGCCGAGCTTGAGCGTTATCAGCATGGGCGCATTGTGTTGTCCGACCAGCAACTGGGGGCGATGCAGGTCAGCGGGGTGTTTGACCTGAACGATCCGCAAGGGTTGTTGCGCACCCTGGAGCAGCGTTATGCGCTGAAGGTTACCTATCTGCCGTGGCTGGCGGTGGTGTACTGACCGACCCTTGTGGGAGCTGGCTTTGCCAGCGATGAGGCCGGTACAGAAAAATAATTTCCATTTCGCACTGCAAGTTCTTCTTCGCCCAATCGTCGTAGTGAGACTGATCAGCAATCCATTCTCATTTACACCTTGCCTGGAAGAACATTGTGAAGGCTACGCTCAAGCCAATCGCCCGCTCCACCGGTAGTTTCAAACACGCTCTGCTGGCTTCCACCGCCGTCGCCGCGCTGCTTGGCCCAGTCTGGGTACACGCGGCCGAGAGCGTGAATGCAGCCCAAGCCAGCACCCAGCAAGACCGTGAAGTGAACCTGGCGCTGCCAGCCCAGGCGCTTGACCAGGCTCTGACTGCCTTCGCCGACCAGGCCGGCCTGCACCTGCTGTACACCACCGCCGACGTTGCCGGCCTGCAAAGCCCGGCCCTTGAGGGGCGCTACAGCATCGCCCAGGCCCTGCAGAACCTGTTGGCCGGCAGCGGCATGAGCTGGCAGTTCAGCGATTCGCGCACGGTAATCCTGCGCAAGACGCAGACCGCTGCTGCAAGCGTCAGCCTCAAACCCATTGAAGTCAGCGTCGCCTCCCGTACCAGCACGTCGATCAGTGAAATCCCCGGCACCGTCTGGGTCGTCGATCAGCAACAGCTCAATGAGCAGATCAACAGCGGGGTCAGCCTCAAAGAGGCGATTGGCAAGCTGGTGCCGGGCCTGGACCTGGCGCCGGAAGGGCGTACCAACTACGGGCAGAACATGCGTGGCCGTAATGTTCTGGTGATGATCGACGGTGTCAGCCAGAACAGTTCCCGTGGCCTGTCGCGGCAGTTCGACAGCATCTCGCCGTTCAACGTCCAGCGTGTCGAAGTGCTTTCCGGAGCCAGCGCCATTTACGGCGGCGGCGCCACGGGCGGCATCATCAACATTGTCACCAAGAAGGGCGAGGCCGGTCCGGCGCGCTTCGAGACCCAGGTCGGCGCCAGCAGTGGTTTCAATAACAGCGACGACCTGGCAACGCGTATTGCCCAGTCGGTTAGCGGTGGCAACGAGCGGGTCAACGCGCGCCTGGGTGTTTCCGCCGAGCAGAACGAAGCGTTTTATGATGGCGCGGGCGACCAGATCTTTATCGATAACACCCAGACCGACTTGCAGTACAACCGCACCATCGATGTGCTCGGCAGCCTGGGCCTGCAATTCAACGACGAACAAAGCCTTGACCTGCTGGCCCAGTATTACGATTCGGGCAATCACGGCAGCACCGGCATCTACTTTCCCAACCTGAAGCACAACGCCCCCTCGAACCTGGAGGATGCCGAGCTGCGCAGCGGCTACTCCACAGACCTGGAGCCACGCACCAAGCGTTTGCTGCTCAACGCCAACTACCATCACAGCGATGTGCTCGGTCAGGACTTCTACCTGCAGGCGTCGTACCGCAAAGAAGACGACAACTTCTACCCGTTCCCGTACTACAACCCGGGCAAGCCGGCGGGCGTTAAAGGCGTGTACTTTGCCGCGTCGCAGCAGAACTTCGAGGTCAGCAGCCTCAAGGCGTTGTTTGCCAAACAATGGGACACGCTCAAACTGACCTACGGCGTGGATCTGGACCGCGAGCGCTTCAATGCCGAGCAGACCACCTTCGATGCCCTGACGTCGTCAGAAAGCGGTGGCCTGGACCTGGACAAGGCCAGCAAGGCCCCGCGCTACCCCAGTTACCGGGTGGATGGCCTGTCGTACTACGCCCAACTGGACTGGCACGCCACCGAAAACCTGACCTTCTCCGGCGGCGCCCGGCGCCAGCAGATGGACGTGGATGTCGGCGACTTCAAGAACGTCCCCGGCGGTAATAACGACTATCAGGTCAATCTGTTCAATCTCGGCGCCATCTATGACTTCAAGAACGGCCACCAGGTCTGGACCAACTACGGCGAAGGTTTCGATCTGCCAGACCCGGCCAAGTATTACGGCAAGCCCGGCTTGAGTGTCGAAGACAACCCGCTGGCCGGGATCAAGAGCCGACAGGTGGAACTGGGCTGGCGCTATGCCGACCTGGACTGGGATGCCCAGGCGGCGGTGTACTACATCTGGTCGGACAAGATCATCACCACCGACATGGCCACCTTGACCATCAACGTTGAAGATCAGAAGAGCCGTGACTTCGGTTTCGAAGGCGCGCTGACCCGCCACTTCGAAAGTGGCTGGGAAGCCGGCAGCACCCTGCACTTGGTACGTTCGGAAGAAGAGGACAAGGACGGCGACTGGATCAAGCGCGATGCCCGCTACGCCTCGCTGTCCAAATCCACTGCCTTCGTCGGCTGGAAAGGCGAGGGGCGCAGCGCGCGTCTGCAAGCCAACCATGCCTTCACCCTCAAGGATGATGCCGATCACGAAATCAGTGGCTACACCACCTTCGACTTGCTGGGCAGCCAGGACACCGGCTTCGGCACCTTCAGCGCCGGTATCCAGAACCTGCTCGACAAGCAGTACAGTACGGTCTGGGGCCAGCGCGCGACGCTGTTCTATTCGCCAACCTACGGCCCGGAGTACTTGTATGACTATCAAGGCCGCGGTCGCACCTACACGCTGACCTGGTCGATGGCTTACTGAGTCAGGCGAACGCCCTCAGCAGATCAGCATTGAAGGCTTGCTGGGCATCGCTGGGCACTTGGGCACGGTGACGGGCGAGGGCGAACGGCACCTGGAAATTCAGCGTCGGGTCGAGTCCGTGCAACAAGCCACGCTCGACCCAGGGGGCCGCGAAGTGGCAGGGCAGGTAGCCGATGTGGCGCCCGGACAAAATGAATGCCAGGGCGCCTTCGACCTGCTCGGAGCGCGCCGAAGCCCGACCGCCGCTGAGCGGGTCAGGGCTCTCGAGAAAACTGTAGGGGTGCTCGACCTGGTCGGCCTCCAGCAGTACTTCCAGGCTCACCTGTGCCTGACTCGCCAGCGGGTGATGGCTGGCGCAGTACAGGCGCTGGGTCTCTTCGAACAACGGCGTGTAGTCGAAGGCGGACTGCTTGCCGGAGAAGTAACCGATGGCCAGGTCCAGGCGCTGCTGCAACAGCAGACGCTCAAGGTCGGCCGGCATGGCGCTGACCAGTTCCAGGCGTACCGACTCGTCCCGTTGGCGAAAACGCTCGATGGCGTGCGCCAGGCGCAAGGTCACACTGCTGTCCTGGGCTTCGGAAATGCCCACGCGCACCTCGCCGAGTAAACGCCCGGCGACGCCATTGGCCTGGTGGCGAAAGGCTTCGATCTGCACCAGCAACTCCCGTGTCGCCTTGAGCAGCACCTCGCCTTTGGCGGTCAGGCCAAAACCGCCTTTGCCGCGACTGCACAGGCGATAGCCAAGGCGTGTCTCCAGGCGTGCCATCTGCTGGCTGATGCTTGGCTGGCTCAGGCCCAGCACGCCCTGGGCGGCACTGAAGCCGCCAGCCTCGACTACAGTGACGAACAGCCGCAGCAGGTGCAGGTCGAGGTCGTGCAGTTGTCCGAGCATCAAACATTGCTCCAGGTGAATGTCAGGTTAAGTAACTTGTCATTTTAGCAATGTAACCCGGCGTGCATGCTGGCGGCATCCACTGAATAAAGGTGCCCGACATGCGTAGATACCTGTGGTTGTTCGCTGTGATGCTGACCTTGCCGGTTCAGGCCGAAGAAAAAGTCCTCAACCTCTACAGCTGGGCCGACTACGTGGCGCCAGAGACTTTGCAGCGCTTTGAAAAAGAAACTGGCTACAAGGTGCGCTACGACACCTTCGACACCACCGAAGTGCTGGAAACCAAGTTGCTTACCGGCGGCAGCGGCTATGACGTGGTGGTGCCGTCTTCCAGTTTGCTGGCCCGGGCTTTGGCTGCGGGGGCGTTGCAGCCCTTGCAGGCGCAGGCGATGCCCGGCTACAGCAACCTGGACAAGGACCTGCTGGGCAAACTGGCCGAAGTCGACCCCGGCAACCAGTATGCGGTGCCTTACACCTGGGGCACCCTGGGCCTGGGACTGAATCTTGAGGCCGTGCGCCAGCGTGTCGGCGATGCGCCGCTGGACAGCCTCGATCTGCTGTTCAAGCCTGAATATGCCAGCAAGCTCAAGGATTGCGGGATCGCCATGTCCGACTCGCCTCAGGAGGTGATCGGCGTAGCCTTGCACTACCTGGGCAAGGATCCCTACAGCCGCAACAAGGATGATCTGGCCGCAGCCCAGGCGCTGCTCAAGCAGCTGCAACCGTCGATCAGCTATGTCGCCAACGGCCGGCAGATCAACGACCTGGCCAATGGCAGCGTCTGCCTGGCGCTGACCTACAACGGCGATGCCGCGATGGCCGCCGAGCAGGCCCGCCAGGCTGGCAAGCCGTACCAGGTGGTGTACCGGATTCCCCGCGAGGGCACGCTGATCTGGCAGGACAACCTGGTCATCCCCAAGGATGCGCCTCACCCGCAGGCTGCACGCGCATTTATCGCCTTCATGCTGCGCCCCGACTCGGTCGCGCCGCTGACCAACACGCTGTTCTTTGCCAACGCCAACCAGGCGGCCACGCCGCTGGTGGATGAGGCGGTGCGCAACGACCCGGATATCTACCCTTCGGACGCAGTGCGCGCGCGTCTGTTTGCCGACCGCAGCATGGCCTTGAGCGATATGCGCCAGCGTACCCGTCTGTGGACCGCTTTCCGTAGCCGCCAATAACAACCAGAACAGGAGCCCGATGATGGATCTCGCCCCCGATAACGACCAGGCAATGACCCGCGACAGTCTGTATGGCACGGTCGCCGAAAACACCTTTGCCGGGATCACCAGCTTCTCCCGTCGCCGGTATACCCGCGATCTGCGCGGCGTCGATGTAGTGGTCAGCGGCGTGCCGTTCGACACCGCCACCAGCAACCGCCCCGGTGCGCGTTTCGGCCCGCGCGCCATTCGCAGCGCTTCCGTGCAGCAGGCCTGGGCCCGGCACTGGCCGTGGGAGTTCGATCCGTTCGATCACCTGGCAGTGATCGACTATGGCGATTGCAACTTCGACTACGGCAGCCCGCAGACCATTCCAGACAGCATCCAGGCCCATGCCGAGCAGATCCTCGAAGCCGGTTGCGCGATGCTCACCCTCGGCGGCGATCACTTCATCAGTTACCCGCTGCTCAAGGCCCATGCGCGCAAACATGGTCCGCTGTCGCTGATCCATTTCGACGCCCACAGCGACACCTGGCCGTGTGAGGAGGGGGGCGGGCGCGTCGACCACGGCACGATGTTCTGGCACGCCGCTCGCGAAGGCCTGGTGGATCCGTCGCGCTCGGTGCAGATCGGCTTGCGTACTACCAATGACGATACCCAGGGCTTTGCCGTGCTGGATGCGCGTCAGGTGCACCAGCGTGGTTGTCAGGCGATCATCGAAGCCATCCGTCAGCGGGTCGGCGACCATCCGGTGTACCTGACCTTCGACATCGACTGCCTCGACCCGGCCTACGCGCCAGGCACCGGGACCCCGGTATGCGGCGGGCTGACCACGGTGCAGGCGCTGGAGATCATCGGTGGCCTGCGCGGTATCAACCTGGTCGGCATGGACCTGGTAGAGGTCGCGCCGGCCTATGACCATGCCGATATCACCGCCCTGGCCGGATCGACACTGGCCATGGAAATGCTCTGCCTGTATGCCGCCCGGCACAAGGTCGACTGAGCCGGACACAATATGAATCACCTGTAGGAGAAATTGCGGTTTCCTCGCGAACCTGACGCGCCTTAGGCTATCCAATGCTTGGGCGCGTCGTTTCGCGCAGGAGGTGTCTTCGTGAACAGATTACAGTTGAGCCTGTCCTCAGCCCTGTTGTTCAGCCTGCTGTTACCGGCTGCGCAGGCTGTAGAGCCATTGCACTTGGCAGCCTCGCCGAACAATCCCTACAACAGCCCGATCATGCGCGCCAACCCCAACAGCCGTCAGGGCAGCGTGCAGGCCACGCCACCTGTGCGGGGGCCTTCGACCCAACCCATCCCGCGCCAGCCAACCCTGGAAAACCGCGGCATCGGCAATAGCCCAAACATGCGCCGCGAGCAGTCCACGCCGCAACTGGAGCCCACCCGACCGCCTCGCGAGTCGACCCGCACGCCGTGATCCCCGGAAGGAAACGCCAATGTCCACACGCACCTGGATTGCTCCCCTGTTGACCGCGGCGCTGCTACCGCTGCTGGCGCATGCCGCTCCCGAACGCTCCTTCAAGAGCGAGGAGGGCAGCGTCAAGGTCAGCACCCTGGCCGAAGGCCTGAACCACCCTTGGGCGTTGGCCTTTCTGCCCGAAGGCAAAGGCATACTGGTAACCGAGCGCGCAGGTAATCTGCGTATCGTCAGTGCCGAAGGCAAGGTCGGTGCGCCGCTGGGCGGCGTGCCCGAAGTGTGGGCCCAAGAGCAGGGTGGACTGCTCGATGTCGTCCTCTCGCCGACCTTCAAGCAAGACCGCATGGTTTACCTGAGTTTTGCCGAGAACGGTGGCGAGGACGGTAACGCCGGTACCGCAGTGGGTCGTGGGCGCTTGTCTGCCGACATGGCCAAGCTTGAAGACTTCAATGTGATCTTTCGCCAGCAACCCAAGCTGTCGACGGGGCTGCACTTTGGTTCGCGGCTGGTGTTCGACCGCGACGGCTACCTGTTCATTGCCCTGGGGGAGAACAACCAGCGGCCGACTTCCCAGGACCTGGACAAACTGCAGGGCAAGGTGGTGCGCATCCTGCCGGACGGCACAGTGCCGAAGGACAATCCGTTTGTCGGCCAGGACAATGTCCGCCCCGAGATCTGGTCGTTCGGCCACCGCAACCAGCAGGGCGCAGCGCTCAACCCCTGGACCGGCGAGCTGTGGACCAACGAGCACGGCCCGCGTGGCGGTGACGAAATCAATATCCCCCTACCCGGTAAAAACTATGGCTGGCCACTCGCCACTCACGGCATCAATTATTCACTGATGCCGATTCCCGAGGCCAAGGGCGAGCATGTCGATGGCATGGTCGATCCACACCATGTCTGGGAAAAATCGCCGGCGATCAGCGGCATGGCCTTTTACGACAACCCGCGTTTCAAACCCTGGGACCATAGCCTGTTCATTGGCGCGTTGGCGGCTCAGGAACTGATTCGCCTGCAACTGGACGGTGATAAGGTGGTTCACGAGGAGCGGATGCTGGGTGAGTTGAATGCGCGGATTCGCGATGTGCGGGTGGGGCCGGATGGCTATCTGTACGTGCTGACGGATGCCGAGGATGGTGCGCTGCTGAAAGTGGGGCTGGATCTGTAGGGCGCCGATTGCCAGAATGGGGCCCGTTCATCTCAGGCGCTTTTCATGACCTGCTTCACCGAGCAGTCCCCCCTGCAGCTCTACCGACAGGCCATCGACCGCGATGGTTTTGTCAGCGACCCGGCTCAGCTACAGGCGGCCAGTGCTTTGCAACGCTGTTTCGAAGCCCTGCAACGTGGCGAAACCCCGCAGGGCGTCTATCTCTGGGGCCCGGTGGGGCGCGGCAAGACCTGGTTGATGGACCAGTTCCACCGTTGTTTGCAGGTGCCGGCCCGGCGTCAGCATTTCCACCACTTCATGCGCTGGGTGCATCAACGTCTGTTCCAGCTCAATGGCACCGCCGACCCCTTGCAGGCCCTGGCCCGGTCCCTGGCCGAAGAGATTCGCGTGCTGTGCTTCGACGAGTTGTTCGTCAACGATATCGGCGACGCGATCATTCTCGGGCGCCTGTTCCAGGTGCTGTTCGAGGCCGGAGTGGTGATTGTCGCCACCTCCAACCAGCCGCCCGGCCAGTTGTACTGCGATGGATTCAATCGTGAGCGCTTCCTGCCGGCGATTAGCGCCATCGAGCAGCACATGCAGGTGCAGGCAGTGGTCGGTGAGCAGGACCACCGCCTGCATCCAGGCGCCGCGCAACAGCGTTACTGGGTGCGCGAACCCGGCCAGTCCCCAGCCCTGGACGAGGTCTTTGCCCAACTGAACGGTGAACAGCCGTGCAGCGATCAGCCCTTGCCGGTGGGCTCGCGGCAGATACAGGTAGTGCAGCGCAGTGACACCGTTATCTGGTGCCGCTACACCGATCTGTGCGAGCAACCCTTGGCCGCCATGGATTTCATGGCGCTGTGCGACAGCTTCACGGCTATCCTGGTGGGCGATGTGCCGGCCCTCGGCGCTCGCCAGCGGCCAGCGAAGATTGCCCGGGGTACCGAGGATGCGGCCAGTCGCGTGCTGGCCGGCGACCGCGAGCTGCCGCAGTTATCGGTGCACGATGACAGCGTGCGGCGCTTCATCGCGTTGGTCGATGAATGTTACGACCGTCGGGTCGCCCTGTACCTGGAAGCCGAGGTTGCGCTTGAAGCGCTCTACACTCAAGGGTATCTGGAGTTCCCGTTCCGGCGCACCTTGAGCCGCTTGCGGGAGATGCAACTGCAACGCTTCTGTTGAAGGAGTCGATCATGCAGCCGCTTTCGCACCATTTACTGACCATGGCCTACCACAACGGTTGGGCCAACCACAGGCTCTACAAGGCCTGTCTGCAGCTGAGCCAGGACGAGTTGGTGGCGCCGCGCTGCAGCTTCTTTGGCTCGATCAAGGCCACCCTCAACCACATCCTCACGGTGGACTGGTTCTACCTCAACGCCCTGGAGTCAGAACAGCGGGGCGAGGCGCCGGAGCCGGACAGCGAGCGCTTCTTCGAGCCTGAAGAGTCGTTTTCCAGCTGTGAGGCACTACGAGAAGAACAGGCTCAGGCCGATCACCGGTTGATCGCCTACTGCAGTCAATTGCGCGATGACCAGTTGCAGCGTTACGTGAGCATCGTGCGCCCCGACTGGGTCCAGCGTGAACAACGGTTGCGCCTGTTGTCGCACCTGTTCGAGCATCAGATCCATCACCGCGGGCAGGTGCACGCCATGCTTAGCGACACCTCGGTGAAACCACCGCAGCTGGACGAGTTTTTCTGCGAAGACGAAGCGCACTTGCGCGCCCAGGACTTTGCCGAACTGGGCTGGACCGAAGCACAGATCTGGGGGCGCTAGCGCCCCAGCCAGCCCAGGGTCAGAAAGGCCAGCACGGCGTAACGCCCGGCCTTGGCGATCGTGACCAGCACGACAAAGCGCCAGAAAGGTTCGCGCATGATCCCGGCGATCAACGTCAACGGGTCGCCGATTACCGGCATCCAGCTCAGCAGCAGAGACCACTGGCCGTAGCGCTGATAGCGTTGCTGGGCCTTGTCCAGTTGCGCCTGCTTGAAGGGAAACCAGCGCCGGTCACGCAAGTGTTCGATGCCACGCCCCAACAACCAGTTGACGATCGAGCCCAGTACATTGCCGGCGGTGGCGATCAGCAGCAGGCTGAACACCGCCTGTGGATCGCGCAGCAGCAAGCCCACCAGCACGGCTTCCGATTGCAGCGGCAACAGGGTTGCCGCGCCAAAGGCGCTGAAAAACAGCGCCCACTCGCTCAACATTCAGCGCTGATCAGTAATTGGCGACCACTTCGTCGCGACCGTCCTGGGTCAGGCCGATTACCTGGTAGGCGTCCTTGTGGTCACCCATTTCCATGCCGGGCGAGCCCATTGGCATACCCGGTACTGCCAGGCCGCGCAGGTCGGAACGCTTGGCCAGCAGCTTGACCTGCTCAGCCGGCACATGACCCTCGACGAACTTGCCGTCGATCACCCCGGTGTGGCACGACGCCAGACGCGGCGCCACGCCCAGACGCTGCTTGACCGCGCTCATGTTCGGTTCGACATGATCGTTGACGGTGAAACCGTTATCGCGCAGATGGCTGATCCACTCCTTGCAGCAGCCGCAGTTGGGGTCGCGGTAGACATCGATGGTCTGTCCGGCCTGGGCCAGGGTGCTCAGGGCCAGCAGGCCGAAGGCGACGATTTTCTTGCTCAACATGATGCTTCTCCAATACTAGAAACGCAGGCGGACACCGGCGACCAGACGGGTCTGGCCGATATCGCCATGGTCGTCACGGATCTGTTCGGCGGCATTGCCGTAGCTCCGGTTGAAACTGACGCCCAGATAAGGGGCAAAACCGCGGGTAATCTCATAACGCAGGCGCAGGCCGATCTCACTGTCGGCAAGGCCGCTGCCCTGGTCACGGCTGGCGTCGTTACGGCCATAGAAGTTGGCCTCCAGCGACGGTTCGAGAATCCAGCGATTGGTCAGCAGGATAGCGTAACTGCTCTCCAGGCGCAGCGCGGTTTGTTGCCGCTCACCCAGGTAGGCGGTGGCTTCCAGCTCCAGACCGTAGAGCGGCATGCCCTGGATGCCGAAGGCCGCCCAGGTCTGACCACTGGCCGGTTTGAAGTCCTGGCGCAGGCCGCCGACCAGCTCCCACCAGGGGCTGATGGCATGGCCCCAGAGTGCCTGCAGTTCGGCCTTGTGGGTTACGCCTTGTTCACGCTCGCCTTCGGTGCGCAGCCAGAGACGGTCGATATCGCCGCCGATCCAGGCGTTGGCGTTCCAGTTCAGGGCGCTGCTGCTTTCGAAGTTCTGGTATTCGAGCTGCTCGACAATCACCGCCCAGTTGATCTGCTGATCATGCACCTGATGACCGGGCAAGGGCGGGAAGGCGGCGCGGCGGTCGGCGTCAGTGATCGGCCGCAACGGTGTGCGCGGTGTGTCCAGTGCCTGGCCGTGCCCCATGGCGCCGTGGTCCATGCCGGAATGGTCCATGGGCGGTGGGCTCGTGCTGCCGTGGTTCATGCTGCCATGGTTCATGGCACCGTGGTTCATCGCGCCATGATCCATGCCCTGGGCCCGGACGTCTTCACTGGCCAGCAAGGCGAGCAGCGCCAGGCTGCCCAGCAGCGAGCGGTTGAGAACATCATTCATCGACGCGTACCTCGCGGAACATACCCATCTCCATGTGGTAAAGCAGGTGGCAGTGGTAGGCCCAGCGCCCCAGCGCGTCGGCGCTGACCCGGTAGCTGCGGCGGCTGCCGGGCGGAATATCGAGGGTGTGCTTGCGGACCTGGAAGCGTCCGTGTTCGTCTTCCAGGTCGCTCCACAGGCCGTGCAGGTGAATCGGGTGGGCCATCATGGTGTCGTTGACCAGGGTGATGCGCAGGCGCTCGCCGTAGCGCAGGCGCAGCGGCTCGGCATCGGAAAACTTGATGCCGTTGAACGACCAGGCGAAGCGTTCCATGTGGCCGGTCAGGTGCAGTTCGATCTCGCGCGACGGCTCGCGACCGTCCGGGTCGGCAAAGGTGCTTTTCAGGTCGGCGTAGGTCAGCACCCGGCGGCCGTTGTTGCGCAGGCCAATGCCCGGGTCGGCGAGGTTGGGTTTGGGGCTCATGGTCTGCATGTCGACCAGCGGGTTGCCGGTTTCACTGGCCGGATGGCTCTGCATGCCGCTCATGGCGGCATGATCCATACCACCCATCTGGCTGTGATCCATGCCGGCCATGGCGTCCATGCCACCGTGGCCCATGTCGGCCATGGTCAGGATCGGCCGCGGGTCGGGGGCCGGCACCGGCGCGCTGAGCCCGGCACTGCGGGCCAGGGTGCCGCGGGCGTAGCCGGTGCGGTCCATGCTCTGGGCATACAGGGTATAGGCAGGCAGGTCGCCCACGGTCACCAGCACGTCGTAGGTTTCGGCCACGGCGATGCGCAGTTCGTCGACGCTGACCGGCTGCACCGGCATGCCATCGGCGGCGATTACCGTCAGCTTCAGGCCGGGGATGCGGAAGTCGAAATAGCTCATCGCCGAGCCGTTGATCAGACGCAGGCGCACGGTTTCACCCGGCTGGAACAGACAGGTGAAGTTGCCGTCCGGCGGCTGGCCGTTGAGCAGGTAGGTGTAGGTTGCTGCGCTGATGTCGGCAAGGTCGGTCGGGCTCATGCGCATTTCGGCCCAGCCCTTGCGCTCAGCCACGGTTTTCGACCAGCCGTGCAGGGCCACGTCATCGATGAAGTCACCGACTGTACGCTTGTGGTAGTTGAAGGCGTCGGACTGCTTTTTCAGGGTCGCCATCAGCGCGTCGGGGGCCTGGTCGCTCCAGTCGCTGAGCAACAGCACATAGTCGCGTTGATAGTGATGAGCTTCGGGCTGTTTCGGCTCGATGACGATTGCCCCGTATACCCCGGCCTGTTCCTGCAAGCCGGAATGGCTGTGGTACCAGTAGGTGCCGCTCTGCTGCAGGGTGAACTGATAGAGATAATCGCCACCGGGCCCGATACCGGCAAAGCTCAGGCCCGGGACTCCGTCCATGTTGGCCGGCAGGATGATGCCGTGCCAGTGCAGCGAGGTCGGTTCGTCCAGGCGGTTGCGTACGCGCAGGGTCACGGTGTCGCCTTCGCGCCAGCGTAATACCGGGCCCGGCAAGCTGTTGTTGATGGTCAGCGCGGTGCGCGGGCGACCGGTGATATTGACCGGGGTCTGGCCGATGAACAGTTCGAAATCGCGGCCGCTCAGTTCATTACCAAAGGGCGAGCCAGCGGCGAAGGCCGGCAGGCGCCAGAGGCCGAGTCCGGCCAGGGTACTGGCGGCGGCGAAGCCTTTGACAAAGGTGCGGCGGGTCGGGTTTGCAAGCATGGGGGTGCCAATCCATAAGCGAGGGTGGCATGACCATAGCGAGCGACGACTGTCAGAAATCTGAGCGGCAGATTACAGATTTGTCAGGTGGCACGGAAGCCAATCCAGCTGCTCTGTTGGTTCAGCAAATTCCACTGTGTCGGTTCACAAACACGGTAAGCGACAGAGAGGAATCGATGGACTTCAATACATCGCTGGAAGCCTATCTGGCTGAGAATGCCATTATCACTTTTGCGTCAGGAATGACCAAGGAAGAGCGTCAGGACGCACTCGATCTGCTTATGCAGGCACGCATGTTTGCCAGCAATGCCTATGATGCCAAGGTGCATTGGAAGAGCTGGATGGATCGCTACCGAAACCGCCTGGAAAAACACGGTTGCCAGTTGTTGAGCCTGATAACCGAGCCACCGCGGGTGATTACTTCCGCCGATGAGCTGCAAGGCATCGCGGCTACTGTCGTAGGGAATGTTGGTAGCGCTGCGTTGGCCGACATGGTGGCGTTCGCCATCGGCAGCATCGGACAAACCGAGTATGCCGACCGCTTCTTCAGCAATGGGGAGAATGGCGGGGCACTGTCTGATTTTGTCGCCGTGCCCTGCGAAAAGACCCCGTCGGGCGATATTCTCCTGGTCGTGTTTGGCATGAATGTCGGATTGTCAGTGGAAACCCGCGATTTTGATTTCTGGACACAGACCCAGCGCGATATGGTCTTGAGCGTGGTAGGGGGGCTGTATCGTTTTGATCGGGATATGTATGCCAAGTACCGTGAGGCGATCAGTGCTTCTCTAGCAGGTACAGCGAAAGCCCGAGTGAAAAAGTTGGATATCAAGCCCAGGCAAAGATGACGCTGCCTGCGGCTTCAAGCAACTTCACGCCCGGCTTGCTGTGCGTTAGCCTTGAGGGGCAAACGCCATTGGGGCAAAGGAGTATCCATGGATAAAGTCATCGTGATCACTGGCGCCAGTCGTGGTATTGGCGCCGCGACCGCACGCCTGGCGGCCCGTGAAGGGTATCGCATCTGCATCAACTATCTGAGTGACGACGAGGCGGCCCAGCGGGTGCTGGCCGACGTCCGCGAATTGGGCGCCGAAGCCATCGCGGTCAAAGCCGATGTCAGTGTCGAAGACGAGATCATTCACTTGTTTCAGCGCGTCGATGCCGAACTGGGGGCGGTGACCGCGCTGGTCAACAACGCGGGGACCATCGGCCAGAAGAGTCAGCTTGAGCATATGTCGGAGTTCCGCCTGCTCAAGTTGATGAAAACCAACGTGGTCGGGCCGATGCTTTGCAGCAAGCATGCCGTGCAGCGGATGTCGAAGCACCATGGCGGGCAGGGCGGGAGCATCGTCAACGTCTCGTCGGTGGCCGCGCGGCTGGGTTCGCCGAACGAGTATGTCGACTACGCGGCCTCCAAAGGGGCGTTGGACACCTTCACCCTGGGCCTGGCCAAGGAAGTCGCCGGTGACGGCATTCGGGTCAATGCCGTACGCCCAGGCTACATATTCACTGATTTCCACGCCCTCAGCGGCGACCCTGAGCGGGTCAGCAAGCTTGAACCGGGCATCCCCATGGGCCGTGGTGGTCAGGCAGAGGAGGTGGCCGAGGCGATTATCTGGCTGCTGTCCGACAAGGCGTCTTACTCCACGGGCAGCTTCATCGATCTGGGCGGCGGGCGCTGAGCCTGCCCCCCACACAGTCGTGCGCTCAGAACGAGCGCACGATTCTGCCCAGGGTCTCCATGGCTTGTTCCGATTGCTCGGTCCACGGGCTGCCGTAGTTCAGGCGGATACAGTTGCGAAAGCGCTGGGTCGGCGAAAAGATCGGCCCGGGCGCGATGCTGATGCCCTGGGCCAGGGCCATCTGGAACAGCTTGAGTGAGTCCATCTGCTCTGGCAGCTCCAGCCACAGGAAGTACCCCCCCGACGGGTGACTGACCCGGGTTTGCGCCGGGAAATGCCGGGCAATGGCGGCAAGCATCGCGCTCTGCTGCTCTTCCAGGGCATAGCGCAGTCTGCGCAGGTGCCGATCGTAGCCGCCGTGCTGCAGGTAGTCGGCGATCGCCGCCTGGGCCGGCATCGAGGCGCATAGCGAAGTCATCAGTTTCAAGCGTTCGATTTTCTGCGCATAGCGTCCGGCCGCCACCCAGCCGATCCGGTAGCCCGGCGCCAGGCTCTTGGAGAAGGAGCCGCAGTGCATCACCAGGCCATCGGTATCGAAGGCCTTGGCCGGTTTCGGCGCTTGCTGGGCGTAGTACAGCTCGGCATAGACGTCGTCTTCGATCAGCGGCACCTGATGCTGGCGCAGCAGTTCGACCAGTTGCTGTTTTTTCTCCTCCGGCATGCTCGCGCCCACCGGGTTCTGGAAGTTGGTCATGCACCAGACGGCTTTGACCGGGTGTTTGGCCAGGGTTTGCGCCAGCACGCCAAGGTCGATACCTTCGCGCGGGTGCACGGGGATCTCCACAGCCTTCAGTTTGAGCCGCTCGAGTACCTGCAGGCAGGCATAGAAGGCGGGGGCCTCGATCGCTACCAGGTCACCCGGTTCGGTCACCGCCTGCAGGCACAGGTTCAAAGCCTCCAGTGCCCCATTGGTGATCAGCAGCTCCTCCATCGGCAGCATCAGCCCGCCGACCATATAGCGCAGGGCAATCTGTCGACGCAGTTGCGGATTGCCCGGCGACAGGTCGGTGACCACCATGCGCGGATCCATTTCGCGGCTGGCGCTGGCCATGGAGCGGGCCAGGCGTGGCAGCGGGAACAGGTGGGGGCTGGGGAAGGCCGAGCCGAAGGCGACGGTCTGCGGGTCTTTCATCGAGTCGAGAATCGAGAACACCAGTTCGCTGACATCCACCTCGGTGGACTCATTCGCTTGCTCGATGATCTGCGGCTCGCTGAACTGCCGCGGCGCATGGGCGTTGACGAAATAGCCCGAGCGCGGCCGCGCGCGGATCAGCCCGCGGCGCTCCAGCAGGTAGTAGGCCTGGAACACCGTGGACGGGCTGACCCCGTGGGTCTGGCTGGCGTAGCGCACCGACGGCACGCGCTGGCCGGGGCCCAGGACCCCGGAGCGAATCAGTTCGGCAATGTCGTCGGCGAATTTTTCGTAGCGTTTCATCATGGCTCAGGACGTTTCGACTGCTGCGAAGTGTATGTGATCAGCGGTTCAAAGGCGCGACAAAACGGCTGTGGGCAACACTGGAAATACCCGGTTGGTCGCTGTCGCTGATTTCGAAACCGATTTCCTGGGAGCTGCTTTGCGGCCGTTCGGCAAGCATCGCCACCGATACCGGCATCTCGCTCATCTCACCCGCATCCAGGGTGAACTCGGTCTTGCCGTGCAACTCGAAGCCCTCGGCGTCCACCAGGCGCAAGCGGTAGTGCTGTGCTTGCTGGGTCTTGTTGATGACCTTGAGGGTGTAAATGTTTTCGATCTGGCCCAGGTTGTTCTCGCGGAACAGGCCACGGTCCTTGATCACATCCATCGACACCATCGGCCGCTGCTGCAGGGCGATGACCAGAGCACCGATCATCACCACCAATACGGTGACGTAACCGAGCAGGCGAGGGCGCAGCCAGTTGGTCTTGCCGCCTTGCAGGTTGTGTTCGGACTTGTAGCCAACCAGGCCGCGGGCATAGCCCATCTTGTCCATGATCGAGTCACAGGCGTCGATGCAGGCGGCGCAGCCGATGCATTCCATCTGCAGGCCGTCACGGATGTCGATACCGGTCGGGCAGACCTGCACACACATCTGGCAGTCGATGCAATCGCCCAGGCCTTTGGCCTTGTAGTCGCTGTCTTTCTTGCGGGGGCCGCGGGACTCGCCGCGTGCCGGGTCGTAAGCGATGGCCAGGGTGTCTTTGTCGAACATTACGCTCTGAAAACGCGCATAGGGGCACATGTGCATGCACACCGCTTCACGCAGCCAGCCGGCATTGATGTAGGTGGCGCCGGTGAAGAACAGGATCCAGAACAGGCTGACGCCGCCCAGTTGCAAGGTGAAGAGTTCTTCGGTCAGCGGCCGGATCGGCGTGAAGTAACCGACGAACGTCAGGCCGGTGAGCAGGCTGATGGCCAGCCACAGGGTGTGTTTGGCCGAGCGCCGGGCCAGCTTGTTTACACTCCAGGGCGCGGCATCGAGCTTGATGCGCTGGTTGCGATCCCCTTCGGTGACTTTCTCGCACCACATGAAGATCCACGTCCACGAGCTTTGTGGGCAGGTGTAACCGCACCAGACCCGCCCGGCAAGTACCGTGATGGCGAACAGGCCGAAGGCGCAGATGATCAGTAGTGCCGACAGGAGAATGAAGTCTTGCGGCCAGAAGGTTGCACCGAAAATGTGGAACTTGCTGTCAGCCAGGTCCCATAGCACGGCCTGGCGACCGTTCCAGTTCAACCAGACGGTGCCGAAGAACAGCAAAAACAGAAAGCCCGCGCCACCTAGGCGCAGGTTACGAAACAAGCCGGTGAAGCTGCGGGTGTGGATCTGTCTGTCGCTGCTGGCGGTCTTCTTCTTGGTGGCGGAAGGCTCGGCAATTTCAACGATCTGGACGGGAATTCTATCGCTCATGGTTCGTCGCTCATCAGGCCTCGATCAGGCCAGAACACTATGGCGCCGCATCTGTTTGCATAACAGGCTCAGATATTTCGATAAAAACCGTATCAGATTTTTCGCCAAATCCGCAAAAGCCTTAGATTATCGAGGCCTCGACGCCAGTCTTGAGATGCCTGCGACCATCCACCGCACCCGCTACAGTCAGGGCATCGGCTGCTGATGCGGGCACTGACCGATCAGCGGTCAGTGCTGCACTTGTGGCCTGGCGGGTGGTCCATCGAGAAACAGTCCCTGTGTGGAGCACGCCAATGGACGCTTGGTGGCATCAAGTCTGGTTGACCCTGGTGGCCGAGTTCGCCGACCTCAATGACGCCAAGCAACTGACCCAGGTGACGATACGCCTGCTGATGGCCGCGTTACTCGGTGGCATCCTCGGGTTCGAGCGTGAAATGAAGGGCAAAGCGGCCGGTGTGCGCACCCACATGCTGGTGGCGATGGGCGCCGCGCTGTTCGTGTTGGTGCCGCGTATGGCCGGGGTCGATGATGCGGCCCTGAGCCGGGTGGTGCAGGGGATCGTCGCCGGCATCGGCTTTCTCGGTGCCGGGACCATTCTCAAAGGGCATCATCAGCAACTTGACCACGTCAAAGGTCTGACAACGGCAGCGGGGTTGTGGATGACGGCGGCCATTGGTGTCGCAGCCGGCATCGGCCGCGAGGCCACGGCAGTGATCAGCACCCTGTTGGCATTGCTGGTGCTGGGCGTGATGCCCTGGGTGGTGGACCGGTTCGAGAAGGATGATGAGGGCGAAAACCAGGAGGGCAGGAAGCACTGAGGGGAGCCTAAGCTCCCCTCAAAGATTGTTGCGTGCTCTTTTTTTGTTATTGGAGGGCGGCCTGTTGTTGTTTTTGGCGACCGTTGCCTCTTGTCACTGGCGATCCCCATTCGGGATCAAGAGCAAACGTATTTTTTTGAGCGCTGATCTACTCTCATCATTGCTGATCCAACCGTGACCTTCGCTACCTTGGGGTAGTTTTATTGTTTTGTGTCAGGTTGCGGGGGCGAACCCCGGAAAAGCACATCTTCTCCAAAAAAATCTGTTAGCTGCGTCTCTGCCGTGTTGTTCTTGTTATGTCAGAGTCGTTACGTCTTATTTTTATTGGGTGTGTCACAGTTTTTATTGTTCTTGTACCAAAGATATAGCAGGTGCCGTGCCAACTTTTTAAAGTTCAATAAAATCAATGGTTTAAGTTTTTTTGGCAGGAAGGGGAGGCGGGGGAATCTGTCGATTTGTTTCCGTGTTACCCGGTTTTTTTCTGAAAAGTGCGGGGGCGGTAACACCCTGGTCGCCACCAGGCTGTTACCGCTGATGATTACTGCGCGTTACGTGCCCGCGCTACCCGGGAGCCGCTGGTACGGCCAAGCACCTTACTGATACGCAGGCCCGCGTCGATCAACCGGTCCAGGTCGATGCCGGTCTCGATACCCAGGCCTTGAAGCATGTACAGCACATCTTCGCTGGCCACGTTACCGCTGGCGCCCTTGGCGTAGGGGCAGCCACCCAGGCCTGCGACCGAGCTGTCGAAGACGTTGATCCCTTCAAGCAGGCTGGCATAAACATTGGCCAGGGCCTGGCCGTAGGTGTCATGGAAGTGTCCGGCCAGTTGGGCGCGTGGCACATGTGCGGCAACCACCTCGAACAGGCGGCGGGTGGCGCCCGGGGTGCCGGTGCCGATCGTGTCGCCCAGCGACACTTCATAGCAGCCCATCTCAAACAACTCGCGGGCCACCGGCGCCACCTGCTCGGCACTGACTGCGCCTTCATAGGGGCAGCCCAGCACGCAGGACACATAACCGCGCACACGCACGCCGTTTGCACGGGCTGCATCCATGATCGGTACGAAGCGCTGCAGGCTTTCGCTGATCGAGCAGTTGATGTTGCGCTGGGAGAAGGCCTCGGATGCGGCGGCGAACACCGCAACCTCTTTCACCCCGGCTGCCAGGGCATCCTCGAAACCGCGCAGGTTCGGCGCCAGGGCGGCGTAGGTGATGCCGGACTGTTGCTTGATGTTGGCAAACACCTCGGCGGAGCCGGCCATTTGCGGCACCCACTTGGGCGAGACGAAACTGCCCACTTCTATATAGGACAGGCCCGCCGCCGTCAGGTCATCGACCAGCCGGACCTTGTCTGCCACGCTGATGGGCTGGGCTTCATTCTGCAGGCCGTCGCGCGGACCGACTTCGACCAGACGGACTGTTTCAGGCAATGACATGGCGCGGTTCCTCAGGGCTCAATGGCTGTTTTTCTGATTGTTCAAGGTGGCGGCCAGCGCTTGTTCACAGCGCTCTTCGGCAGTGTCCAGCTCCAGCTGCATCTGCTGGATATCGAGCAGTTGCTGTTCGAGCTGGGCGCGGCGTTCGGCGATCTTGGCCAGCATGCTGTGCAACTGTTTCAGGTTGCCGCTGGTAGGGTCGTAGAGTTCGATCAGTTCGCGGCACTCGGCCAGCGAGAAGCCGATGCGCTTGCCGCGCAGGATCAGTTTCAGACTGACCTTGTCGCGGGCCGAGTAGATGCGCTCAAGGCCCCGGCGTTCGGGGCTGAGCAAGCCCTGTTCCTCATAGAAGCGGATGGCACGGGTGGTGATGTCCAGCTCGCGGGACAGGTCGGAGATGCTGTAGGTCTGGCTGCTCATGGTCAGGCTCGGGAAAAGGGCATGAGCTAACCTAATGGCAGGTTGACGTATACGTCAAGCATTGTGGCTCAAGCCTGTGCCTGTGCCCGCTCGTCCTGCGCTACCACTGCCTGGCACAACTCAATGATCTGCTCGCGCATCCAGCGGTTGGCCGGGTCCTGATCGGTACTTTCATGCCAGTACAGGTGGGTTTCCAGCGGTGGCACATCGTTGACCGGCAGGCTCAGATAATTGAGCTGGTGGCGGCGGGCGAAGCGCTCCGGCACGGTCATGACCATGTCGGTCTGTTGCAACACTTGCGAGGCCATCAGGTAATGCTGCGAACGCAGGGCGATCTTGCGCTGCACGCCCATCTTGCCCAGAGCCAGGTCGACATAGCCCAGGCCGTTGCGGCGGCTGGAGATATGGATGTGGGTCATCCCCAGGTAGTCGTCCAGGCTGAGTTTGTCTTTGGCCATCGGGTGGCCCTGGCGCAAGGCGCAGACGTACTGATCCTGCATGAGCTTGACGTGGCGCACCTGCGGGTCGGTGTTGAGCGGGGCATCGACGGCAAAGTCCAGGCGCCCGGCAGCCAGTTCCTTGGTGGTCTCACGGCGCTTGCAGAGAAAACTCTCGATGATTACCGCTGGCGCCAGGCGGCGCAGGCGCTGAAACAGCGGCGGCAGAATCACCGCCTCGGTGAGGTCGGTCATGCTGATGCGAAAGGTCTTGTTCGCCTGCAGGGGATTGAAGATGCGACTTTCCTGAACCGACACACGCAATAACGACAGGGCATTGCGCACCGGGCCGATGATGTTCTGCGCCATGGGCGTAGGCACCATGCCTTGCGCGGTACGGACGAACAGCGGGTCGTTGAAGGTCTCGCGTAGCCGCGACAGGGCATTGGACACCGCAGGCTGGGTAATGCCGACGATCTGCCCGGCACGGGTCAGGTTGGCTTCGGTGTAGATGGCATCGAAGACGATGAACAGATTCAGATCGACCTTGCTCAGGTTCATGGGCGCTGCTCTTGTTGGTGTTATGGGTCAATCATATATTGGTTATGAATGTTTATACACGCCGAGAATAGACTAGGTGGATTTTGCTCGCTGATCTAGGCTCTTCATCAGATCCTCTTTCCACTGAAGGTACTGCCCATGGATTTCGCCTATTCACCCAAGGTCCAGGCGTTGCGCGAACGTGTCACGGCGTTCATGGATGCTTATGTCTATCCCGCCGAAGCGGTGTTCGAGCGCCAGGTCGCCGAGGGCGACCGCTGGCAGCCGACCGCAATCATGGAAGAGCTCAAGGCCAAGGCCAAGGCTGAAGGGCTGTGGAACCTGTTCCTGCCCGAGTCGGAGCTGGGCGCAGGCTTGAGCAACCTGGAATATGCGCCCCTGGCTGAAATCATGGGCCGTTCGCTGCTGGGCCCCGAACCGTTCAACTGCTCGGCCCCGGACACCGGCAACATGGAAGTGCTGGTGCGCTATGGCAGTGAGGAACAGAAACGTCAGTGGCTGGAGCCGCTGTTGCGTGGTGACATCCGTTCAGCCTTTGCCATGACCGAGCCGGATGTGGCGTCTTCCGATGCCACCAACATGGCCGCCCGCGCTGTCCGCGAGGGCGACCAGTGGGTGATCAATGGCCGCAAGTGGTGGACCTCCGGTGCTTGCGATCCGCGCTGCAAGATCATGATCTTCATGGGCCTGAGCAACCCGGACGGCCCGCGTCACCAGCAGCATTCGATGATTCTGGTGCCCACCGATACCCCCGGGGTGAAAATCGTCCGGCCACTGCCGGTGTTCGGTTACGACGACGCTCCCCATGGCCATGCCGAAGTGCTGTTCGAGAACGTGCGAGTGCCTTACGAGAACGTGCTGTTGGGTGAGGGGCGTGGTTTCGAGATTGCCCAGGGGCGCCTTGGCCCTGGACGCATTCACCATTGCATGCGCTCGATCGGCATGGCCGAGCGGGCCCTGGAGCTGATGTGCAAGCGTTCGGTGGAACGTACCGCGTTTGGCCGCCCGCTGGCGCGCCTGGGCGGTAACGTCGACAAGATCGCCGATTCGCGCATGGAAATCGACATGGCACGGCTGCTGACGCTGAAGGCGGCTTACATGATGGACACGGTGGGCAACAAAGTCGCTCGCAGCGAGATCGCCCAGATCAAGGTGGTGGCGCCGAACGTGGCCTTGAAGGTCATCGACCGGGCGATTCAGATTCATGGTGGTGCCGGGGTCAGTGGTGACTTCCCGCTGGCTTACATGTACGCAATGCAGCGTACCCTGCGCCTGGCCGATGGCCCGGATGAAGTGCACCGGGCGGCAATCGGCAAGTACGAAATCGGCAAATACGTCCCTAAGGAAATGCTGCGCAGCGGGCATTGATCCGCACGCTTTGGATATCAGGCCCGCCGATGCGGGCCTGATTCATTTGTGGCTGCCGGAGTTTGCGGGGTGGTGTGGTTGGTCGCGAGTCTTGAACAGTGACAACAGTATGCCGCCAGTCAACAGGCTCACAGTCACACCCAGCGACAGCAATGCCGGCACTGCGCCGATCAGGCCGTGATAGAAGATTTTGCTACCGATAAAGATCAGCACCAGGGCCAGGGCGTACTTGAGATAGACAAACCGATGCATCAGCGCCGCCAGGGCGAAATACAAGGCACGCAGGCCAAGGATCGCGAAGATGTTCGAGGTGTAGACAATGAACGGGTCCTGGGTGATGGCGAAGATGGCCGGCACACTGTCTACGGCGAACACCAGATCGGCCAGTTCGATCAGCACCAGCGCCAGGAACAGCGGCGTGGCGTACAGCACAGTCTTGCTTTGCCCGGCAGCCTTGAGGCGCACGAAAAAATGCGGGCCATGCAGGTCATCGGTGACGCGCAAATGGCCGCGTACAAACTTGAGTACCGGGTTGTTGGCCAGGTCCGGGTGGGCCTCTTCGCGGGAGAACAGCATCTTTATTCCGGTAACCAGCAAGAAGGCACCGAACACATAGAGGATCCAGGCAAACTCCTGAACCAGGGCGCTGCCTACGCCGATCATGATCGCGCGCAACACCACCACGCCGAGGATGCCCCAGAACAGTACCCGGTGCTGGTAGAGACGGGGGATGGCGAAGTAGCTGAAGATCATCGCCATGACGAAGACATTGTCCATGGACAGCGACTGCTCGACCAGGAACCCGGTGTAGAACTCCAGGGCACGTTGTGCGCCCAGCTCCCACCAGACCCACCCGCCAAACAGCACACCGACACTGAAATAGCTGGCGTACAGCAGCAGGCTTTCACGCATCTCGATTTCGTGAGCCTTGCGATGCAACACGCCCAGGTCCAGTACCAGCAGGGTCAGGACGATGCCAATGAATGCCAGCCAGAACCAGGTGCTGGTGCCGAGAATGTCGTTTTCGAGAAATGCCTGTAGAGCCGCCATGCGCCCCTCCTTGATTGTCGACGTTGCCAAAAAAGCAACAGTGACTCCGACATGGCGGCTTGGCAGCCGTCAGAGGGGCCCGGCGTCACTAATCAAAGCCTAGCTGCGGGGGAGCGCGGGTGCCCGACCGGGCTGTTACAAATAATTGCGCGGGATAATGCGGGCTGTCAGTAGACCCAGACTTCAACCCGCCGGTTGCGGATACGGCCTTCTTCGGCGGTATTGGCTGCCACCGGCAGTTCGTCGCCCAGGCCGATGATCTCGCGCGGGGCCACGCCTTCTCTGGCCAGCTCCCGGCGCACGGCCATGGCGCGCAGGCGAGAAAGCAAGACGGCACGCTCGGGATCATCCTTGGCATCGCCAAATCCAACCAGTACGGCATCTTGTTCCCGTTTGTTGTGCTGGCGCAGGAACTCGACCACCCGCTGCACATCACGCAGTGCTTTGTTGTCCAGGCTGGCATTGCCCTCCTGGAAGCGGAAGTTCACCGACAGGCGCTGGGCGTTGCGGGCCAGCGTCCGATAGCGCGGCGGCATGTTGTCGGCGGGGGGCACTTTGACGGCCTGTACCTGCTGCCCGACAAACCCGCTGGCGGTGACAATGGCTTGCCCTTCGGGGCTTTGGGCAAACTCCACCAGCGCCCGGGCCCACGGTGTAGCCTGACTCGGCGACAGGTAGAAGTACAAACGCCGTGACAGCGGATAGTCTTCGCTGGCCACCAGTGCCGGGCTTGGCAGCATGGGGCGGGAGGCGCCATCGGCGATCGCCAGCACCTTGGCGCCATGTACTGACGCCAGGCTGCTGAAACCGATGGCCTGGCGGTCAGTCAGGACTGTAGAAGCCAATTGCTCGCCGGACTCGAAGCGCCGGGCGGTGCTGGCCAGCGTCTGCCCGGCGGCATCGAGCACCAGCGCCTTGAAGGTTTCGAAGGTGCCTGAGCGGTCATCCCGGGCATACAGGTGAATTGGTCCGTTACCCAGACCCAGTTCCTCCCAGGTGGTGATCCGTCCGGAAAAAATCTGCGCCAGTTGCCCGGTGCTCAATTGCGGCAGGGGATTGTCGGGATGGACGATGACGGCGACGCCATCCAGACCGATGACCTGCTCGGCGGCGGTGCTGTTCAGGTCACCCAATGCCTGGAGCGCGCTCAGTTCACTGACCTTGATCGGGCGTGAGGCGGCAGCCAGATCGGCCTGTCCGGTCTTCAGTGCGGCAAAGCCGGTGCTGCTGCCATGGGCGGCGATGTCGATACGCAAGGGCTGGCCATGGGCATCCTGGGCGCTGACCTGGATTTCGTTGGCAATACGGGTGGTCACGGTTGATATATGGCTGGCGCCTTGAGCTTCCAGCATACCCTTGACCAACGCTGGCGCCAGCGCCGCGCCAATGGTGTTCGAACCCTGGATACGTAGTTGCACCGGGGTGTCAGGGGCGGCCCGGGCAAGGAGCGGAAGCAGGCACAGCAGAATCAGGCTGAGGTGGCGGAACATGCCGGCAGACACTCTTCGGGCAAAGGATGTGCCGCAGATTAAGACGGTTGGATGACCGTAACGTGACAGCGCCTGGTCGCGGGGCAAGCCCGCTCCCACAGGTTGTGTATATAAGGCTGTGGGAGCGGGCTTGCCCCGCGAAGAATCGGCGTTACGCCAGTTCCAGCCAGATCGGCGCATGGTCCGAAGGTTTTTCCATGGCGCGCAGGTCGTAATCGACCCCGGCTGCCTTGATCCGCGGCAGCAAGCCCTGGGAGGCCATGATCAGGTCGATGCGCAGGCCGCGCTTGGGTTCGTCTTCGAAGCCGCGGCTGCGGTAGTCGAACCAGCTGAAACGGTCGGCAACCTCAGGGTGCAGGTGACGGAAGCTGTCGACCAGACCCCAGTTTTTCAGGCGTGCCATCCACTCGCGCTCTTCGGGCAGGAAGCTGCACTTACCGGTCTTGAGCCAGCGTTTGGCGTTGTCGGCGCCGATGCCGATGTCGCAGTCCTCGGGCGATATGTTCACATCACCCATGACCAGCAATGGCTGATCGTTCTTGAACTGGTTTTCCAGCAGGGCCTGCAGGTCGCTGTAAAAGCGCTGTTTGGCCGGGAATTTGGTCGGGTGGTCGCGGCTTTCGCCCTGGGGGAAATAGCCGTTCATGATGGTGATCGGTGTGCCATCGTCATCGGCGAAGGTGCCCCAGATAAAGCGGCGCTGGGCATCCTCTTCATCGCTGGCAAAGCCTTTGTGCAGGCTCAGCGGCGCCTGACGCGAGAGCAGGGCGACGCCATAGTGGCCTTTCTGGCCATGGAAATGCACGTGATAACCCAGGGCCTGGACCTCGGCCAACGGGAACTGATCGTCGCTGACCTTGGTTTCCTGCAGGCCGATCACGTCTGGCTGATGCTTTTCGATCAACGCCGCCAATTGATGGGGCCGGGCGCGCAGGCCATTGATGTTGAACGAGACGATCTTCATGGGAAACACAATCCTGATAAAACCAAGGATCCTAGCCGACATCGACGGCTGCGGCCAGCGTGGCGCAGCACTGCATAGGCTGCTAACGTGGTGCTCGGGGCGAACGTCGGCGCAACGTACGCCTTGAAGGCAATGAATGCCCATTTGTGGAGGTTTGTCAGCATGACCGAATCGACTGCTGTCCCGGCTCAGGTCCGACTGCTTGATGGTGGCTACAGCCGTGAGGCGCGTTCATTGTTGTATCACGCCTATCGGCATGAACCGACCTTTGCCTTCTTGTTCGAGGCGCAGCGTCCTGGCTATGACCAGCGCATTCGCGCCACGGTGCGTGAACTGGTCAAGCAACATTTTCTGCAGGAGTTGCCGGCATTGGGGCTGCTGGTTGACGACCGGCTGATCGGTATTGCCCTGATTGCACCGCCACAGCGCCGCCTGGGCATCACTGAAAGTTGGGCCTGGCGCATGCGCATGGTCTTGAGTACCGGGTTTCGTTGTACCCGGCGCTATCTCGATTATCAGGCGGCACTGATGGCCTGTCTGCCGGGCGAGGCCGTGCATATTTTGCCGCTGCTGGGGATTCATCCGCAGTTCCAGGGTAAACACTACGGCGAGCAATTGTTGCAAGCTGTGCACGACTGGTGTGCCGAAGACGAACATTCCCAAGGTGTAGTACTGGACACCGGAAATGAGCACTATCTGGCCTTTTATCAGCGCCAGGGTTACCAGGAAATCGGCGAAATTGCTGTAGGACCTGTCCGCGAGCATGTGTTCTTTCATCCCAACCCCCAGCCATCTCAACGTGCATCGGCCATGCCTGCGTAACAGGCGCGAGAGCCTCGGACTCCATGCTGGCGCCAAGCTCTGGTAGCATCCGCGCCTATGACGTATTCAGGACGATTCACCTGCGGTTTGATTCTATGGATGGCCAGCGTTGCCGCGTATGCGCAAAGCGAGCTGGTTGTGAAGGTCAAACCTGCCAATAACGAACTCAAGGCCAATGTCGAGGGCTATATCGGCAGCCTTGGTAAACGCGATGAAGAGGCGCTGCTGCGTTTCAGCCGTGGGGCTGTCGAGCAGGCGCGCAAGGCGGCTCAGGCACTGGGCTACTACCAGGCGCAGATCGACAGTGAGGTCAAGGCGCCGGCCAAGGCCGACAAGGGCCCGCAGCTGATCCTCAGCATCGACCCTGGTGAGCCCGTGCACCTGCGTGACGTGACCATCCGTATTGATGGCCCGGCCTCTGAACTCAAGGCATTTCGCATGCCCGACAGCAAGGCCCTGCGTTCAGGTGAAGTGCTCAACCACGGGTATTACGAAGACGCCAAACGGCTGATCCAGAACCAGGCTGCGCGCTACGGTTTCTTCAGCGGGCGATTCGTGCGCCAGCGCCTGGCGGTTGATCCCCAGGCCGGCGTTGCCGACATCGAATTGATCTATGACAGCGGCCCACGCTATCGCTTGGGTAAGGTAAGTTTCGCCGGCGACACCCCGTTCGACGAGACCCTGCTGCAGCGCATGGTGCCGTTCAAGGCCGACACCCCCTACGATTCCGAGCTGATTGCCGAACTCAACAATGCCCTGCAATCGAGCGGCTATTTCGAGGGCGTGCGGGTCGATGCCGCGCCTACGGCCGCGGTAGCGCAAAGCATTCCCGTCGCAGTGCAACTGAGCACCCGCAAGCCCCGCACCATGGGCCTGGGCCTGGGTTTTTCGACCGACGTCGGGCCGCGTGGCAAGGCCAACTGGACCCGCCACTGGGTCAATCCGCAGGGCCATAGTTACGGCTGGGAAACCGAGTTGTCGGCCCCCCGGCAGAACGTCGGGTTGTGGTACGACATACCCCTTGATCCACCGTTGACCGACAAATTCCGCTTTGCCGGTGGCTACCAGAACGAAGAAATTGCCGGCACCGACACGTTGAGCAAGCTGCTCACGGTTGGCCCGGAATGGCACAGCAAGTTGCCCAGTGGCTGGCAGCGCGTGCTGTCGCTCAAGTACCAGCGCGAAGAGTATCGCCTGGGTGATGACTCGGGCCTGAGCAACCTGTTGATGCCTGGCATCAGCTATTCCTACCTGCGTAGCGACAACCGTATCGACCCGCACAACGGCTATCGCCTGCAGTTCGATGTACAGGCGGCCAAGGAAGGACTGGTGTCCGATACCAACCTGTTGCATGCCAATGTGGTGCTCAAAGGTCTGACCACGCTGGGCCAGAAACATCGCTTCCTTGGTCGCGTGCAAGTCGGTGGCAGCGCCACCAACGACTATCAGAGTTCGATTCCGCCATCGCTGCGGTTCTTTGCCGGTGGTGACCAGAGCGTGCGCGGCTATGACTACCAGAGCCTGTCGCCGGAAAACTCCGATGGTGACCGAATCGGTGGCCGCTACCTGGTGGCCGGCAGTGCCGAGTATCAGTACGAAGTCGTGGAAAAGTGGCGGGTAGCGACTTTTGTCGACCAGGGTAATTCATTCAACAACCTGGAGTTTCCCAGCCTCAAGACCGGTGTCGGTATTGGCGTGCGCTGGGTATCTCCGGTCGGGCCGCTGCGTCTGGATCTGGCCCACGCGCTGGATGACGATGGCGGCTTTCGTCTGCACTTCTCCATGGGGCCGGAACTGTGAGTCGCGTTTTCAGAAACATCCTGCTCGCGGTGCTTGCACTGCTGCTCATGCTGGTGTTGCTGCTGGGCCTGTTACTGGGGACCCAGGCCGGCAGCCGCTGGGCGCTGGGACTGGTGCCGGGCTTGCAACTTGAGCAGTTCCAGGGGCGTCTGGGTGGTCAATGGCAGGCCGAGCGCGTGCTGTGGGAGCAGGGCGCCGACCGGGTCGAACTGGTTGCACCGGTGTTCGCCTGGTCACCGTCCTGCCTGTTGCGCATGACCTTGTGTATCGAGCGCCTGCAGGCCGAGCAGGTCAATCTCGCCTTCGCCCCTGGCGAGGCCAAGCCCGACAGCGGGCCGCTGCAATTGCCGGCGTTGAAACTACCGTTGGCAATCGAGCTGGGTGAGGTGCGCATCGGGCACTTGCGTCTGGATGGCAATGAGCAATTGAGCCAATTGCATCTGGCGGCTCACTGGACTGTTGCGGGTTTGCAGATCGACAGCCTGCAACTGCAACGCGATGACTTGCATTTGCGCCTGCAAGGCCGGCTGCAACCTGAGGGCGACTGGCCGTTGCAGGTCCAGGGGCAGTTACGGCTGCCCAAGGTCGATGGCCAGGACTGGCAACTGGCGGTACAGATTGAGGGTGAACTGCAGAAAACCCTCAAGCTCACTGGCGACAGTAGCGGCTACCTGAACGCCCGGCTCAGTGGTGAACTGCAGGCGCTGGCCGAACAGTTGCCGGCCAAGCTACAGCTCAGTGCCCAGGCGTTCAAACCCGGTGCCGAGCTGCCTGACACGCTGCAACTGAATAATCTGCAACTCAGCGCCAACGGCAACCTGCAGAGCGGCTATCAATTGCTCGGCTCGGCCAGCCTGGCGTCCGAGCAGCAACCTGTAGCCTTGAGCCTGCAGGGCAGGGTCGATGCCAAGGGTGCGCAACTGAGCGCCCTGGAGCTTACTGCCAGCGCGGATCAGCGCCTCAAACTCACGGCCAGTGCCGACTGGCAAACAGGCTTGAGCGCCGAGGCGACCATCGATTGGCTGGACTTTCCCTGGCTGCGTCTGTATCCGCTGGAGCCAGCGCCGCAGGTCACGTTGCGCCGCTTCAATGGCCAGGTGCAATACCGCGATGGCAACTATCAGGGCGAATTCAAGGGCGACCTCGACGGGCCGGCGGGTGCGTTCAGCCTGAGCAGTCCGTTCAAGGGCGACCTGCAGCAGATTGCACTGCCACAGCTGGCGCTCAATGCCGGGCAAGGCAAGCTCGCGGGAAGCGTGAGTGTGCAGTTTGCTGATGCTGTGGCCTGGGAGGCCGCTCTCGAACTGTCGGCGCTGAACCCGGCCTACTGGCTCGCCGAGCTGCCCGGCACGTTGGCCGGTCCGCTACGCAGCAAGGGCCAGATCAAAAATGGCGAACTCAGCCTGGACGCCGACCTTGACCTCAAGGGACGTCTGCGCGGTCAGACGGCAGTGCTCAAGGCTGTCGCTGAGGGTGCTGGACAGACCTGGACCCTCGGCACTCTCGATATCCGCCTGGGCGACAACCACATCAACGGCAGTGGCAGCCTGCAGCAGCGTCTGGCCGGTCAGCTGGACCTCAATCTGCCTCGTCTTGGCCAGCTCTGGCCGCACTTGCAGGGGCAGCTCAAGGGTAAGCTGGAAGTCGCCGGAACCCTGCAGGCGCCGCAAGGCACGCTGACCTTGCAGGGTCAGAAGCTGGCCCAGGCTGAAAATCACTTGCAGCGCCTGACCCTGGATGCACGGCTGGACAGTGCCCAGCGTGCAGTGATTGATCTGCAGGCCGGCGGAATTCGTCTGGGCGATACCGCGCTGGGCGTGCTCACCGCCAAGGGTCGTGGAGATATTCGCCAACAGCAGCTGGAACTGGCGCTGGACGGACCGCAGCTCAAGCTTGACCTGGGGCTGGATGGGCAGCTGGACAAGGGCAACTGGCGTGGACGCCTGGCCAGTGGTCAGATCCAGGCCGGTGGTCAGGACTGGCGCTTGCAAGCACCGGCGAAATTACAACGTCTGGCCACAGGACAACTGGATTTCGGCGCCCATTGCTGGCGCTCCGGACAAGCCAGCCTGTGCGGCGACGACCAGCGTCTGGCTCCCGAGCCGCGTCTGCGTTATCACCTCAAGCAATTCCCGTTGCAAAGCCTGGCGCAATGGTTGCCCAAGGACTTCGCCTGGCAGGGGTTGCTTAATGCCGACATCAATCTGGACCTGCCCGCCAGTGGTCCGAAAGGCACCATTGTGGTCGATGCCAGCGGTGGCACCCTGCGTTTGCGCGAGAAGGATCAATGGCTGGATTTCCCCTACCAGACCCTCCGTTTGCAAAGCACCCTGGCGCCACGCCGGGTTGATACCCGTCTGGATTTCAAGGGTGAGCGTCTGGGCGAACTGTCTCTGGTCACCCGGCTCGATCCTGTAGCCACCAACAAACCACTGAGCGGCGATTTCCGCCTGACCGGGCTGGATATCGCCATTGCCCGCCCGTTTGCACCGATGGTCGAGCGCCTGGCCGGCCAGTTGAACGGCAGCGGACAGCTGTCTGGCACGTTGCTGGCGCCACAGGTAAACGGCAGCTTGAACCTGAGCGCTGGCGAAGTTGCCGGGGCAGAATTGCCGATCAGCCTGGAAGACCTGAGCCTGCAGGCGCGGATCGCTGGAGAGCAAGTGCAGATTAACGGTGCCTGGAAAAGTGGTGAGGCCGGTCAAGGCAGCTTGCGCGGCCAGGTCGGCTGGGGGCGGGCTCTGGCGGTTGATCTGCAGTTGCAGGGTCAACGTCTACCGGTCACCGTCGAGCCCTATGCGAACCTGGAGGTGGCGCCGGACCTGAAGATCAGCCTGATCGATGACAAGCTGGCGGTGGCGGGTAAGGTACGGGTGCCCAAGGGCAAGATCACGGTGCGTGAGTTGCCGCCTTCGACCGTCAAGGTTTCTGATGACACGGTGATCGTTGGCCATCAGACCGAAGAGGGCAAGGCACCGATGGCAGTCGCCATGGACATCGATGTCGAGGTGGGCCAGGACAAGTTGTCGTTCAGCGGCTTTGGCCTGACCGCCAATCTACTCGGCCATGTGCACATCGGCGACAACCTCGACACCCGTGGCGAGCTGAGCCTGGCCGACGGACGTTACCGGGCCTACGGCCAGCGCCTGACTATCCGCCGTGCGCGCCTGTTGTTTGCCGGGCCCATTGACCAGCCTTACCTGGACATCGAAGCTATCCGCCAGACCGATGACGTGATTGCCGGTATCCGTCTCAGCGGCAGTGCCGAACAACCCACCACCCAGGTGTTTTCCGAGCCGGCCATGAGCCAGGAACAGGCGCTGTCGTACCTGGTATTGGGGCGCCCCTTGGGTTCCACGGGGGAAGATAACAACGTGCTCGCTCAAGCGGCGCTTGGCCTGGGCCTGGCTAGCAGCGCCGGGGTGACTGGCAGTCTGGCCTCAAGCCTGGGGATCGACGATTTCCAGCTGGACACTCAAGGCAGTGGTAACAGCACCAGCGTGGTGGCCAGCGGTAACCTCACCGAACGCTTGAGCTTGCGCTATGGCGTAGGCGTGTTCGAGCCAGTCAACACGGTTGCTTTGCGCTACAAATTGAGCAAGAAGGTCTACCTTGAGGCTGCCAGTGGCCTGGCAAGCTCTCTGGATATTTTCTACAAGCGCGATTTTTGATAATCGCTATCCGCGTACGGTGGCAGCTTCGATGAATTCGTTGCTGTCATCGGCGGGCTTGGGAGGATCAGGCAGTCGTTGCGGGCTGATCAGGTTGGTGTATTCCTCGATCAGACGGTTTAGCGCCTCGGGAGGCTCGCACGCCTGGAACTGCATGCGGATTTGCACTTCATCGGGATCACGGCCGTCACCGTTGCGCTTGTTCTGGCCGCCTACCGTTACATAGAAGCGCTCGCGCTGCAGATTCTCGCTGGCCTTGGTGGTTTCGGTGTTCTGGATTCTCACCGACAGATCGACCTGCATACGCTCCAGCGCCAGCCCCCTGGGTGAAACCAGGGCAATCAGCGGGACGTGCATCTTGTGCTGATCATCCATCGCCACCTCAACCATCTTGGCCTTCATCGGTGAGCCCAGTGCCTGGGCGTCATAATCGAAAAACTGATCGAAGAGTTTGATGTACTGCTGGGCGATCAGATTATTGGTGGCAGCAGCGGCTTCTTGTAGACCACGGGTAATGTCACAAAGATCGCTGGCGGTGATGGGGGCGTTTTTCGAGGAGAGATCATCCAAGCGTTCGCACTCCTTGTGTTTCTGGTAGGAGGCCTCTCACGAGGGAGAGGCCGGATTCGTTGGCAAAGCATGATCAAGCGGGTATGAATCAGGGTTGTGTTGCCTTGTCAGGCATTGGCAGGGCCGAACCAGGTAGTGCATCAAGGTTTTGAGCCGTGGCATCACCCATGACCACCGGTTTGGTAGCCGCTTCAGTGAGGAAATCAATCACGCGCATCAACGCCTCTGGTGGGTCCTGACGGCGGACTTTGGTGTTGAAGGCATAGCGCGCACGGGTGTCGGTTTTACGGGTCTGGCTGGACTTGTGGCTGACCTGGCCCTTGACGTTGAGTTTGAACGGCCCCCAACCCAGCGACGCACCGAAACTCGCTTCACCACCGGTCTCGGTGGTGCTCTCGGCTTGCTGGCTGATGGTCAACTCAAACTCGATATTGCCTTCTTCAATGACAATGTTGGGGTGGGTAACCGCTGCCAGCAGCGGGATCTGCATCTTCTTGGAGACAGTCCCCTTATAGACCCCTTGTTCATCGGTGATGGTTTCGTCGTAGTCAAACTGAATGGCGACGGCCTTGCCATCCTGAATACACACGCCCATAAGAAAGTCGGCGTACGACTTGCTCGCGGTGACTTGCGCCTGAATCATCGCCTGCAAAGGGCCGGAGATCATTCGGTCCAGTGGCAAGGCATTCATGACCGAGCCGATCAAGCTGTTATCGATAGTTGCCATTAGGGAATTCCTTTTGATGAATGCACATCATTGTGCGGATGTGTCTTGAGTGCCGAGGTTAGCGGCTCAAGGGGTGAGACGAGCGTGTGCACACGACTCCTGGCGACGGATGTTGCCGATCTGGCGCAAACTCAAGCCGTATTTGTTGGCTAGCATGCTGCGCGAGAGACCCTCGGCGCTTTCCTGCTGGATTTGTTGATTGCGCAATTGGCGCAGGAAGTGGTCGACCTTGGGGATTTCCAGAGCCATACCGGCAAAACGTTTGATCAGGGCGTCCAGGGCTGTCGCGGGGAGAACCTGAGACAGCGTGGTGCGTTCACGGTGCTTGGGGATGTACTTGGGGCGGCCACCGAAAGCACAGGTCAAGTTGTAAGCGTTTTCAATGCCCAGGCATTCGATGAGCATCTGCAGCGAATGGGGCAGCTGTTGGATGTCAATACGGTTGAGATCGCGCAGTTCCATGGTGACTTCCTTGTAGGGATTGGCTTGACACCTTCATGTTTGAACATCCCGACCGTGCGTAACAGGCAGCAAGCGCAGCAGGGACGGTGGGCATCGGATATGTGGTTTGTAGGCAAGTAGGGCCATGGGAATAGGAAAGTCACGGCTGATTCGGCGTAACCCCTTGCTTCTGCGCTGCAGACGCTTGAGCGAGGGGGGCAAGGTCTGGCAACCCATGATTACTGGCAGGGGTGCACCAGCAGCAGGCTGATTTGCCCGAGGTAGGGGCCGGGCCGGTTCACGGCGTGCTCCGGGAGGGTGCGCCAGTCAACCCAGATGCACACGGCGCTGAGGCTGGCGTTTGCGTGTTTACCTACGGTTTGCGGAGAAAAGTCCCGGCGATACAGAACCTGGGTCTGGTTGACTGCACTTGTCTCTTTTGGCTGCGACAGGGTCAGGGCTGCTGCCTTGATGAGCTCGGCGGAATCAAGACTGAAGTGGGGGGTAGTCGATTGTTCGTACAGATAGCCGGCCTGACGCGAGCGCTGCCAGAGTTGTTGCCATTGGCTGGCCCCGGCGTGTTCGGCCAGTTGCTTGCCCAGTGCAACGCGTTGATCGGGGGAGAGTGTCGAGGTGGGGAGCGCCTGGGCCTCAAGGCCAACCAGCAAGGTGATGCTACTTAGTAATCGACCGAGGAACATGGCGAGTTTCCATTCGTCTGGGACTATGCCCGGGACGCCATGGTTTCAGGAGGAAGGTCGCTACAGAAGGAGGAAATTGTCCGCTCGCGGCAAGGCTGCGTTGTATGATGCGCATGGGCCGTTCCGGGCCCTTACCCCGATGTTGCAAGGAAATATCAATGACTCAAGGTCAACGCCTGAAATACTCCATTCTGATCTCCCTGCTGGTGTTGGGGATCATGCTTGGTCTGTCCTACCTGCAAAAGCAGGGGACGATCAGTGAACAAGTGTTCCAGTACATTGCCATTGCGGTGGCAGTCGCGGTTGTGGTGATCAACGGCATCATGCGCCGCAAGGTCAAGCTCTGAACCGATCAGCACGGCCGGCATACGCCGGCCTTGCGCTTAGCGTGGGCAGGATTGCTCCAGAATGCTGCGGGCCTCGGGGTTGAGGCTGTAGCACTTGTCGTTGCCCATGCTGATCACACCCTCGACGCACAAGCGCTTGAGCACTTCCCGCACACTGAGGAACGACAGGGGAACATCCAGCTGTTCAAGCTGGCTGTGGACGCCACGTACGCCGATGCTGCGCCCACTCCTGTCAGCCATGTGCAAGGCATCGATGACCTTGAGGCGGATCAGACTGGTACGCAGCCCGAATGTCCTGAGCAGTTCGCGAATATGTTCGTTGCCGGGACGCTCGTTGTCGCTGTTGTCGACTTTTACTGTCAAGGCTTGCCGAGGTTTTCGCTCGGGGCGGTTGGCGATCGCTGCCTGTTGCTGGTTATACATGTGAAAGCTCCCTTTCGTGGCCAGTCCAGATACCGTCAAAATTGTTGCCTACACCCTATAAGACGAATGAGCGTGGCAAAACTGCAGTACCCGGGAAAAAAAATTATCGAGCCACTTAGGTAAAGACGTTTCGGCAAGGCAGATTCCGTAAATTTTTCGCCTGTGTTTCGTTCAATCAGGATCAATAGTTCCCTGATCGATGCAGGAGTGTCCGTGATCAAATCCCATCCGTTGGCAAGCGTCTGTCTGGCCGGACTGCTGCTCGGCCTCAGTTTTGCTGCCCAGGGCCGTGTTGCTCCGGGCGATGCCAGTGCCGAAATTCGCCGCACCAGCTTTGGGGTCCCACACATCCTGGCCCGGGATGAACAGGGGCTGGGCTATGGCATCGGTTATGCCTACGCCCAGGACAACCTGTGCCTGCTGGCCAATGAAGTGGTCACGGTCAATGCCGAGCGCTCACGCTACTTCGGGCCTGAGCAGGTAACCTTCGAGCAGCGCGAGAACCTGGCCAGTGATCTGTTCTTCAGCTGGCTAAACGCGCCCTCTGCAGTATTCGGCTTCTGGCAGGCACAACCGGCGCAGGTGCGGGCCTTGCTCGAGGGCTATGCCAAGGGCTACAACCGCGCGCTGGCCGAGCGCGTGGCTCAGGGGCAGGGTGCGCAATGCCTGCAGGCGCAGTGGCTGAGACCGATTACCACGCTTGATCTGGTCAAGCTCACCCGGCGTCTGTTGGTTGAAGGTGGGGTAGGACCGTTTGCCGAAGCCCTGGCGGGCGCTACCCCGCCCAATGCCGTCGCGCGCCTGAACGTGGACATGAGTGTGGCGCAAGCACGGCAGAACAATTTTGCTCTGGAGCGTGGCAGCAATGCGGTGGCGGTGGGGCGCGAGCGATCGGCCAGTGGTCATGGCATGTTGCTGGCTAACCCGCACTTCCCCTGGGCAGGCGGCATGCGTTTTTACCAGATGCAGCTTACCGTGCCCGGAAAGCTGGATGTCATGGGGGCGGCCTTGCCAGGTCTGCCCCTGATCAACATCGGTTTCAACCGTCACCTGGCCTGGACCCACACGGTGGATACTTCCAGGCACTTCACGGTGTATCGGCTTGAGCTCGATCCCAAGGATCCGACCCGCTACCTGCTCGATGGCAAGTCGATGCCGATGAGCCGCCAACGGCTGACGGTGACGGTCAAGGGAGCGGACGGCAAGCTGACACCAGTCAACCGTGACGTTTACAGCTCAGTGTTCGGCCCGGTAGTCCAGTGGCCTGGACGGTTGGACTGGGACAAGCAGTACGCTTTCAGCCTGCGCGACGCCAACCTGGACAACACTCGCGTACTGCAACAGTGGTACAGCATGAACCAGGCTGACAGCCTGAAAGCGTTGCAAGACTCGGTGCATCGATTGCAGGGTATTCCCTGGGTCAACACCCTGGCCGTGGACGCCAAGGGGCAAACCTTGTACCTGAATCAGTCGGTGGTGCCTTTTGTCGATGCTGCCTTGCTGGCACAGTGCAGCGATTCGGCAGCAGGACAGGCGTTGATTGTGCTCGACGGTTCGCGCAGTGCCTGCAACTGGAGAGTTGACCCGCGTGCGGCGCAGCCGGGGATCTTTCCAAGCCAGCTGCTGCCGAGCCTGAGCCGCGGCGACTTCATCCAGCACTCCAACGACTCCGCCTGGATGGTCAATCCGGCGCAGCCGTTGCGTGGCTATTCGCCGTTGGTCAGTCGTGAGGACCAGCCCCTGGGGCCACGCAGCCGCTTTGCCCTGCAGCGCCTGAACCGCGAGGGCAAGCTGACCGGCGCCGATCTGCAGCAGATGGTGATGGACAACCAGGTCTATCTGGCGGAACTGCTGATGCCGGACCTGTTGCAATGGTGTGGTGAACAGGCGCCGGATTCGCGATTGACGACGCTGTGCAGCAGCTTGAAAGCCTGGAACCTGCGTGCCGACCTCGACAGTGGCATCGGGCTGGTGCATTTTCAGAACATTCTGGAGCCGCTGCTGCAGCGCCCGGATATCTGGCGAGTAGCGTTCGACCCGAGCGATCCCCAGCATACCCCGCGTGGACTGGCAGTCGAGCGTGCCGACGTGGCAGCAGCCTTGAACCAAGCCGCCCTGGCCTCGCTGGCCGAGGTGGAGCAGGCCGGTCTGACGGCTGATGCGCAGTGGGGGCAGATACAACAAGCCGCCGACGGCACGCCGATTCACGGCGGGCCTGCCAGCCTGGGGGTCTACAATGCGATCCAGAGTGTAGCGGCCGGGCCTGGCAAGCGCCTGGTGGTCAGTGGTACCAGCTACTTGCAGCTGGTGACCTTTGATAGCAAGGGGCCGCAGGCCTTGGGATTGCTGGCTTTTTCCGAGTCCAGCGAGGCCGGTTCAGCGCATGCCAGTGACCAGACTCGGGCTTTCTCGGCCAAGCAGTGGCATGTGATTCCCTTCACCGAGGCACAGATCAAGGCTGATCCACAGTATCGCGTGCAGGTGATTCGGGAGGCGGATTCGGCGGCGGTGGCCAACGTCATGCCCTGATCCGTCGGCCTTATCGCGGGGCAAGCCCGCTCCCACTGTGGGAGCGGGCTTGCCCCGCGATCATTGCACCAAGTCGCGCAACAATAGGCCAAACCTCAGGTCCACCTGCTCGGGAATCGGCAGGTAGACGGTATGCCCATCCCCCGGTGCCACCTCGATCGATGCCCCCTGACGATCGCGCAACTGGTGCAGATCGAAATGATAGTTGCCACGCGGGGTCATCAGTTCCAGATGATCTCCCAGGGCAAAGCGGTTCTTGACCTTCACTTCAGCCAGGCCATCGACGCGTTCACCGGTCAGTTCACCGACAAACTGCTGGCGCTCGGACACCGAGTTGCCACGTTGATAGTTCTGATATTCGTCATGCACGTGACGGCGCAGGAAGCCTTCGGTGTAACCGCGCTGGGCCAGCGATTCCAGATTGAGCATCAAGCTGCGGTCGAACTCACGGCCTGCCACGGCATCATCGATGGCCTGGCGGTAGACCTGAGTGGTGCGTGCGCAGTAGAAGTGCGACTTGGTGCGACCCTCGATCTTCAGCGAATGCACGCCCATGCGGGTCAGGCGTTCGACGTGCTGCACCGCACGCAGGTCCTTGGCGTTCATGATGTAGGTGCCGTGCTCGTCCTCGAAGGCCGGCATGTCTTCATCCGGACGATTGCTTTCCTGAAGCAGGAACACCTGCTCGGTCGGCGCACCGACCCCCAGGGTCGGTTGTACTTCGCGGACGATATCGCCGCTGACATCTTCAGTGGCTGCTGTGGCGCTGTACTTCCAGCGGCAGGCATTGGTGCAGCTGCCCTGATTGGCGTCACGGCGGTTGAGGTAGCCCGACAGCAGACAACGCCCGGAGTAGGCCATGCACAAAGCACCATGGACGAAAACCTCCAGCTCCATGGCCGGTACCTGCTGACGGATTTCCTCGATTTCCTCCAGCGACAGCTCGCGGGACAGGATCACCCGGGTCAGCCCCTGGCTGCGCCAGAACTCGACGCTGGCCCAGTTCACCGTGTTGGCCTGCACTGACAGGTGAATCGGCATCTGCGGGAAGTGCTGGCGCACCAGCATGATCAAGCCCGGGTCAGACATGATCAGCGCATCCGGGGCCATCTCGACTACCGGCGCAAGGTCTTTGAGGAAGGTCTTGAGCTTGGCGTTGTGCGGGGCAATGTTGACCACCACGTAAAAACGCTTGCCCTGGGCCTGGGCCTCTTTGATGCCCAGCGCCAGGTTGGCGTGGTCGAACTCATTGTTGCGTACGCGCAGGCTGTAGCGCGGTTGGCCGGCATAGACTGCGTCGGCGCCATAGGCGAAAGCGTAACGCATGTTCTTCAGAGTGCCGGCTGGGGCGAGCAATTCAGGTTTGGCAAGCGGGGTCATGATCAGGTCGCGGCAAAAGGCGCGGATGCTACCGGGAATGCCCCGGCGGGTAATTGATCCATGTCAACGGCGCTTTTGCCGCTGCTTGCGTTTACCTCGGGTGCTGCGTGCTGGCTCTTTGCATTTATTCAATAGAAACAAGGGTTTGATATCAAATAACGATTATTGAGGGGTGTTTGAAGTTGGCTCACGGGACACTGGTCTGGCCTGCAAAGTGCGCTTGATGGAAACAGCTCAGGCGCACCGTGTGTTCCGCCATAAGGACTAGATAAATGCCTGAGCCCATTCGATTGCCAGCTTACCGCCAGACACAATGCAAAACCTGCAGTCTCGCGCCGCTGTGCCTGCCTGGTTCAGCGAGTCCCGAAGAAGTCGACATGCTCGATGACGTGGTCAAGCACGTCCGGGCCATGAAAGAGAACGATTTTCTGTTTCGCCAGGGCGACAGTTTCAACTCGATCTACGTGATCCGCTCCGGCGTATTGAAGTCCGTTTGCCTGAGTGAGACCGGTGAAGAAAAGATCATCGGCATCCATCTGCCCGGTGAGTCGATTGGTCTGTCGGGACTGGGTTCCGAAGCGTACCCGGTATCAGTCCAGGCGCTGGAGTCCACCGAGGTGTGCGAAATTCCTTTCGCGCCTCTCGATGAGCTGTTGATCCGCTTGCCGCAGATACGCCGGCATCTGATGCGGGCGATGAGCAGTGAGATTCGCAATACCCAACAAATGACCCGGCTGCATTCGAAAAAAGCCGCCGATGCCCGGGTCGTCTCCTTGCTGGTCAACCTGTCTGCACGTTTTCACTCGCTTGGATACGCAGCCAATCAACTGCACCTGAGCATTTCACGTAACGAAATCGGCAATTACCTGGGGCTGGCCGGAGAGACTGTTTCCAGGGTGTTCACCCGTCTCCAGCAAAACGGCCAGATCGAAGTCGACGGTAAACAAGTACGCCTTCTCCAACCCATTCAGTCTATCAACTAGCCGATGGATCAATGGCAGTGCCCAGCCTGCTTTAAGGACCCTAAATGACTTTGATTCTTTCGCATGGACCTTGGTCCGTCACGATTGCGCAGCCTGCGGATTCACGTCCTACCTTTGAGCCGCATTACACCTTGAATGAACGAGCGCAGGTGGACACCACCTACCACTGGAACTGGAAAGGGCAAAACCTGGCGGGTGTGAGCAACTGCACGTTTACCTTCGCCAACCCGGATCTGCACAGCCTGACGACCTGGAGTACGTCACTCGGTCAGAGGGCTTGGTACGACGTGACGCCAACTGGCGGTGACAATGGTGGTGCTCAGGGGCTTGCAGGCGCGAACGATGAAAACGACGACCTGGCTTATGTGCAAATCGAATTGAGCGCTCAGTATTTCTGGGAAAGTGACCTGACCGCAGAGCGGGCATTGGAGACCTGGCCAGCCGGGGCCTGACCGATCGTCTTGTGCGCACGGCACTTTTGCCACTGCGCCGTGCACTAACGTTGTGAACAGCAACGGAGCGCACATGAACGAAACCGCCGTGCAGCACAAGGCCCTGCATCTGTTACTGGCCCTGGTGACCATTGCCTTCATCTGGATCCTGCTGCCGTTCTACGGCGCAGTGTTCTGGGCGGTGATCCTTGGCATCGTCTTCGCCCCGCTGCAGCGCCGTCTGCTGGCGTACCTGGACTGGCGGCGCAATCTGGCTGCGGGCCTGACGTTGCTGATATGCCTGGTGATCGCCATCCTGCCGGTGATCATCATCAGCACCTTGCTGGTGCAGGAAGGTGCGGCGCTGTACAAGAACCTTGAGAGCGGTGAACTGGACCTGGCCGGCTACATTGAGCGTTTCAAGGATATTCTCCCGGCCTTTGCGCAAAATAGCCTGGAGCGCATGGGCATGGGCGATCTGGCAGGCCTGCGCGACAAGATTACCAAGGGCGCTCTGCAGGGCAGTCAGTTCTTTGCCACTCAGGTGTTCAGCTTCGGCCAGGGCACCTTCGATTTCCTGGTGAGCTTTGCGGTAATGCTCTACCTGTTGTTCTTCTTTTTACGTGACGGGGCCGAGCTGGCGCGCAAAATCCGCGCGGCGGTGCCGTTGGCCGAGCAGCAGAAACGCCGCTTGCAACTGAAGTTCAACCGAGTGGTGCGCGCCACCGTCAAGGGCAACCTGCTGGTCGCGATCACCCAGGGTACGCTTGGCGGCATCATTTTCTGGATGCTGGATATTCCCAGTGCTTTGGTCTGGGGTGTGCTGATGGCCTTTCTTTCGCTGTTGCCGGCAGTCGGGGCGGGAATCGTCTGGGCGCCGGTGGCGGTGTATTTCGTTGCCACCGGGGCAGTCTGGCAAGGTGCGGTGCTGGCCGCTTTCGGCGTCTTCGTAATCGGTCTGGTGGACAACGTTTTACGTCCGCTGCTGGTGGGCAAGGACACGAAAATGCCCGACTACCTGATCTTGATCTCGACCTTGGGTGGTCTGGCGGTATTCGGCCTCAATGGCTTTGTCATCGGACCGTTGATCGCCGCACTGTTCATGTCCAGCTGGGCGATCTTCGTTGCGACCAAACCACAGGTACAACTACCCAGCTAGCGGAAGCTGTAGGACACCCCGGCGTACACCCCGAAACCTTCACCGGGAGTCGAGTGGGCAACGTCCTTGCCGTTGTCGTTGTAGCCGGGGGTGACCGTGGCGGCGTAGCGCTTGTTGGTCAGGTTGCGCAGGTCGATCCAGGTTTGCCAGTCCTGTTTCGGCGCGTTGTAACCCAAGGTTGCACCGAGCAGGGCATAGGCGTCGGCCGGATAGCTGTTGGCGTAGTCGACCTGAACCTTGGAAGCCATCTGCGTATTGAGCCCGGCGTAAAAACCACTCGGCAGGTCGAAGCGCAGCTCGGCCTGGTAGTAGTGCATTGGAATGCCGGGCAGACGGTTGTCGCCGAAGACATCGTCGTCGCGGTAGTGGAAGTCACTGAAGGTATAGGCCTGGCGTAGCGACAGCTTGCCAACGGCGGCGCGTTCCCAGAGCAGGCTGTCGAGGCCCGCTTCTACCCCTTGGTGGACGGTGGGGCTGGCGTTGAACTCCTTGGCGGGCAGGCCTTGCACGATCTCCACGGCCAGCAGTTCATGGCGCACGTCCGAGTAGTACCAGGCCAGGTCCCAGCGGCCGATGGACGACTCGCCGCGTGCACCCAGCTCCAGGGTGGTGGCGGTCTGGTTCTGCATTTCGATAGGCTGGGTGGCGCTGGGCGAACTCCAGATCAGTGACCACGGGTGCGGCGGCTCCACCGAGCGGCTCAGGTTGCCATAGACCTGCAATTGAGGGTTGATGTCGTAGCGCAGGCCCAGGCGCGGGGCGTAGTCCCAGTCGTGCTGGCTGACCTTGCCGCCATTGGCCGGGAAGCTCACGTCGCTTTCGCGGCGGGTATAAATCATCGCTAGGCCGCTGGTCAGCCACAGGTCCGGCACCAGCTCGAGCTCGTTGCCGACGTGGATCACGGTGTCCGAGCCCTGGTAGCTGAAGTCGCGGGTCCGGGCGCCGGTGATGTCGTCTTTGCGGGCAAACTGTGAAGCACCGCTGTTGGGCAGGTGCTTGGTGGTCCGCCAGCCCACGGTGGTGTTGCTTTCGTGCCCGAACAGGGTGTCTCTACGGAAATAATTCAGTGTCCCGCTGACATCGGTATAGGCGACCTTGAGGCGCATCGGGCCCTCGCGCAGGTCCATCGGGTAGTCGTGGTAGACCAGCCCGGCTTCCAGGCGGGAGTCGTCGTCCAGATAGAAAGTGGTCTTGTTGCCCACCCAGGTGCTGCCCGGTTGCGGGCGGCTGTCATCCCGGGCCAGGTACGCCGGGTTGGCGTCGCGTGGGTGGTGCTTGATCTGGTCTTTGGTCAGGCGCCCGGCCAGGTCATTCTCGGTTTCCCGGTAGCGCAGGTAGAAGCGGGTTTCCAGGCTTGGGCTGAAGCGATAACCGACATTGGCGGCGATGCCCTTGCTGCTGCCGCTGCTGTGCTCCTGGTAACCATCGTACTCAGAATCGGTCAGGGCCACGTAGTAGTCCAGATCGCCCAACACCTGACCGGAGCTGATCTGACGCTTGGCATAGCCGCGGCTGCCCAGTTCATAGCGCACTTGCAAGGGCGCGGCATCATGGCCGGTATGGGTGATGTAATCGATGGCGCCGCCCAGGGCCAGAGCACCGCGGTCGAAACCGTTGGCACCGCGCAGGACTTCGGCGCGGCTCAGCCACAACGGTTCGAACAACTCGTACGGTGTGCCGCCAGGACCGGTCAGCGGCAGGCCGTCGAACATCGTGTAGACGCCTGAACCGTGGCTGCCCGGCGCACGGTTGATGCCCGAGCCGCGGATCGACAACTTGATACCGTCGTTGCCGGCAGACTGGGCAAACACGCCCGGTTGGTAGGCGAGCACATCCTGATTGCTGGCGACCCGGCCTTGCTCCACCCGTTGCATGTCAATCAGGTTGCTGGCGCCTGGTACCTGATTCAGACGTTCGCGAGCGTCCTGCAGCTCGCTCTGTTCCTGTTCCTGGATAAGCACCTGGCCAAGTTCAATGCCATCGCTGGCCTGGACTGAAGCGGCACAGGAAATCAACAGGGCAAGGGAGGAGCGGGGTAGGGTGGGGCACATCGATGGGGTTCCGGGACTGTGAGCGGGTATCTGACGTCGCAACTATCAGACGAAGCACAGTCATGGATATGTACTGCTCTCATCGCGGGGCAAGCCCGCTCCCACCGGATCTGGACAGCCCGGTGGGAGCGGGCTTGCCCCGCGATAACAATTTCAGCCACAAAACAAAACACCCCGCCGAAGCGGGGTGTCTGTTGCAGCAAGATCGATCAGCCGACCAGTTGCAGTCCGGCATGCTGGACCATGTCCAGCAACGGCTGCGGGTACACACCCAGCACAAAGGCCAGGATCGCGATCGCCAGCAGCATGACGCCGCCGGTGCGCTGTTCCCAGTTCAGCGGAGCATCGTGACGACGCAGGTTCGGTTCGATCAGGAACAGGGTGACCATAACCCGCAGGTAGTAGAACACGCCGATGGCACTACCGATCACCAGGGCGCCGACCAGCCACCACAGCTGCGACTCGACGCCGGTAGCGATGATGTAGAACTTGCCGATGAAGCCTGCGGTCAGCGGGATACCGGCCAGCGACAGCATCATCACGGTCAGTACTGCGGTCAGGTACGGACGGCGCCAGAACAGGCCGCGGTACTCGTACAGGGCGTCTGCGTCACGGCCGTTGTACGGCGACGACATCAGGGTGATTACGCCGAACGCGCCCAGGCTGGTGATCACGTAGGTGACCAGGTACACGCCAATGGCTTCGACGGCCAGACCCTTGCTCGCCACCAGGGCGATCAGAAGGTAACCGAAGTGGGCGATCGACGAGTAACCGAGCAGACGCTTGAGGTTGCTCTGGGTCAGTGCCAGCAGGTTACCGATCAGGATCGACGCAACGGCAATCACCGACAGCACGGTGGTCAGCACGCCGCTGCTGGCAGCCGGGGAGAGCATGAACAGGCGCACGACAACGGCGAACACCGCGACCTTGCTGGCGGTGGCCAGGAAGGCGGCGACCGGTGCCGGAGCACCTTCGTAGACGTCCGGGGTCCACAGGTGGAAAGGCACCAGCGACAGTTTGAACGCCAGGCCCACCAGCATCATGCCCAGGCCCAGCTGAGCCAGCAGGCTTGGCATGTTGGTGGCTGCCAGGGCTTTACCGATACCGTCGAAGCTCAGGCTGCCAGCGTCGGCGTACAGCAGGGCCATACCGAACAGCAGGAAGGCGGAACCGGCGGCCGACAGCACCATGTACTTGATGCCGGCTTCCAGCGAACGCTTGTTGAAGAAGGCATAAGCGACCAGGCCGTAGACCGGTACCGAGAGCAGTTCCAGGCCAATGAACAGGCCAGCCAGGTGCTGCGCGCTGACCAGTACCAGGCCGCCCAGGGCAGCCATCAGGATCAGCAGGTACAGTTCTTCGCGGTTGCCCGGGTAGCCTTTGCCGCCGTCACCCAGGTAGGCATGGGCGAGGGTTACACAGGCCAGGGTGGCGACCAGGATCAACGCCATGTACAGGCAGGCGAACTTGTCGATGGTCAGCAGCGGAGTGACCGCCAGTGGCACGACTTTGAGTACCGGCAGGATCGACAGCAGGGCCAGGTTCAGGCCCACGATCGACAGCAGGAAGGTTTGCGAGTGGTTGCGGCGCCAGGCGATTGCCAGCATCACCACGACAACGGTGATGGTGGTAATCAGCAGCGGCGCAAGCGCGATAAAGTGTTGAATCGTCAGGTCCATAGCGCTCTTACCGGGCCGAAGCGAGTTGAGTGAAAGCGGAGCCGAACCACTGCTGCACACCACTCATAGTGGCGGCGGAAGTGTCCAGGAACGGCTGCGGGTAGACGCCCAGCAAGATCAGCAGGCCAGCCAGGCCCAGTACCATGATCATTTCGCGGGTATCCATGCCAGCCAGGACTTCGTCCGACTTCGCCGGGCCGAAGTAGGCACGGTGAATCATGATCAGCGAGTAGACCGAACCGAACACCAGGCCGGAAGTGGCGATGACGGTGACCCATGGCGAGGCGACGAAGCTGCCGATCAGGATCAGGAACTCGCCAACGAAGTTACCGGTACCCGGCAGGCCCAGCGACGCTGCAGCGAAGAACAGGCTGATTGCCGGCAGGTAAGCGATGCGATGCCACAGGCCGCCCATCTCACGCATGTCACGGGTGTGCAGGCGCTCGTACAGCTGGCCGGCGAGGATAAAGAGTGCCGCCGCCGACAGGCCGTGAGCCAGCATCTGGATCACTGCACCTTGCAGCGCTTGCTGGCTGCCGGAGTAGATACCGATCAGCACGAAGCCCATGTGCGAAACGCTGGAGAAGGCGACCAGACGCTTGATGTCGGTCTGGGCGAACGCCAGGAAGGCACCGTAGAAAATCCCGATCAGACCCAGGGTCATGGCGATCGGCGCAAACTCGGCCGAAGCGTTCGGGAACAGTGGCAGGGCGAAACGCAGCAGGCCGTAGGCAGCGGTTTTCAGCAAGATACCGGCAAGGTCCACCGAACCTGCGGTCGGTGCCTGGGCGTGCGCGTCAGGCAGCCAGGAGTGGAACGGTACCACCGGCAGCTTGACCGCAAAGGCGATGAAGAAGCCGAGCATCAGCACGTATTCGGTGGCAGGTGGCAGTTCAGCCTTGAGCAACTGGGTGTAGTCGAAGGTGATCACACCGGTGTTGCTGTAGTTGACCAGTACCAGGCCAAGGATCGCCACCAGCATGATCAGGCCGCTGGCCTGAGTGAAGATGAAGAACTTGGTGGCTGCGTAGATCCGGGTCTTCTTGCCGTCGGAGGAGCTGTGGCCCCAGAGCGCGATGAGGAAATACATCGGCACCAGCATCATTTCCCAGAAGAAGAAGAACAGGAACAGGTCCAGGGCCAGGAACACACCGACCACGCCGCCGAGGATCCACATCAGGTTGAGGTGGAAGAAGCCGACGTGACGCTGGATCTCTTTCCAGGAACACAGTACCGAGAGCACACCGAGCAGGCCGGTGAGCAGGATCATCAGCAGCGACAGGCCGTCGAGGGCCAGGTGCAGGCTGATGCCGAAGCGCTCGATCCACAGCACTTTGAATTCGACCGCCCACTCAGGCGCAGCGCCTGGAGCAGGGGCCAGGGTGTAGTCCCCGTTGGCCCACAGCCAGAGGCCGATACCAAGCAGCAGGGACATGGTCAGCAGCGCAATCCAGCGCGGCAGGGTGGCGCCGAAGCGCTCACCCAGCCAGCACAGCAGGCCGCCGATAAAGGGGATCAGGATCAGCCAAGGCAAAATCATGACGGGCTCAATTCCTTTCGCAAAGTCGCAAGGTTCATATCAGACCGCAGCCATTACAACGGCACCGAGTACAAGCACGGCACCTACGGCGATCGAAGCGGTATACCAGCGCAGCTGACCGGTTTCGGTTTTGCTCATGGCGGCATGACCGCCTTTCGCCATACGCGGAATCAGGCCAATACTGCGGTCAACCGGATCCTTGCGCAGGATGTGGGCGATCAGCAGGTAAGGTTTGACGAACAGCTTGTCGTAGATCCAGTCGAAGCCCCAGGCGGCGAACCACCAGGCCGACAGCACACGACCGATACCGCTGCCCGCAATCGCAGTCACCAGGCGACGCTTGCCGAGGAACAGCACTGCGGCAAGCAGGATACCGGCGATGGCGATGGCGCCCGAGGCGATTTCCAGGCTGTGCTTGGCTTCGCCGCCGGCATGGCCGACGCTCTGCGGCAGGACACCGGCCAGTGGTGGATGAATCCAGGCACCGACGAAGGTCGACAGCACGATCAGCACGCCCAGTGGCAGCCAGTGGGAGATCCCGTGACCAGCATGCGCTTCGGTCTTGGCTTCGCCGTGGAAGGCGATGAAGATCAGGCGGAAGGTGTACAGCGAGGTCATGAACGCACCGACCAGACCGGCGTACAGCAGACCGTTGTTGCCGCTGGCGAAGGCTTCCCAGAGGATCTCGTCCTTGGAGTAGAAACCGGCGGTCAGCAGCGGCAGGGCAGCCAGGGCGGCACCACCGACGATGAAGCTGGCGTAGGCCAGCGGCAGTTTCTTCCACAGGCCGCCCATCTTGAAGATGTTCTGCTCGTGGTGGCAGGCAACGATCACCGCACCGGAAGCAAGGAACAGCAGGGCCTTGAAGAAGGCGTGGGTCATCAGGTGGAAGATCGCGCCTTCCCAGGCACCAACGCCCAGGGCCAGGAACATGTAGCCGATCTGGCTCATGGTCGAGTAGGCGAGGATACGCTTGATGTCGGTCTGTACCAGAGCCGCGAAGCCGGCCAGGACCAGGGTCACACCGCCGACCACACCGACCAGGTGCAGCACGTCAGGGGCCAGGGCGAACAGGCCGTGGGTACGGGCGATCAGGTAGACACCGGCGGTAACCATGGTTGCCGCGTGGATCAGCGCCGAAACCGGGGTAGGACCGGCCATCGCGTCCGCAAGCCAGGTCTGCAGCGGCAGCTGGGCGGATTTACCGACCGCACCACCGAGCAGCATCAGGGTCGCCAGGACCATCCAGAAATCACCGGCCTGGAACTTCTGCGGCGCCAGTACCAGCAGCTCCTGCACGTTCAGGGTGCCGAGCTGGGCGAACAGGATGAACAGGCCGATGGCCATGAACACGTCGCCGATACGGGTAACGATGAAGGCTTTGAGTGCGGCGTTACCGTTGTTGCGGTTGCTGTAGTAGAAACCGATCAACAGGTACGAGCACAGGCCCACGCCTTCCCAACCGAAGTAGATGAACAGCAGGTTGTCGCCCAGCACCAGGAACAGCATGCTGGCGATGAACAGGTTGGTGTAGGCGAAGAAGCGCGAGTAGCCGGCTTCACCACGCATGTACCAGGAGGCGAACAGGTGGATCAGGAAGCCGACACCGGTGACCACACCGAGCATGGTGACCGACAGGCCATCCACGTACAGGGTGAAGTTCGGCGCGAAGCCATCCACCGACATCCACTGCCACAGCAGCTGGCTGTACGCACCGCCTTCAGGCGGGGCGACGTTGAACTGCCAGATCACGTAGGCGGCCACGGCGGCCGAGAGGCCCACCGAACCGACGCCGACCAGCGCCGACAGGTTCTCGGACCAGCGACCGCGCGAGAACGACAGCAGCAGGAAGCCGATCAGGGGGAATAGGAACGTCAGGAAGATAAGGTTCATCCGCGCATCTCACTGGCAGCATCGATGTCGAGAGTGTGGAAGCGGCGATACAGCTGCAGCAGGATCGCCAGGCCGATACTGGCCTCGGCGGCTGCCAGGCTGATCACCAGGATGAACATGATCTGTCCATCCGGCTGCGCCCAGCGGCTACCGGCAACGATGAACGCCAGTGCCGAGGCGTTCATCATGATTTCCAGACTCATCAACACGAAAAGAATGTTGCGGCGCACCATCAGGCCGACCAGGCCGAGGCAGAACAGGATGCCGGCGACTGCCAGGCCATGCTCGAGAGGAATTGCAGTCATGTGATTACTCCTTCGCCTCGTTGCGGCCGAGGTGGAAAGCCGTCACCGCTGCAGCGAGCAGCAGCATCGAGGCCAGTTCCACCACCAGCAGGTAAGGACCATACAGGCTGATGCCGACGGCCTTGGCGTCGACCGTGGTGTGGCCAATGCCGGCGCCGCTATCACTGCTGAACAGCACATACAGCAGTTCGAGCAGCAGCAGCGCGGCGAGAACCACAGGCCCGAGCCAGATACCCGGCTTGAGCCAGCCACGTTCCTGGGCGACCGAAGCCGGCCCGAGGTTGAGCATCATCACCACGAAGACGAACAGCACCATGATGGCGCCAGCGTAGGCGATCACTTCCAGGACACCGGCGAACGGAGCGCCGAGGGCGAAGAAGGTCATCGCCACGGAGATCAGCGAAATGATCAGGTAGAGCAGGGCGTGCACGGGGTTGGTGTTAGTGATCACCCGAAGGGTGGACACCACAGCGACACCGGATGCGAAATAGAAAGCGAATTCCATCTTTCTTCCTTAAGGGAGCAAGCTCTTCACGTTGATCGGCTCGGCTTCGTTCTGCGCGGCGCCTTTCGGCTTGCCGGCAACAGCCATACCTGCAACACGGTAGAAGTTGTAGTCAGGGTTCTTGCCGGGGCCGGAGATCAGCAGATCTTCTTTCTCGTACACCAGATCCTGACGTTTGAACTCGGCCATTTCGAAATCCGGCGTCAGCTGGATCGCGGTGGTCGGGCAGGCTTCCTCGCAGAGGCCGCAGAAAATGCAACGGGAGAAGTTGATGCGGAAGAACTCCGGGTACCAACGACCGTCTTCTGTCTCGGCTTTCTGCAGCGAGATGCAACCGACCGGGCACGCCACGGCACACAGGTTGCACGCTACACAGCGCTCTTCGCCATCCGGGTCGCGGGTCAGGACGATGCGGCCACGGTAGCGTGGCGGCAGGTAGACCGGCTCTTCGGGGTATTGCAGGGTGTCACGTTTGCGAAAACCGTGAGAGAACACCATCACCAGACTGCGCAGCTGGGTGCCTGTGCCCTTAACGATGTCGCCAATATACTTGAACATGGGTCAAATCCTCACTGGGCCGCAACAGCTGGCGTGTTGAGCAACACGAGCGCAGCGGTCACCAGCAAATTGATCAGGGTCAGCGGCAGGCAGAACTTCCAGCCGAAGTCCATCACCTGGTCATAGCGCGGGCGCGGGATCGAGGCGCGCAGCAGGATGAACAGCATGATGAAGAACGCGGTCTTCAGGGCGAACCAGATGAACGGGATCTGCGGCAGGATGCCGAACGGGCCGTGCCAGCCGCCGAAGAACAGGGTCACCAGCAGCGCCGAGACCAGGATGATGCCGATGTACTCACCGACGAAGAACATGCCCCATTTCATCCCGGCATATTCAATGTGGTAACCGTCGGCCAGTTCCTGTTCCGCTTCCGGCTGGTCGAACGGGTGACGGTGAGTCACGGCGACGCCAGCGATGAAGAAGGTGCAGAAGCCGAAGAACTGCGGAATGATGAACCACAGGTTCTGGGCCTGGTAGTCAACGATATCGCGCATGTTGAACGAGCCGGCCTGGGCAACGATGCCCATCAGCGCCAGGCCCATGAACACTTCGTACGACACGGTCTGGGCCGAAGCCCGCAGGCTGCCGAGCAGGGCGTACTTGTTGTTCGACGACCAGCCGGCGAACAGTACCGCGTACACCGACAGACCGGCCATGGCGAAGAAGAACAGCACGCCGATGTTCAGGTCCGCGACACCCCAGGTCGGGGTGATCGGGATGATGGCGAAGGCGATCAGCAAGGCACTCATGGCCACGACCGGCGCCAGGGTGAAGATCATCTTGTCGACGAAGGGCGGGTTCCAGTCTTCCTTGAAGAACATCTTCAGCATGTCGGCTGCGATCTGGAACATACCGAACGGGCCGACGCGGTTCGGACCGTAACGGTCCTGCCACCAGCCCAGCAGACGCCGCTCGACGAAGCTGAGCAGCGCGCCGCAGACCACCACGGCCAACAGGATGACGACGGCCTTGATGACCGTGATGATCACATCGATCACTTCAGGGGTGAACCAGGTCATTGTGCTGCCTCCTGCAGGCCTTCGACGGATGCACCGAAGATGGCGGGCGGAATGCCGGCCAGGCCTTTGGGCAGGGCAACCAGGCCTGCGCCCAGTTCTTCATTGATGCGCAATGGCAGACGCAGGGTCTGGCCAGCCACGTTCAAGCTGAGCATCGCACCCTCGTTGACGCCCAGGCGGTCGGCTTCGGACTTGGCCAGGCCCACGTAGGCCTGCGGGATGCGCTCTTGTACCGGCGCGGCGCGCGAAGAGTTCTCTTCACTGCCGAACAGGTGGTAGAACGGCACAACCTGCCAGGTGCCACGCGCCGGGGAGAAGGCTGCCGGAACGCTGGCGAACCAGTGCAGCTTGTCGCCCTCGGTTTCGATCAGGCGGGTCCCTGGATCGCCTGCGCGCAGGTGACCGCCAACCTCGTCCTGGAACTTGTTCCAGGCTTGTGGCGAGTTCCAGCCCGGAGACCAGGCGAACGGCACTTGCGAACGCGGTTCGGCCGAGCCCGAGTAGCCTTCCATGGAGAAGGCGAAGGCGCTGTCTTTGTCTTGCGGGGTACGTGGTTCGTGCACGCTGATGTCGGCGCGCATCGCGGTACGGCCGGAGTAGCGCAGCGGCTCACGCGCAAGCTTCATGCCCTTGATGCGGAACGAAGCGGACGGCGCGGCGTTGACGATGCCCGACAGTTGCGGCGTGACAGCGGCGCAGGCGCTGGTGACGTGGTCCAGTTGGGTCCAGTCCACCGGCTTGTTGAGCAGGGTCGCACGCAGGGCGTGCATCCAGCGCCAGCCTTCGTGAACCAGGATGCTGCTGTCCAGGTAGGTCGGATCGAATACCTGGAAGAAGCGCTGGGCGCGGCCTTCCTGGCTGACCAGGGTACCGTCGCCTTCGGCGAAACTTGCCGCTGGCAGTACCAGGTGAGCGCGTTCGGCGGTTGCAGTCTTCTGGTGATCGGCGACGATCACCACCTTGGCGGCGGCCAGGGCAGCGTCGACCTTGGCAGCCGGCACGCGGCTGTACAGGTCGTTTTCGAGGACGACAATGGCGTCGGCCTTGCCGGTAATCACGGCGTCCAGTGCGGCGTCGACGGATTCGCCACCGAGCATGGCCATACCCAGGCTGTTGGCCTCGGGCACCACCAGGCTCAGGGAGCCGTTCTTCGCACGCAGCTTGAGGGCTTTGGCGATGTTGGCAGCAGCCTCGATCAGTGCGCTGGAGGCCAGCGAGGTACCGGCGACCACCAGCGGACGGTTGGCGGCAACCAGGGCATCGGCGATGCGCTTGGCCAGGGCCAGGGCTTCGGCGTCCAGGCCTTCGACGGCAGGGGCGCTCGGGTCGATGGCGTGGGCTACGGCGAAACCGATACGGGCCAGGTCGTCCGGTGCTGCGTGGACGCATTCTTCAGCGACGTCATCGAGCTTGGTTTCGGCCAGGCTGGCGATGAATAGCGGGTACATGGCGTGTTGGCCGATGTTTTTCACCGCAGCATCGAGCCACGGCTGAACACGCATGGCATCGGCCATGGCTTCGGCCTTGCCCTTGACCGACTGGCGCAGGGCCAGGGCCACGCGGGCAGCAGTCTGGGTCAGGTCTTCGCCGAGGACGAACACGGCGTCGTGGTCTTCCATCTCGCGCAGGGTCGGGACCGGCAGCGGGCTGTCGTTGAGGACTTGCAGGGCCAGGCGTACACGCGCCAGTTCACCGGCTTCCATACCCGAGTAGAAGTGCTCGGCACCGACCAGCTCGCGCAGGCCGTAGTTGCTTTCCAGGCTGGCGCGCGGCGAGCCGATACCGACGATGTTGCGACCGCGCAGCATGTCGGCGGCCTTGTCCAGCGCAGCATCCAGGCTCAGCTTGGTGCCATCGGCCAGCAGTGGCTGACGTGGGCGGTCTTCGCGGTTGACGTAGCCATAGCCGAAACGGCCACGGTCACAGAGGAAGTACTGGTTGACCGAACCGTTGTAGCGGTTTTCGATACGGCGCAGTTCGCCGTAACGCTCACCCGGGCTGATGTTGCAACCGCTGGAGCAACCATGGCAGATGCTCGGGGCGAATTGCATGTCCCACTTGCGGTTGTAGCGCTCGGAGTGGGTCTTGTCGGTGAACACACCGGTCGGGCAGACCTCGGTGAGGTTACCGGAGAACTCGCTTTCCAGTACGCCGTCTTCAACGCGACCGAAGTAGACGTTGTCGTGGGCACCGAATACGCCCAGGTCGGTACCGCCGGCGTAGTCCTTGTAGTAACGCACGCAACGGTAGCAGGCGATGCAGCGGTTCATCTCGTGGGCGATGAACGGGCCGAGCTCCTGGTTCTGGTGGGTACGCTTGGTGAAACGGTAGCGGCGCTCGTTGTGGCCGGTCATTACCGTCATGTCTTGCAGGTGGCAGTGACCACCTTCCTCACAGACCGGGCAGTCGTGCGGGTGGTTGGTCATCAGCCATTCGACGACGCTGGCGCGAAACGCCTTGGACTCTTCGTCGTCGATGGAAATCCAGGTGCCATCGGTGGCGGGGGTCATGCAGGACATGACGATACGACCGCGGGTGTCGTTCTCGTCGGTGTACTGCTTGACCGCGCACTGGCGGCAGGCGCCGACGCTACCGAGCGCCGGGTGCCAGCAAAAATAGGGGATGTCGAGGCCGAGCGACAGACACGCCTGTAACAGGTTGTCTGCACCGTTGACTTCGAGCGCTTTGCCGTCTACGTGGATAGTGGCCATGGTTCAAAGTTCTTCGTTGGCCCGCGTCTGCGGGCGTGGCTAATGGAAAACTGTGTGCCTGCAGCCCGCTACAGGTGTCCCCGGGCGAGCTGTGCAAGCAGCGGACGGCACGGACCGTCCGCATTTCTATTCGTTATGCGCCGACGACGATCGGCTTGGCCAGGTTCGGGCGCAGGGCTTCGCTGCCTGTAACAGGTGCGACGCCGGCCTCGAACTCCGGACGGAAATACTTGATGGCGCTACCCAGCGGCTCGACTGCACCCGGTGCGTGGGCGCAGAAGGTGCGGCCAGGGCCGAGGAAGTTGACTAGGCCCAGCAGGGTCTCGATGTCTTCCGCCTTGCCTTGTCCCTTCTCCAGGGCGCGCAGCATCTTCACGCTCCACGGCAAGCCATCGCGGCACGGAGTGCACCAGCCGCACGACTCGCGGGCGAAGAACTCTTCCATGTTGCGCAGCAGCGAAACCATGTTGACGCTGTCGTCCACGGCCATCGCCAGGCCAGTACCCATACGGGTGCCGACCTTGGCGATGCCACCGGCGTACATCTGAGCATCGAGGTGCTCGGGCAGCAGGAAACCGGTACCGGCGCCGCCAGGCTGCCAGCACTTGAGCTTGAAGCCATCGCGCATGCCACCGGCGTAGTCTTCGAACAGCTCACGGGCGGTTACGCCAAACGGCAGTTCCCACAGGCCCGGGTTCTTGACCTTGCCGGAGAAGCCCATCAGCTTGGTGCCGTGGTCTTCAGAACCTTCGCGGGCCAGCGACTTGTACCAGTCGACGCCATTACCGACGATGGCCGGTACGTTGCACAGGGTCTCGACGTTGTTCACGCAGGTTGGCTTGCCCCAGACGCCGACGGCGGCAGGGAAGGGCGGCTTGGAGCGCGGGTTGGCGCGGCGGCCTTCGAGGGAGTTGATCAGTGCGGTTTCTTCACCGCAGATGTAACGCCCGGCGCCGGTGTGCACGAACAGCTCGAAGTCAAAACCGCTGCCGAGAATGTTCTTGCCCAGCAGGCCTGCGGCCTTGGCTTCATCGATGGCGCGGTTGAGGTTCTTCGCCGCGGTGGTGTATTCACCACGCAGGAAGATGTAGCCACGGTAAGCCTTCAGCGCGCGGGCGCTGATCAGCATGCCCTCGACCAGCAGATGGGGCTGTTGCTCCATCAGCATGCGGTCTTTCCAGGTGTTGGGCTCCATTTCATCCGCGTTGCACAGCAGGTAGCGGATGTTCATCGATTCGTCTTTGGGCATCAGGCCCCATTTGACGCCGGTGGGGAAGCCCGCACCGCCACGGCCCTTGAGGCCGGAATCTTTGACGGTCTGGACGATATCGTCCTGGGACATCTGCGCCAGGGCCTTGCGGGCGGCGGCATAGCCGTCCTTGGCCTGGTACTCGTCCAGCCAGACCGGCTCGCCGTCGTCGCGCAGGCGCCAGGTCAGCGGATGCGTCTCGGCGCTGCGGGCAATGCGGTTGGCCGGGCCGAAGGAAGTGATGGTCATACGTAACCCTCCAGCAACTTGGAAACGCCAGCAGGCTGGACATCGCCAAAGGTGTCGTCGTCGATCATCAGTGCCGGGGCCTTGTCGCAGTTACCCAGGCAGCACACTGGCAGCAGGGTGAAGCGGCCGTCGGCGGTGGTCTGGCCCAGGCCAATACCCAGCTCGCTCTGGATCTGGCTGACCACGGACTCGTGGCCGCCGATGTAGCAGACCATGCTGTCGCAAACGCGGATGATGTGCCGGCCAACCGGCTGACGGAAGATCTGACTATAGAAGGTTGCAACGCCTTCGACGTCGCTGGCCGGAATGCCGAGCACTTCGCCGATGGCATAGATGGCGCCGTCAGGCACCCAGCCGCGTTCCTTCTGAACGATCTTCAGGGCTTCGATGGACGCCGCGCGCGGGTCCTCGTAGTGATGCATCTCGTGCTCGATGGCCGAGCGCTCGGTTTCGCTCAGGGCGAAACGGTCGGTTTGGATAAGCGTGTTGTTCATGCTTAGCGGTCCACGTCAGCCATAACGAAGTCGATACTGCCCAGGTACGCAATGAGGTCCGCGACCATGCTGCCGCGGATCACCGAAGGGATCTGCTGCAGGTGCGGGTAGCTCGGGGTGCGAATCCGGGTGCGGTAGCTCATGGTGCCGCCGTCGCTCGTCAGGTAGTAACTGTTGATGCCCTTGGTCGCCTCGATCATCTGGAAGGATTCGTTGGCCGGCATGACCGGGCCCCACGAAACCTGCAGGAAGTGAGTGATCAGGGTTTCGATGTGCTGCAGGGTGCGCTCTTTCGGCGGCGGCGTGGTCAGCGGGTGATCCGCTTTGTACGGGCCTTCCGGCATGTTGCGCAGGCACTGGTCGATGATGCGGATACTCTGGCGCATCTCCTCGACACGGACCATGCAGCGATCGTAGGCATCGCCGTTGTGGGCCAGCGGTACTTCGAACTCGAAGTTCTCGTAGCCGGAATAAGGGCGGGCTTTGCGCAGGTCGAAGTCCAGGCCGGTGGAACGCAGGCCGGCACCGGTGACGCCCCATTCCAGGGCCTCTTTGGTGTTGTACTGGGCAACGCCGATGGTCCGGCCCTTGAGGATACTGTTCTGCAGGGCCGCCTTGGTGTATTCGTCGAGGCGCTTTGGCAGCCAGTCGACGAAGTCTTTCACCAGTTTTTCCCAGCCGCGCGGCAGGTCATGGGCGACACCACCGATGCGGTACCAGGCCGGGTGCAGACGGAAACCGGTGATGGCTTCGATCACGGTGTAGGCGCGCTGACGGTCGGTAAAGGTGAAGAACACCGGGGTCATGGCGCCGACGTCCTGGATGTAGGTACCCAGGAACAGCAGGTGGCTGGTGATCCGGAAGAACTCGGCCAGCATGATGCGGATCACGTCGACCTTCTGTGGCACCTGGATGCCGGCCAGCTTCTCGACCGCGAGCACGTACGGCAGGTTGTTCATCACCCCGCCGAGGTAGTCGATACGGTCGGTGTAGGGAATGAAGCTGTGCCAGGACTGACGCTCGGCCATCTTCTCGGCACCACGGTGGTGGTAACCGATGTCCGGGACGCAGTCGACGATCTCTTCGCCGTCCAGCTGCAGGACGATACGGAAGGCACCGTGCGCCGAAGGGTGGTTCGGGCCGAGGTTGAGGAACATGTAGTCCTCGTTGGCGCCCTGGCGCTTCATGCCCCAGGCTTCAGGGTTGAAGCGCGCGGCTTCTTCCTCAAGCTGCTGCTTGGCCAGGGTCAGGCTGTACGGATCGAACTCGGTGGCGCGCGCAGGGTAGTCCTTGCGCAGCGGGTGACCCTCCCAGGTCGGCGGCATCATGATCCGGGTCAGGTGCGGGTGGCCGGCAAAGTCGATGCCGAACATGTCCCAGACTTCGCGCTCGTACCAGTTGGCGTTCGGCCAGATACCGGTCACGGTCGGCAGGTTCAGGTCGCCTTCGTTCAAGGCTACCTTGATCATCACGTCGCTGTTCCGTTCCACCGAAAGCAGGTGGTAGAACACGCTGAAGTCGGCACTTGGCAGGCCACGGCGCTGGGTGCGCAGACGTTCGTCCACACCATGCAGGTCGTAGAGCATGCTGTACGGTTTGGCGACATTGCGCAGGAAGCTCAGGACTTCCTTGAGTTTGGCGCGGGTAACCCAAAGCACCGGCATGCCGGTGCGGGTTTCCTGGGCGACGAACGCCTCGGGGCCAAATTTGTTGTTCAGTTCGACAACCACATCCTGGTCGTCAGCCTTGTAAGGCGGGATATAAATAGCGGTGTCCGCTGTCATGGTCTCGGTCGCTTTCGGTCAACGTAGAGAATGAAGCCAGGCTGCCTGTCGCGCACGCGCAGGCAACAGATAGCTGGATCAGACTTCGTCGGGGCTGCGCAGGTTGGTGACCTGGATGCGCTGTTCACGGCGTTGCTCTTTCTGCGACGGCATCTCGGCACGGTAAATGCCTTGATCACCGACAACCCAGGAAAGAGGACGACGCTCCTGGCCAATCGACTCCTGCAACAGCATCAGGCCTTGCAGGAAGGCTTCAGGGCGAGGCGGGCAACCAGGGACATAGACATCCACGGGGAGGAACTTGTCGACCCCCTGAACGACCGAGTAAATGTCGTACATGCCACCGGAGTTGGCGCACGAACCCATGGAGATGACCCACTTGGGTTCAAGCATCTGCTCGTACAGGCGCTGGATGATCGGCGCCATCTTGATGAAGCAGGTGCCGGCGATGACCATGAAGTCGGCCTGACGCGGCGATGCCCGGATGACTTCGGCGCCGAAGCGGGCGATGTCGTGGGGCGCCGTGAAGGCCGTGGTCATTTCCACGTAGCAGCAGGAGAGGCCGAAGTTGTACGGCCACAGGGAGTTTTTACGCCCCCAGTTGACCGCGCCACTGAGCACATCTTCAAGTTTGCCCATGAAGATGTTCTTGTGGACCTGGTCCTCTAGCAGCGAATCGGAGACGGTTTCCCGCTCTCCGATTGGATATTGCTCGTTGGGAGCATCCGGGTCGATTCTGGTGAGATTGTATTGCATTGCCAAAGCCTCATTGTTTCAGCTTCGCTTGCCGCTTGCGACGACCTTCGGGAGCCCAATCAAGTGCCCCGACGCGCCAAAGGTAGACAAGACCTGCCAACAGAATTGCTATGAAAACGAGAGCTTCGACGAATCCGGTCCAGCCGCTTTCGCGGACGGACACAGACCATGCAAAGAGAAAGAGGGCTTCGATATCGAAGATCACGAAGAGCATCGCGACCAGATAGAATTTGGCTGACAGGCGCAAGCGGGCGCCGCCAGTAGGCAGCATGCCGGACTCGAAGGGTTCGTTCTTGCTGCGGCCCCAGGCCTTGCTACCGAGCAGGGCGGACAGACCGAGCATGAAGGCACACAGGCCAACGACACCCAAAAGGAAAATGGCAAAGCCCCAGTTGTGGGCGATGAGTCCTGTCGAATCGGGCATGCTGAAAATCCTTATACAGAGACCAGTCTCTGCGGCTTGGAAAGTAGTAAAGCAGTGACGATATGTCGCAGCGGAATCTATCGTGCTGATTTTATGGGTAAACCCGGTGCAAGTAAAATTTCTGCAGCAAATTTATTCGTAGGATTAAGAACAAAAATCTTTCGTAACTCGCTGCAGGCCGCATGGGGCGGGCATTGTCTCGGGTTTTGTTAATTATGTTTCTTGCAACGCGTAATGAAGCTGTAACTTCGAAATGATAATTAATATCATTTGAAGGTGTGCAATTCGTCCTACTGTTCGGGTCAACTACAAAGTTGTGTGGCATAGGCATCACCCGCAAGTTTCCACACCTCGTGTTTTAACCGAATTTATCCTGGCCTGCCGCGGTCTGGATCAAGGTTTTTGCTGGGCGGTTGGTGTAGGCCGAGGCGGCAATTGCCCATTGGCCCAGCCAGTAGGCGAGGATGATCAGGTAAGGGGCTGCCTGGAAATGGCCGACAAAGCGGTCGATGCCGATCAGGCTGTCGGAGAATACGAAGGCGATCGCCCCCAGCGCGGCAATGCCACCACAGGCCAGCGCGCGCCAGAGCATCGCACTGATGGCCAGGGCGTACACCGTTACCGGAATCAGCAGCTCACCCAGGCCATGACTGATCAGTACAGTCAGCAGCGTGATACCGACAAACGCCGAAATGACCAAAGCCGAGGTTGCCCGCTCGCGTGTTTCGCTCAGGTAGCCGCGCAGGTACGCCAGATGGGCGCAAAGAAACGCTGCCAGGCCAAATACGAATAGGTCGCCAGGTACGGCCAAAAGGATGTCGCCCAGTAGCGAGAAGCCCAGGCCAATGGTGATCCAGTGCCGGTAGCGCGAAGGCGCTGCGGTCCTGAGCCAGGCGATCAATGCCAGCACTGGGATCGGTTTGACGGCAAGACCGAGCAGCGCGTTCTGGCTTGCCAGTGCATATATATAGAAAGCTGCGCCGAGCAGGGCCAGGCAGAGCAGGGTCAATGGGCGGGGCATGGCCAATCCTTGGTGTTGTTGTGCACCTAGCATAGCCAATGGGGATTTATAGGGAAGTGGCGAATCGGCCGAAACACGCGGCACTGTGGGGCCGGGCCGATGAAAACAAAACCCGGAGCCCCATCACAGGCCCCGGGTTTTGTCTGTTACCCGAATTTCAGCAATCGATCAGAGATCAGTGGAACTGCTCTTCTTCGGTCGAGCCGGTCAGTGCGGTTACCGAGGACTTGCCACCCTGGATCACGGTGGTCATGTCGTCGAAGTAGCCGGTGCCGACTTCTTGCTGGTGAGCGACGAAGGTGTAGCCTTTCGACGCGTCAGCGAACTCTTGTTCCTGCAGTTTCACGTAAGCGGTCATGTCGTTGCGGGCGTAGTCGTGCGCCAGGTTGAACATGCCGTGCCACATGTTGTGGATACCGGCCAGGGTAATGAACTGGTGCTTGTAGCCCATGGCCGACAGTTCGCGCTGGAACTTGGCGATGGTCGCGTCGTCCAGGTTCTTCTTCCAGTTGAAAGAAGGCGAGCAGTTGTAGGACAGGATCTGGTCCGGGTATTCCTTCTTGATCGCTTCGGCGAAGCGACGCGCTTCTTCCAGGTCCGGTTTGGCAGTTTCGCACCAGATCAGGTCGGCGTATGGAGCGTAGGCCAGGCCACGGGCAATGGCTTGATCCAGGCCGGCGCGTACTTTGTAGAAGCCTTCCTGGGTGCGCTCGCCGATCACGAACGGCTGGTCGTACGGGTCGCAGTCGCTGGTCAGCAGGTCAGCGGCGTTGGCGTCGGTACGGGCCAGGATAATGGTCGGTACACCAGCAACGTCGGCCGCCAGACGGGCAGCAGTCAGCTTCTGTACGGCTTCCTGGGTCGGTACCAGTACCTTGCCGCCCATGTGGCCGCATTTTTTCACCGAGGCCAGCTGGTCTTCGAAGTGAACGCCGGCGGCGCCTGCTTCGATCATGTTCTTCATCAGCTCGTAGGCGTTCAGTACGCCACCGAAACCGGCTTCGGCGTCAGCCACGATTGGCGCGAAGTAGTCGACGTAGCCTTCGTCGCCTGGGTTCTTGCCGGCTTTCCACTGGATCTGGTCGGCACGACGGAACGAGTTGTTGATGCGCTTGACCACGGTTGGCACCGAGTCAACCGGGTACAGCGACTGGTCTGGGTACATGGACTCGGCCGAGTTGTTGTCGGCAGCCACTTGCCAGCCGGACAGGTAGATAGCCTGGATACCGGCTTTAACCTGTTGCACAGCCTGGCCGCCGGTCAGGGCGCCCATGCAGTTGACGAAATCTTTTTCCGGGCGGAAGGATGGGTGAGCACCCTGGGTGACCAGCTTCCACAGCTTCTCGGCACCCATGCGGGCCAGGGTGTGCTCAGGCTGGACCGAGCCACGCAGACGTACGACATCAGCGGCGGTGTAGGTACGGGTCACGCCTTTCCAGCGCGGGTTTTCGGCCCAGTCTTTTTCGAGGGCTGCAATTTGCTGTTCGCGTGTCAGTGCCATGGAAATAAACCTCGTCGCATCGGTCTTGGAAAAATTCTCGCTCACACAGCGCAGATCAGAAGCCTGGCGTAAGTCATGTTCAGCGAAATATGCGACGGTCGAACGATGGGGCTCGAAGAGGGGAAGTGAGCAGGCGTGGGCGAGGTATTCGCTGCAGGGTGGCTCGTGGTTGCCGAGCTGCAGTAAACAGTGCTGCCGTGTGCCTCTTGATGCGCTTCCGTCCCTCGGGACAACTTCGTTCCAGTCGCAATCTCGTCAAACTGCCTTGTGGGCTGTACAGACACGAGTCGGCTCAGGTGGGTAGGTTAGAGCGCGGCTCGAAGGCCCTTGCCAGGGCCTCTGATTAGCGGGAGCGGGGCCATCATGCCTCGGCGATTTGAGGTCGTCAAATGTTTTGTAGTGCTTTTTTCAAACCACTACATCTTTGGTCTAATGCGACTCGCCGGTCAGTTCCAAGTCCTTCGGTCGAGGCCTTGATTTGTCTGGGTTCAGTCCAGTGCGTCGACTTTTACCCGCAAAGTCATGTTCTCACCGCGCTGGGTGCTGTAACTGAGGGCAGAAGCACTGCGTTCGGACTGGCTCTGCTGGTTGACCCCGGCCAGGGTGATCCATTCACCGAGCTTGCCGCTGACTTTTGTGTCGGTACTTTGAACCTTCACTACATCAGGACGCTCCAGGCTCATCCGGTCATTGTTGGTGCTGATGGCCAGGTGCACGGTGTCGCCCGTGACGCTGGCAGTGACGTAGAAGCCCTGGGTGACGTTACGGTATTCGGTGTCGCTTTGCAGTCGGCCGAAGCCATCAGTGCTGGTGCTGGTGATCGGGATGCTCTGGCCGACCTGGATCAGTGCCGGGCTGCCTTCGCTGGCCTGTACCTGTTGCATACCACCTTCACGGTTGGCGGTGCCGTAGTGGATGACCCGGGCGTTGCCACGGTTGTCCTGGAAATTGCTGTCGTTGTTGTCGACGCTGATCAGTAGCCTGCGCGGCGCGGTGTCCAGTTGCTGCAGCAGGGTGCGCAAGTCATCGATCTTTTTCGGCTCGGCATTGACGATCAGCTTGTTTTCAAAGGCGCTGACGCTGCCATCCTTGCCGATGAACGATTGTGCGGTAGGGAGCAGTTCGGCGCTGGTGCGGTGGTTCAGCGGCAGGACTTCAGTGGCGGCCAGCGCATTCAGGCTGAACGACAGAAGCAGGGAGGCGAGTAGGGGGCGTAGCGGCATGTCCATGATCTCCGCGGGTGGAGTGGACATGATGGCAAATTTGTAGGGTTTTTGCTGGCCTCATCGCGGGGCAAGCCCGCTCCCACAGTGGGAGCGGGCTTGCCCCGCGAAGGCTTATCAGGCCAGTTCGCGCGACTCGCGAACCATATCCACGTGCGGAATGCCCGCCTCGAGGAACTCTTCGCTGACTACCTTGAAGCCAAGGCGTTCGTAGAACGGCGTCGCCTGCACCTGGGCGCTGAGCATCTGCTGCTTGAGGTCGCGGTTCTGCGCTTCGACGATAACCGCCTGCATCAGCGCATCGCCGACTTTCAGGCCGCGCCAGTCCTTGAGCACCGATACCCGGCCGATCTGACCGTCGGCCAGCAGGCGCGCTGTACCGATGGCGTAGTCACCCTCCATCGCGAGGAAGTGCACGGCGCTGTTGTCGTCGGCATCCCACTCCAGTTCTGGCGGTACGCACTGCTCGGCGATGAACACGGCTTCGCGGATGCGGCGGATGTCGGCGTTGTCTTTGTGCCAGTCGGCGAGGCGGACGCGGATCTTATTCATTGGCAAACCCCAAGCTTCCTTGTTTGACCAGTTCGCAGATCAAGGTAATGCCTTGATCGCTTTCAAGCCACTGCTCAAGGTTTTCAATATGCAACGCGTCGGCGGCGCAGATCAGCTTCAGCAGTTCGCGCAGGTCACCCGGCAGCAGACGGCTCTGACCGCTGGCGAACAGCAGCAGGTTGTCATCGACTTCCGACCAGGCCAGGCGCGCGCTCGGGTTGCGGATCAGGATCGCGCCCTGGGCCAGGCTTTCGATCAGTTCCGCTTCGTCCAGCGGCTCCCCGCTGACCAGTTCCGGGTAGCGTGGCTCGGTCATGAACTGGCCGAACCAGGTCAGCAGCAGGCGTTCGTCGCCCATGTGCTCGGTCAACAGGTTCTTCAGGCGGCCAAGAGCGTCGTGCTGGATCTGGTGCGGGTCGCTGACCGGCTGGGCGTCGGCGTCGGTGTAGCGCTCTTCGTCAGGCAGGAACTGGCTGAGGAAGTCGGTGAAGTGGGTCAGCACTTCGGCGGCGCTAGGGGCGCGAAAGCCCACCGAGTAGGTCAGGCAGTCGTCTTCGGCAATGCCGTAGTGGGCCAGGCGCGGCGGCAGGTAGAGCATGTCGCCCGGTTCCAGGGTCCACTCTTCGCTCTGCTCGAATTCAGCCAGGATGCGCAGGTCGGCGTGTTCGAGCAGCGGGCTGTCGCTGTCGCACATCTGGCCGATTTTCCAGTTGCGCTTGCCTTGGCCTTGCAGCAGGAATACATCGTAGTTGTCGAAGTGCGGGCCGACACTGCCACCCGGAGCGGCGAAGCTGATCATCACGTCGTCGATGCGCCAGCTCGGCAGGAAGCGGAAGTGCTCCAGCAGTTCGTGGACTTCAGGCACAAACTGGTCCACCGCCTGTACCAGCAGGGTCCAGTCACGCTCAGGCAGAGTGCTGAAGGTGTCTTCCTCGAACGGGCCGCGACGCATTTCCCACGGGCGCTCGCCGTGTTCGATGACCAGGCGCGATTCGACTTCTTCTTCCAGGGCCAGGCCGGCCAGTTCGTCGGCGTCGATCGGGCTTTCGAAATCAGTGAAGGCCTGGCGCACCAGCAGAGGTTTCTTCTGCCAGTAGTCGCGCATGAATTCGCGGGCAGTGAGGCCGCCCAGCAGCTGCAGTGGAGTATCAGGATTCATGTGTAACCTATTGAAAAAAAGTAATTTTCTTTCGGTAATAAAAACGCCCGGCTGAGCCGGGCGTTTACGCGCAGGGCGCAGATCAGATGCGTTTGGCTTGAGCCGCAGCGTTACCGATGTAAGAGGCTGGGGTCAGCTTTTTCAGTTCTTCGCGCGCTTCAGCCGGCATGTCCAGGCCATCGATGAAGGTCAGCAGTACTTCCGGGCTGATGCCTTTGCCACGGGTCAGCTCTTTGAGCTTCTCGTAGGGGTTCTCGATGTCGTAGCGGCGCATGACGGTCTGGATCGGCTCGGCGAGGACTTCCCAGCAGGCGTCCAGGTCTTCGGCGATACGGGCTTCGTTGATTTCCAGCTTGCTGATGCCCTTGAGGCTGGCCTCGTAGGCAATCACGCTGTGGGCGAAACCGACGCCCAGGTTGCGCAGCACGGTGGAGTCGGTCAGGTCGCGCTGCCAGCGCGAGATCGGCAGCTTGCTGGCCAGGTGCTGGAACAGTGCGTTGGCGATACCCAGGTTGCCTTCGGAGTTCTCGAAGTCGATCGGGTTGACCTTGTGCGGCATGGTCGAGGAACCGATTTCACCAGCGATGGTGCGCTGCTTGAAGTAACCCAGGGAGATGTAGCCCCAGATATCGCGGTCGAAGTCGATCAGGATGGTGTTGAAGCGGGCGATTGCGTCGAACAGCTCGGCGATGTAGTCGTGCGGCTCGATCTGCGTGGTGTACGGGTTGAACACCAGGCCCAGCTCGTCTTCGATGAAGGCGCGGGCGTTGGCTTCCCAGTCGATCTGCGGGTAGGCCGACAGGTGGGCGTTGTAGTTGCCTACGGCGCCGTTGGTCTTGCCCAGCAGTGGGACAGCGGCGACCTGAGCGATCTGGCGCTCGAGGCGATAGACGACGTTGGCCAGCTCTTTACCCAGGGTGGTCGGCGAAGCCGGTTGGCCGTGGGTGCGCGACAGCATCGGCACGTCGGCGAAGCGGTGAGCCAGCTCACGGATCGCCTGGGCGATCTGGCGCATCAGCGGCAGCAGCACGGTATCGCGGCCTTCGCGCAGCATCAGGGCGTGGGACAGGTTGTTGATGTCTTCACTGGTGCAGGCGAAGTGGATGAATTCACTCACCTTGGCCAGCTCTGGCAGCTTGGCAGCCTGCTCTTTGAGCAGGTACTCAATGGCCTTGACGTCGTGGTTGGTGGTGCGCTCGATTTCTTTCACGCGCTCGGCGTGCTCGAGGGCGAACTCATCGGCCAGACCATTGAGCAGTGCATTGGCTTCGGCGGAAAACGCTGGAACTTCAGCGATTTGCGGATGAGCGGCGAGGCGCTGCAACCAGCGCACCTCGACCAGGGCGCGGAAACGGATCAGGCCGTATTCGCTGAAAATAGGGCGCAGGGCCTGGGTTTTGCCGGCATAACGGCCGTCAACAGGGGAAACCGCAGTGAGCGAGGAAAGCTGCATGGGGTGTTCTCGGACAGTCAGGCTTTGAAGAGGGCGCATATCATACATGAAAAATGCGCCCGAGTCGGGTGGCTGACCAATGGTCCGCCAGTAAATCTTTGGCTACATCGCGGGGCAAGCCCGCTCCCACAAGTATGAGATGACTCTGTGGGAGCGGGCTTGCCCCGCGATGACTTTGTCAGCCGCGCAGCATCGGATACAGCTCTTTGAGCAATTTGCGCCGGCTGACCACCAGTTGCCAGCGATGCCCGCCCAGCTGCCGCCACAGGCGTGCCGCGCGAATACCGGCCAGCAGCAGCGCGCGGATCTTCGAGGCGTTGCTTGGTTGCTGCAGGTGGCGCATGTCGCCGTGTACCTGGATGCGCTGGCGCAAGGTGCTCAAAGTGTCCTGATACAGGGCGCCGCTGGAGGCAATGACGTTTTCATGCACCAGGCCGAAATGGTCGGCCTGGGACTGGATCTGTGGCAGTCGATTGCCGATCACATCAAGCATGTCGCCACGCTTGGCCAGTTGACGCTCAAGACCAAGCATCGACAACGCGTAGCGCAACGGCTCGCGTTGCAGGCTGCCCGGATCGCGCTCCAGGGCGCTGGCCAGGGCGCGGTAGCCGTCACGCAGGTTAAGGTCGTCGCCGCCGAATACTTCCAGAGTGTTTTGCGGGTCGCGCACCAGCAGGCTGCCCAGCATGCAGCCCAGGTTGGCCTCGCTGGCCTGGCCGGTGCGGGCGATGCGGTCCACCAGCACTGCAGCCTGGAACACGCCGCCGAGGGCGATCAGTTGCTCTTGGATCGAGCTCATCAGCGAGCGCTCCACGGCTCGGCCGTTTCGATCACGCCGCCACCCAGGCAGATTTCACCGTCATAGAACACCACCGACTGGCCCGGGGTCACCGCACGCTGGGGTTCGTCGAATACGGCACGGTAGCCGCTTGCGGTCAGTTCCAGGGTGCAATCCTGATCGCTCTGGCGGTAGCGCACCTTGGCGGTCAGGCGCCGTGGGCTGGACAGGTCGATCGGGTTGACCCAGAAGATCTCCGATGCGAGCAGGGCGCGGGAGAACAGCCATGGATGCTCATTGCCTTGACCCACCACCAGCACGTTGCGGGCGAGGTCTTTTTCCAGCACGTACCACGGCTCGTCGCCGGCGTCCTTGAGGCCGCCGATGCCCAGGCCCTGGCGCTGGCCGATGGTGTGGTACATCAAGCCGTGATGGCGACCGATGACTTCGCCTTCAGTGGTCTGGATTTCACCAGGCTGTGCTGGCAGGTACTGCTTGAGGAAGTCGCTGAAGCGGCGCTCACCGATAAAGCAGATGCCGGTGGAGTCTTTCTTCTTCGCAGTGGCCAGGCCGTGCTTCTCGGCAATGGCGCGTACTTCGGGCTTTTCCAGCTCGCCAACGGGGAACAGAGTGCGGGCAATTTCCTTGCCGCCGACGGCGTGCAGGAAGTAGCTCTGGTCCTTGTTCGGGTCCAGGCCCTTGAGCAGTTCGGTGCGGCCGTCCGTGTCGCGGCGGCGCACGTAGTGGCCGGTGGCGATCAGGTCGGCGCCGAGCATCAGGGCGTAGTCGAGGAACGCCTTGAACTTGATTTCGCGGTTGCACAGGATGTCCGGGTTCGGCGTGCGTCCGGCCTTGTATTCGGCCAGGAAGTGCTCGAAGACGTTGTCCCAGTATTCGGCGGCGAAGTTGGCGGTATGCAACTTGATACCGATGCGGTCGCACACGGCCTGGGCGTCGGCCAGGTCTTCGCGGGCGGTGCAGTATTCGGTGCCGTCGTCCTCTTCCCAGTTCTTCATGAACAGGCCTTCCACCTGGTAGCCCTGCTCCATCAGCAGGAGGGCGGAGACGGAAGAGTCCACGCCGCCGGACATGCCGACAATAACGCGTGTCTTTTCGGGTTCGTAAAGTGCTGGACTGGTCATAGGTACCGGCTGTGTATCTGGAAAAAGACAACAATTCTATCAGGCTACGGCCTTCAAGGCATCGTCACTGTCAGTCGCGGATCAATGCCAGGCTGTGTAGCGGCCCGGCCAGGTAGTCGTCGATACAGCGTGGCACCAGCTCGCTGCGCCAGCGTTCAGGGTCTGCCAGCAATTCGTCGCGGGTCAGCCATGCGGCGCGGACGATGTCGCTGTCCAGGGCGCGCTCGGGGTGATGCTTGAGTGGGCGGGCGGCGAAGCACACGCGTTGGTAGGTCACGCCATTGCTCGGGGCGGTATAGAGGTAGATGCCGACTACGCCGGTCAGTTCGACCTCCCAGGCGGTTTCTTCGAGGGTTTCACGGCGGGCGGCGTCGAGCAGGCTCTCGTTGGCTTCCAGGTGCCCGGCGGGTTGGTTGTAGACGTGTTTGCCGGCTTTGAATTCCTCGACCATGAGGAAGCGGCCCTGGTCTTCGACGATAGTGGCGACGGTGATGTGGGGTTGCCAGGTCATGCAGTTGGTCCTGTGGTGGTAGCCCGGAAAAGCAGAAGCCCCGGTGCGTGGCCGGGGCTTCCGATGTTACGTCAAGCGAACCTTACAGGGCGGCAATCGCGCTGTTGAGGGTCTGGCTCGGACGCATCACTTTGCTGGTCAGCTCGGCATCCGGGTAGTAGTAACCACCGATTTCAGCCGGCTTGCCCTGAACGGCGTTGAGTTCGGCGACGATGGTCGCTTCGTTCTCGGCCAGGGCTTTTGCCAGTGGGGCGAAGCGCGCTTGCAGGGCGGCGTCGTCGCTCTGGGTAGCCAGAGCCTGTGCCCAGTACAGGGTCAGGTAGAAGTGGCTGCCACGGTTGTCGATACCGCCAACCTTGCGCGCAGGGGACTTGTTGGTGTCCAGGAACTGGCCGGTGGCCTGGTCCAGGGTTGCCGCCAGTACCTTGGCTTTCGGGTTGGCGTAGGCAGTGCCCAGGTGCTCCAGGGAAGCGGCCAGGGCCAGAAACTCGCCCAGGGAATCCCAGCGCAGGAAGTTCTCTTCAACCAGTTGCTGTACGTGTTTCGGTGCCGAGCCGCCGGCGCCGGTTTCGAACAGGCCACCGTTGTTCATCAGCGGCACGATCGACAGCATCTTGGCGCTGGTGCCCAGCTCCATGATCGGGAACAGGTCGGTCAGGTAGTCGCGCAGTACGTTACCGGTTACCGAGATGGTGTCCTGGCCAGCACGGATGCGCTGCAGGGAAACCTTCATCGCCTCGACAGGCGACAGGACGCGGATGTCCAGGCCGGCGGTGTCGTGGTCTTTCAGGTACTTCTGGACCTTCTCGATCAGCACGCCGTCGTGGGCACGCTGCGGGTCGAGCCAGAACAGCGCCGGGGTGTTGCTGGCGCGGGCGCGGTTGACGGCCAGTTTGACCCAGTCCTGGATCGGCGCGTCTTTGGTCTGGCACATGCGGAAGATGTCGCCGGCTTCGACTTCCTGCGACAGGACCAGGTTGCCCTTGCCGTCAACTACACGGATCACGCCGTCGGCCTTGGCCTGGAAGGTCTTGTCGTGCGAGCCGTACTCTTCGGCTTTCTGCGCCATCAGGCCAACGTTCGGCACGCTGCCCATGGTGGTCGGATCGAAGGCGCCGTGTTGCTTGCAGTCTTCGATAACGGCCTGGTAGATGGTCGCGTAGCAACGGTCCGGGATGACTGCCTTGGTGTCTTGCAGCTGACCTTCGGTGTTCCACATCTTGCCCGAGTCACGGATCATCGCCGGCATCGAGGCATCGACGATGACGTCGCTTGGCACGTGCAGGTTGGTGATGCCCTTGTCGGAGTTGACCATGGCCAGCGCCGGACGCACGTCGTAGACGGCTTTGACGTCGGCTTCGATCTGCGCCTGCTGTTCAGCTGGCAGGGCCTTGATGCGGGCGTACAGGTCGCCGATACCGTTGTTCAGGTTGAAGCCGATCTCTTCCAGTACTGCGGCGTGCTTGTTCAGCGCGTCCTGGTAGTACTCGGCAACGATCTGGCCGAACATGATCGGGTCGGAAACCTTCATCATGGTGGCTTTGAGGTGTACCGACAGCAGTACGCCCTTGGCCTTGGCGTCTTCGATTTCGGCGGCGATGAACTTGCGCAGGGCTTTGGTGCTCAATACTGCGCAGTCGATGATCTCGCCGGCTTTGACCGAGGTCTTTTCTTTCAGAACGGTGGTGGTGCCGTTCTTGTCCAGCAGTTCGATACGCAGGCTGTCATCGGCTTCGATCAGCGCGGCTTTCTCGCTGCCGTAGAAGTCGCCGTGGCTCATGTGTGCCACGTGAGACTTGGAGTCGGCAGCCCAGGCGCCCATCTTGTGCGGGTGCTTGCGTGCGTAGTTCTTGACCGACAGCGGCGCGCGGCGGTCGGAGTTGCCTTCGCGCAGAACCGGGTTTACGGCGCTGCCCTTGATGCGGTCGTAGCGAGCCTTGGCTTCTTTCTCGGCATCGGTAGCGGCGGCTTCAGGGTAGTCAGGAACGTTGAAGCCCTTGGCTTGCAGTTCCTTGATCGCGGCCTTGAGCTGCGGTACCGAGGCGCTGATGTTCGGCAGCTTGATGATGTTGGCTTCTGGCGTGGTTGCCAGTTGGCCCAGTTCTGCCAGGTGGTCGGCCACTTGCTTGTCGGCGCCGAGCTGTTCAGGGAAGGCAGAAAGGATGCGGCCGGCCAGAGAGATGTCCCGGGTTTCTACGGCGATGTCGGCGCAAGCGGTGAAGGCTTCGACGATGGGGAGCAGTGAATAGGTGGCGAGGGCAGGGGCTTCGTCGGTGAAGGTGTAGATGATCTTGGATCGGGTGGGCATATTCGGGTTAACTCTCTGTTTTGCTGAGCGTGCGCAGAATCTCGAAGTGCGCAGGGTAGGCGCTTCGCTCAGACACATCTATGAGCAGAAGGTCGAGGGTTCTGTGCAGTGATGGTGGATTGCATCAGTCGAGTGTCAAACGGCTGAACTGCGGTAACAGCCCAGTCTGGTCGGGGTTGAATGACGGTTCGCCCCAGTGACCCTTTGGTCACCGGTCGAGTATATCAAATCCTTGCTCGTAATCATCAAGGTCAACGTGTAACAGCGCCTTTTTTAGACCAAAGATGTAGGTGCGCGAGCTCCAATTTGGTGCATTCGCAGCCATGGTTCCCGTTGCCGTGCATCTGGGGTACGCTCTGGGGATCCAGATGACGTACCACACCAAAAAAAACGGAGTGCAGCATGGGATACCAGAAAATCAAGGTTCCGGCAGTCGGCGACAAAATCACCGTCAATGCGGACCATTCTCTCAATGTTCCTGATAATCCGATCATCCCGTTCATCGAAGGCGACGGCATTGGCGTAGACGTCAGTCCCGTCATGATCAAAGTGGTCGATGCTGCTGTAGAGAAAGCCTATGGGGGCAAGCGCAAGATTTCCTGGATGGAAGTCTACGCCGGTGAGAAGGCCACCCAGGTGTATGACCAGGATACCTGGCTGCCCCAGGAAACCCTGGATGCGGTCAAGGATTACGTCGTCTCCATCAAAGGTCCGCTGACCACCCCGGTCGGTGGAGGTATTCGCTCCCTTAACGTGGCCCTGCGCCAGCAACTGGACCTGTATGTCTGCCTGCGTCCGGTGGTGTGGTTCCAGGGTGTGCCGAGCCCGGTGAAAAAGCCGGGTGACGTCGACATGGTGATCTTCCGCGAAAACTCCGAAGACATTTATGCCGGTATCGAATGGAAGGCCGGTTCGCCTGAGGCGACCAAGGTCATCAAGTTCCTGAAAGAAGAAATGGGTGTCACCAAGATCCGTTTCGACCAGGATTGCGGCATCGGCATCAAGCCGGTATCGAAGGAAGGCACCCAGCGTCTGGTGCGCAAGGCGCTGCAGTACGTAGTGGACAACGACCGCAAGTCGCTGACCATCGTGCACAAGGGCAACATCATGAAGTTCACCGAAGGTGCCTTCAAGGACTGGGGCTACGAAGTGGCCAAGAACGAATTCGGCGCCGAGCTGCTCGACGGCGGCCCATGGATGAAGTTCAAAAACCCGAAAACCGGCCGTGAAGTCATCGTCAAGGATGCCATCGCTGACGCCATGCTCCAGCAGATCCTGCTGCGTCCGGCCGAATATGACGTGATTGCCACCCTTAACCTCAACGGTGACTACCTCTCTGATGCCCTGGCGGCAGAAGTGGGTGGTATCGGTATTGCGCCGGGCGCCAACCTGTCCGACACCGTGGCCATGTTCGAAGCCACCCACGGTACCGCGCCGAAATACGCCGGCAAAGACCAGGTCAACCCGGGTTCGGTAATCCTCTCGGCCGAAATGATGCTGCGCCACCTGGGCTGGACCGAGGCGGCTGACCTGATCATCAAGGGTACCAATGGTGCCATCGCGGCTAAAACCGTGACTTATGACTTCGAGCGCCTGATGGATGGCGCGACGCTGGTCAGCAGCTCCGGTTTTGGTGATGCGCTGATCAAACACATGTAATCAGCACAAAAAACCGGCCGGCCCTTGCGGGCTGGCCGGTTTTTTTTCGTCTGGCGGGTCAGGCCTTGACTGTTTCTTCCGGGTTGGGGTTGGGGGTAGTGGCGGCAGCGGGTTGAACGGTTGCACTGGTGATGTTCACCGCGTGCATGCCTTTGGGGCCCTGGATAATCTCGAACTTGACGGGTTGACCGGCTTTCAATGTTTTATAGCCGTCCATCTGAATGGCCGAGTAGTGTGCAAACAGATCCTCTGTTTTCCCGTCTTCATTGATGAAGCCATAGCCCTTGGCATTGTTGAACCACTTGACTTTACCGCTTGCCATCCTCATATCCCTCTGCAAAGGACTCCATCACTGGAGTATCATCCACTCCATCCGCATATGAACCTGCGAAAATTCTGGTTGACTGCGCGGATCTTTATCGACCACGGTGGGTTCTTATTGGTTGTAACACCGTTTTGCCGATAGTCAAGGTGAGGTGGCGGCAGTTGCGCGTCACCTGTGCGGTCAATCCATAATCCAACCTGTCGAAATGATGAAATTCTTTCCATGCATGCACATAGCCAGATTCGACTAACATTCAATCAGGATCGCCCGCAATCGCATGAGGACGATGGTTCTGGCCTGGCGGTACAGGAGGCCAAACCGGCCCTGCAGGCGCCACCCATGTACAAGGTGGTTTTGTTCAACGATGACTACACACCGATGGATTTCGTCGTCGAAGTGCTCGAGGTGTTTTTTAACCTGAATCGCGAGCTGGCGACCAAGGTCATGCTGGCCGTCCATACAGAAGGACGGGCAGTATGCGGATTGTTTACCCGTGACATCGCCGAGACCAAGGCCATGCAGGTCAACCAATACGCAAGGGAAAGCCAGCATCCGCTACTCTGTGAAATCGAGAAGGACGGTTAATCGCCGGCCACTTGGGTATGAGGTGAAGCTATGTTAAACCGCGAGCTCGAAGTCACCCTCAATCTGGCCTTCAAGGAGGCGCGCTCGAAACGTCATGAGTTCATGACCGTCGAGCACCTGCTGCTGGCACTATTGGATAATGAGGCCGCCGCGACCGTTCTGCGCGCCTGCGGCGCGAACCTCGACAAACTCAAACACGACCTGCAGGAGTTCATTGACTCCACCACGCCGTTGATTCCCGTGCATGACGAGGATCGCGAAACCCAGCCAACCCTGGGCTTCCAGCGGGTGTTGCAGCGCGCAGTCTTTCATGTCCAGAGCTCGGGCAAGCGTGAAGTCACCGGTGCCAATGTGCTGGTAGCGATTTTCAGCGAACAGGAAAGCCAGGCTGTATTCCTGCTCAAGCAGCAGAGCGTGGCGCGTATCGACGTGGTCAATTACATCGCCCATGGCATCTCCAAGGTGCCGGGCCATGGTGAGCACTCCGAGGGCGAGCAGGATATGCAGGACGAGGACGGCGGCGAGACTTCATCGTCGGGCAATCCACTGGATGCCTATGCCAGCAACCTCAACGAGCAAGCCCGTCAAGGGCGCATCGACCCGCTGGTCGGTCGCGAGCTTGAGGTCGAGCGCGTAGCGCAGATCCTTGCCCGTCGGCGCAAGAACAACCCGCTGCTGGTCGGTGAGGCCGGCGTCGGCAAGACGGCCATCGCCGAAGGCCTGGCCAAGCGTATCGTCGACGGCCAGGTACCCGACCTGTTGGCGCAAAGCGTGGTCTATTCCCTGGATCTGGGGGCTTTGCTGGCCGGTACCAAGTACCGCGGTGACTTCGAGAAGCGCTTCAAGGCGCTGCTCAACGAGTTGCGCAAACGGCCGCAGGCAATCCTGTTTATCGACGAAATTCACACCATTATCGGCGCGGGTGCAGCTTCCGGTGGCGTCATGGATGCCTCCAATCTGCTCAAGCCGTTGTTGTCTTCGGGTGATATCCGTTGCATCGGTTCGACCACCTTCCAGGAGTTTCGCGGGATCTTCGAGAAGGATCGCGCCCTGGCGCGGCGCTTCCAGAAGGTTGATGTCAGCGAGCCATCGGTGGAAGACACCGTGGGCATTCTGCGTGGCCTCAAGGGGCGTTTCGAGTCTCATCACAATATCGAATACAGTGATGAAGCCTTGCGCGCCGCTGCCGAGCTGGCGGCCCGTTACATCAATGATCGGCACATGCCCGACAAGGCCATCGATGTGATCGACGAGGCCGGCGCTTATCAGCGCCTGCAACCGGTGGAGATGCGCGTCAAGCGTATCGATGTGCCACAAGTCGAGGACATCGTCGCGAAAATCGCGCGGATTCCGCCTAAGCACGTCACCAGTTCCGACAAAGAGCTGCTGCGTAACCTTGAGCGTGATCTGAAGCTGACCGTGTTCGGCCAGGATGCAGCGATCGATTCGCTGGCGACTGCGATCAAACTGTCGCGCGCCGGCTTGAAGTCGCCGGACAAACCAGTGGGCTCGTTCCTGTTCGCCGGCCCTACCGGTGTCGGTAAAACCGAGGCGGCGCGTCAGTTGGCCAAGGCCTTGGGCGTCGAGCTGGTGCGTTTCGACATGTCCGAGTACATGGAGCGGCATACCGTATCGCGGTTGATCGGTGCGCCTCCGGGTTACGTCGGTTTCGATCAGGGTGGTCTGCTCACTGAAGCGATCACCAAGCAGCCGCATTGCGTATTGCTGCTCGATGAAATCGAGAAGGCCCATCCTGAAGTCTTCAACCTGCTGCTGCAGGTGATGGACCACGGTACCCTGACCGACAACAACGGGCGCAAAGCGGACTTCCGCAACGTCATCGTGATCATGACCACCAACGCCGGTGCTGAAACCGCTGCACGAGCCTCGATCGGCTTCACTCAGCAAGATCACTCCTCCGACGCCATGGAAGTGATCAAGAAGAGCTTCACGCCAGAGTTCCGCAACCGTCTGGACACCATCATCCAGTTTGGTCGCCTCAGTCACGAGACGATCAAGAGTGTGGTGGACAAGTTCCTCATCGAGCTGCAGGCGCAACTGGAAGACAAGCGCGTGCTGCTGGAGGTGAGCGATGCGGCGCGCAGCTGGCTGGCTGCCGGTGGTTACGATGCGCAGATGGGTGCACGGCCAATGGCACGGCTGATCCAGGACAAGATCAAACGGCCATTGGCCGAAGAGATCCTGTTCGGAGAGCTGGCCGAGCACGGCGGTGTGGTGCACATCGACATTCGCGATGGCGAGCTGGTGTTCGAGTTCGAGACCACGGCTGAGATGGCATAACGGCTAATCGCCGGCAAGGTCGGCTCCCACAGGTAGGGTGTATGCCCAGCCTGTGGGAGCTGGCCTTGCCGGCGATGCTTTTCGAAGACCAACAAAAACGCCCGGCATATAGCCGGGCGTTTTTGTTGGTGTCGCTTAGCGGGCGCGGTAGGTGATGCGCCCCTTGCTCAGGTCGTAAGGCGTCAGTTCGACGCGGACCTTGTCACCGGTCAGAATACGAATGTAGTTCTTGCGCATTTTTCCGGAGATATGCGCGGTAACGACGTGCCCATTTTCCAACTCCACACGGAACATGGTGTTGGGCAGGGTGTCGACGACAGTGCCTTCCATTTCGAAGCTGTCTTCTTTCGACATGCAGTAAAGCCCTCGGTGTCCAGTTAATGGCCCGGTGCACAACTGCGCCAGGCAAAAAAAGTGGCGTGCATTGTGCCCGAAAACTGGATTTTAAGCCAATGATTTCAGTTCAGGGTTACCCAGCGCTGATTGATCAATAGCTCAATGGGGCGGTACTGGGTTTTGTAGTTCATCTTTTTGCAGTTTTTGATCCAGTAACCGAGGTAGACCGCATCCAGACCCTGGCGCAGGGCTTCGGTGATCTGCCAGAGGATGGCGAAGCGCCCCAGGCTGCGGCGCTCTTCGTCGGGGTCGTAGAAGGTGTAGACCGCCGACAGGCCATTGGGCAACAGGTCGGTGACCGCTACGGCGACCAGGCGGCCGTTGAGGCGGAACTCGTAGAAGCGGGAAAACGGCAGGTCGCGGACCAGGAAGGTGGCAAATTGATCGCGGCTGGGCGGGTACATGTCACCGTCAGCATGGCGTTGTTCGATGTAGCGCCGGTACAGCTCGAAGTACTCCTCCTTGAACGCCGGGCGTGCGGCGCTGACGGTCAAGTCGGCATTGCGCTTGAGGATGCGTTTCTGCTGACGGTTGGGTAGAAAGCGCGCAGCCGGAATCCGCGCCGGCACGCAGGCGTTGCAGTTCTGGCAGTGCGGGCGATACAGGTGGTCGCCGCTACGCCGGAAGCCCATTTCCGACAGGTCTGCGTAGACGTTCACATCCATTGGCTGGCTCGGGTCGAGAAACAGCGTGGTGGCCTGTTCGTCTGGCAGGTAACTGCAGGAATGGGGTTGAGTGGCATAAAACTTCAACCGCGCCAGCTCTGTCATGATCAACCCCTCGGGAGGTGCTTTAGATTTAAGTGTAAGCCAGCTGGAAAAACTCGCCTAGCAAACCCAGCTGGCGCTGCTGGGTTGGTCCAGGTAGCGCTGCAGGTAGTCGGCGAAGGTCGCCCGGGCAATGGCCCTGGCGCCCAGACTATGCAAGTGGTCGGTCGGCATCTGGCAGTCGATCAGGACAAAACCGGCCTGCTGCAGGTGCTCGACCAGGGTCACGAAACCTACCTTGGAGGCGTTGTCGGCGCGGCTGAACATCGACTCGCCGAAAAACAGTCGGCCCATGGCCAGGCCATACAGGCCGCCCACCAGCTCGCCGTTCTGACGTACTTCAACCGAATGGGCGAAGCCCTGCTGATGCAGTTTGAGGTAGGCCGCCTGCATGCTGTCGGTGATCCAGGTGCCATCGGCGTAGTTGCGGGGCGCCGCACAGGCTTTGATCACGGCGGCAAAATCCTGGTCGAAACTGACCTGGTAATGGCCCTGGCGGATGAACTTGCGCAGTGAGCGCGATACGTGCAATTCGTCGGGAAACAGCACTGTGCGCGGGTCGGGCGACCACCAGAGGATCGGCTGGCCGTCCTGGTACCAGGGGAAGCAACCGTGGCGGTAGGCTTGCACCAGGCGCTCGGCGCTAAGGTCGCCGCCAGCGGCCAGCAGGCCGTTGGGATCGCGCAGGGCTTTATCCAGCGCAGGGAAGGTCAGGGAGTCGCGGCTCAACCAGGTCAGCATCGTCGTTCAATGGCGCAGGAGGGGAGGGCGCCCAGCATCGCTCCATTCCGGAGCCTTCGCAACTTGCATGGGCCTTTGTTGTCACACTTGCATAAAAACACCGCATAAGCCTTTGTCACAAAAGAAAATGCGTGCTCAAATTGCGATATAGGAAATTGGCCCCCGTTTACGCGTGTTTCTGGCGTGCCGCCATGGCGGTAGGCGGGCAGTAATGTTAAAAGTAGTGGTTTGTTGACTGTTCACATAGGTCAATCACTGTTGGACGCGCATTGAGCGCAGGAATAGACGCGTTTTGAAGAAATCCACCGCAACATCGAATCCCTTGCCTGTGCCGCAGTGGCGCCAGCAATTGCATTATCGCCTCAAGGAAGGCGCGCTGATTGCCATGGGGGCGCTGTGCCTGTACCTGTGGATGGCGCTGCTGACCTACGACCAGGCCGACCCGGGCTTCAGCCATACCAGCAATGTCGAGCAGGTGCAGAATGCCGCCGGACGTGCGGGTGCTTACTTTGCCGATGTCCTGTTCATGGTGTTGGGCTACTTCGCCTATATCTTCCCGCTATTGCTGGCGATCAAGACCTGGCAGATCTTCCGCGAGCGTCACCAGCCCTGGCAGTGGAGTGGCTGGTTGTTCTCCTGGCGCCTGATCGGCCTGGTGTTCCTGGTGCTTTCGGGCGCGGCGCTGGCGCACATTCACTTCCATTCGGCCGCCAGCCTGCCGGCTTCGGCCGGTGGCGCGCTGGGCGAAAGCCTTGGCGACCTGGCCAAGAACGCGTTGAACGTGCAGGGCAGCACCCTGATGTTCATTGCCTTGTTCCTGTTCGGTCTGACCGTGTTTACCGACCTGTCCTGGTTCAAGGTCATGGACGTGACCGGCAAGATCACCCTCGACCTGTTTGAACTGTTCCAAGGCGCCGCCAACCGCTGGTGGGCGGCGCGCAACGAGCGTAAGCGCCTGGTAGCGCAGTTGCGTGAAGTTGACGATGAGTATGACGTAGTGGCCCCGGTAGTGCCGGATCGCCGCGAGCAGGTCAAGGCCAAGGAACGCATTACTGAGCGTGAACCTGTCCCGAGCAAACCCGTCGCCGAGCGTGTACAGCCGCCTGCGCCAGTGATCATGCCGGCGCCGGCCAAGGTGCCGGAGCCGAGCAAGCGCGTGCAGAAGGAAAAACAGGCGCCACTGTTCGTCGACAGCGCCGTCGAAGGCACCTTGCCGCCGATCTCCATTCTTGATCCTGCCGAGAAAAAGCAGGTCAATTACTCGCCCGAATCCCTGGCCAGTGTCGGCAACCTGCTGGAAATCAAACTCAAGGAATTCGGCGTTGAGGTCTCGGTGGACTCCATCCATCCAGGGCCGGTGATCACCCGTTACGAAATCCAGCCGGCCGCTGGCGTCAAGGTCAGCCGTATCGCCAACCTGGCGAAAGACCTCGCCCGTTCCCTGGCGGTGACCAGCGTGCGTGTGGTTGAAGTGATTCCCGGCAAGACCACCGTCGGTATCGAGATTCCCAACGAAGACCGGCAGATCGTGCGCTTCTCCGAAGTGCTGTCGTCGCCGCAATACGACGAAGCCAAATCGCCAGTCACCATGGCCCTTGGGCACGACATCGGCGGCAAGCCGGTGATCACTGACCTGGCCAAGATGCCGCACTTGCTGGTAGCCGGTACCACCGGTTCCGGTAAGTCGGTGGGGGTCAACGCGATGATCCTGTCGATCCTGTTCAAGTCCGGCCCGGAAGACGCCAAGCTGATCATGATCGACCCGAAAATGCTCGAATTGTCGATCTATGAAGGCATCCCGCACCTGCTTTGCCCTGTGGTCACCGACATGAAAGACGCGGCCAACGCCCTGCGCTGGAGCGTTGCCGAGATGGAGCGGCGCTACAAGCTGATGGCGGCCATGGGCGTGCGTAACCTGGCGGGCTTCAACCGCAAGGTCAAAGACGCCGAAGAGGCCGGTGAGCCGATCTACGACCCGATGTTCAAGCGCGAAAGCATGGACGACGTGCCGCCGCTGCTGAAAACCCTGCCGACCATCGTCGTGGTGGTCGACGAATTCGCCGACATGATGATGATTGTCGGCAAGAAGGTCGAAGAGCTGATCGCGCGTATCGCCCAGAAGGCCCGTGCCGCCGGTATCCACCTGATTCTCGCGACCCAGCGGCCTTCGGTGGACGTGATTACCGGTCTGATCAAGGCCAACATTCCGACCCGTATGGCCTTCCAGGTTTCGAGCAAGATCGACTCGCGGACCATCATCGATCAGGGCGGCGCTGAGCAACTGCTCGGCCACGGTGACATGCTCTACATGCCGCCGGGCACCAGCCTGCCGATTCGTGTGCATGGCGCTTTCGTGTCCGACGATGAAGTCCATCGGGTAGTCGAGGCGTGGAAACTGCGCGGTGCTCCGGACTACAACGAGGACATCCTCAGTGGCGTCGAAGAAGCCGGTAGCGGTTTCGACGGTGGTGGTGGCGGTGGCGGCGACGATGATGCCGAAACCGACGCGCTGTACGATGAAGCCGTGCAATTCGTCCTGGAAAGCCGCCGCGCCTCCATCTCCGCCGTACAGCGCAAGCTGAAGATCGGCTACAACCGCGCCGCGCGGATGATCGAGGCGATGGAAATGGCCGGCGTGGTCACCGCGATGAACACCAACGGCTCGCGCGAAGTGATTGCCCCCGGGCCGTCCCGCGACTGAAGAACCTTCCAGTCTGTGGCCAGCGACCGGCCACAGGCCCATCCATACTGCAACGAGGATTGCCATGCGCCTGATTCGCATGATGTTGGTTTCCGCTTTGGCCTTGTCCAGCGCTTCGGTATTCGCCGGTGAGCAGGACGTGGCGCGCCTGACCCAGTTGCTGGAGAAGTCCAGAACCATCGAGGCCCGCTTCTCCCAGCTGACCCTGGATGCCAGCGGCACCAGCCTGCAGGAAACGGCGGGGCAGATGTCGGTACAGCGCCCTGGCTTGTTCTACTGGCATACCGATGCACCGCAGGAGCAGGTGGTGGTCTCGGATGGCAAGACCGTTACTCTGTGGGACCCGGATCTGGAGCAGGCGACCATCAAGAAACTTGATCAGCGCCTGACCGAAACCCCGGCTTTGCTGCTGTCCGGTGACGTATCGAAGATCAGCCAGAGCTTCGATATCACCTCCAAGGAACAAGGTGACGTCATGGATTTCACCCTCAAGCCGAAAACCAAAGACACGCTGTTCGACTCCTTGCGTCTTTCGTTCCGCAAAGGCCTGGTCAATGACATGCAACTGATCGACAGCGTCGGTCAGCGTACTAACATTCTGTTCACCGGGGTTAAAGCCAACCAGGCGATCCCGGCGAGCAAGTTCAAGTTCGACATCCCCAAAGGCGCGGATGTCATCTCCGAGTAAGAGGTAGTAGCGCCGCCCATGGATCTGTTTCGTAGTGACCCCGTAGCCCAGCCCCTGGCCGCGCGCTTGCGCCCGGCCAACCTGGACGAGTACGTCGGCCAGGAACACCTGCTGGCCCGCGGTAAACCGCTGCGTGAGGCACTGGAGCAGGGCGCGCTGCACTCGATGATCTTCTGGGGCCCGCCCGGGGTCGGCAAGACCACTCTGGCGCGGCTGCTGGCGCAGTTCTGTGATGCCCATTTCGAGACGGTTTCGGCGGTGCTCGCCGGGGTCAAGGAAATCCGTCATGCGGTGGACATCGCCAAGCAGCAGGCCGGGCAGTACGGGCGCCGCACGATACTGTTCGTTGATGAAGTGCATCGCTTCAACAAGTCCCAGCAGGATGCTTTCCTGCCGTATGTGGAAGACGGCACGCTGATCTTCATCGGTGCCACTACCGAGAACCCTTCGTTCGAGCTGAACAATGCGCTGCTTTCGCGAGCGCGGGTTTATGTGCTCAAAAGTCTTGACGAGGCCGCGCTGCGCAAGCTGGTCAATCGCGCTCTGACGGAAGAACGTGGCCTGGGCAAGCGCCAGTTGCGCGTCGGCGATGAAGCCTTCCAGATGCTCATGGCCGCCGCCGATGGCGATGGCCGGCGCATGCTCAACTTCCTTGAGAACGCCTCGGACCTCGCCGAAGACGGCAGCGAAATCGGCGTCGAGCTGCTGCAAAGTCTGCTCGGCGATAGCCGTCGGCGTTTCGACAAGGGCGGTGAAGCCTTTTACGACCAGATATCGGCGCTGCACAAGTCGGTGCGTGGCTCCAACCCCGACGGCGCACTGTACTGGTTCGCGCGCATGCTTGATGGTGGCTGCGATCCGCTGTACATCGCCCGGCGCGTGGTGCGCATGGCCAGCGAAGACATCGGCAACGCCGACCCCCGCGCTTTGAGCCTGTGCCTGGCGGCCTGGGATGTACAGGAGCGCCTGGGCAGCCCTGAAGGCGAACTGGCTGTCGCCCAGGCCATCACCTATCTGGCCTGTGCGCCAAAGAGCAATGCCGTGTACATGGGCTTCAAAACCGCCCTGCGTGAAGCTGGCGAGCATGGTTCGCTGGAAGTGCCGCTACACTTGCGCAATGCGCCGACCAAGCTGATGAAGCAACTGGGCTATGGCGACGAATACCGTTACGCCCATGACGAGCCAGATGCCTACGCAGCCGGCGAAGACTATTTCCCTGACAACCTTGAGCCGCGCCATTACTACCAACCGGTACCGCGTGGCCTGGAGCTGAAGATCGGCGAGAAGCTCAAACACCTGGCCGAGCTCGACCGCAAGAGCCCGCGGCAACGGAGAAAACCATGATTGCCGTGATCGCCGCCGTCAGTGCTGGCGGCATTGCCGGAACCCTGTTGCGTTTTGCCACGGCCAATTGGGTCAATGCCCACTGGCCACGCCACTTCTATCTCGGTACGCTGGCGGTCAATCTGATTGGCTGCCTGCTGATCGGCTTGCTCTACGGGCTGTTTCTGCATCGCCCGCTGGTGCCGGTCGAGCTGCGCGCGGGCCTGATCGTCGGGTTTCTCGGCGGTCTGACGACATTTTCATCCTTTTCACTGGATACCGTGCGCCTGCTCGAAAGCGGGCAGGCGCCGCTGGCCTTCGGTTATGCCGGGATCAGCGTATTTGGCGGGCTGCTCGCAACCTGGGCCGGCCTGTCTTTGACCAAATTCTGAACCAACGAGAGAACGACATGCTCGATTCCAAACTGTTACGCGGCCAACTTCAGGAAGTGGCGGACCGCCTGGCCTCCCGTGGCTTCAGCCTGGATGTCGCGCGCATCGAGGCACTGGAAGAACGCCGCAAGGTGGTGCAGACCCGTACCGAACAACTGCAGGCCGAGCGTAACGCCCGTTCCAAATCCATCGGCCAGGCCAAGGCCCGCGGCGAAGATATCGCTCCGCTGATGGCTGACGTCGAGCGCATGGCCAACGAACTGGCCAGCGGCAAGCTCGAGCTGGACGGCATTCAGGCCGAGCTGGACGCGATTCTGCTGGAAATCCCTAACCTGCCGGACGAAAGCGTGCCGGTCGGTGCCGATGAAGATCACAACGTTGAAGTCCGCCGCTGGGGCACCCCGCGCACCTTCGACTTCGAGATCAAGGACCACGTGGCCCTGGGCGAGTTGAGCGGTGGCCTGGATTTTGAAACCGCAGCCAAACTGTCGGGCGCCCGTTTCGCCCTGCTGCGCGGCCCGATCGCTCGTCTGCACCGCGCCCTGGCGCAGTTCATGATCAACCTGCATACCAGCGAGCACGGCTACGAAGAGGCCTACACCCCGTACCTGGTACAAGCCCCGGCGCTGCAAGGTACCGGCCAGTTGCCGAAGTTCGAGGAAGACCTGTTCAAGATCAGCCGTGACGGCGAGGCCGACTTCTACCTGATCCCGACGGCCGAAGTGTCGCTGACCAATATCGTTGCCGGCGAGATCCTCGATGCCAAGCAACTGCCGGTCAAGTTCGTCGCTCACACTCCGTGCTTCCGCAGTGAAGCCGGTGCTTCGGGTCGTGATACCCGCGGCATGATCCGTCAACACCAGTTCGACAAGGTCGAGATGGTCCAGATCGTCGAGCCGAGCAAGTCCATGGAAGCCCTGGAGGGTCTGACTGCCAACGCCGAGCGCGTGTTGCAGGCGCTGGAGTTGCCATACCGCGTGTTGGCGCTGTGTACCGGCGACATGGGCTTCAGTGCGGTCAAGACCTACGACCTGGAAGTCTGGGTGCCGAGCCAGGACAAGTACCGTGAAATCTCCTCGTGCTCCAACTGTGGCGACTTCCAGGCGCGCCGTATGCAGGCGCGCTGGCGCAACCCGGAAACCGGCAAGCCGGAGCTGGTCCACACCCTCAACGGTTCGGGTCTGGCGGTAGGTCGTACCCTGGTAGCGGTAGTGGAAAACTACCAGCAGGCCGACGGTTCGATCCGCGTACCGGAAGTGCTCAAGCCGTACATGGGTGGCCTGGAGGTCATCGCCTAAATGGAGTTTCTGCCGCTGTTCCACAAACTGCGCGGCAGCCGTGTGCTGGTTGTCGGTGGGGGCGAAATTGCCTTGCGCAAATCGCGTCTGCTGGCCGACGCCGGGGCGCTGTTGCGGGTCGTCGCGCCCGAGATCGAAGCGCAACTGGCCGAGCTTGTCCGGCACAGCGGTGGTGAAATCCTCAGCCGTGGTTATCAGCCGGGCGACCTTGACGGTTGCCAGCTGATCATCGCGGCGACAGATGACCAGGCGCTCAACGCCCAGGTCTCGGCGGATGCCCACCAGCGCTGCGTACCGGTCAATGTGGTCGATGCGCCGGCGCTGTGTTCGGTGATCTTCCCGGCCATCGTCGACCGTTCACCTTTGGTGGTTGCGGTGTCCAGCGGCGGCGATGCGCCGGTGCTGGCACGCTTGATCCGGGCCAAGCTGGAAACCTGGATTCCGGCTGCTTATGGCGAACTGGCCGGGCTGGGCGCGCGCTTTCGTGACAAGGTCAAGGCACTCTATCCAGACGTCAATCAGCGTCGTGGTTTCTGGGAGGATGTGTTCCAGGGCCCGATCGCCGAGCGGCAACTGGCCGGCCAGGGCGCTGAGGCCGAGCGTTTGCTGCAGGCGAAGATCGACGGTGCCAGCTATCAGGCACCGGGCGAGGTGTATCTGGTTGGCGCGGGTCCGGGTGATCCGGATCTGTTGACCTTCCGTGCCTTGCGCTTGATGCAGCAAGCCGATGTGGTGCTCTATGACCGTCTGGTCGCCCCGGCGATCATCGAATTGTGCCGCCGTGATGCCGAGCGCATTTATGTCGGCAAGCGTCGTGCTGACCATGCCGTGCCGCAGGATCAGATCAATCAGCTACTGGTTACCCTGGCGCGTCAGGGTAAACGGGTGTTGCGTCTCAAGGGCGGTGACCCGTTCATCTTCGGCCGTGGTGGTGAAGAGATCGAGGAACTGGCCGAGCAGGGCATTCCTTTCCAGGTGGTACCGGGTATTACCGCAGCCAGTGGTTGTTCGGCGTATGCCGGGATTCCGCTGACGCATCGTGATTACGCCCAGTCGGTGCGCTTTGTCACTGGCCACCTCAAGGATGGCACCAGCAACTTGCCGTGGAATGATCTGGTGGCACCAGCGCAAACCCTGGTGTTCTACATGGGGCTGGTTGGCTTGCCGACCATCTGTGCCGAACTGATTCGCCATGGTCGTGCTGCTGATACACCGGCAGCGTTGGTCCAGCAGGGCACCACGCCGAACCAGCGGGTATTTACCGGGACATTGGCCGATTTGCCAGCACTGGTGGCTGAGCATGAAGTGCATGCACCGACGCTGGTGATTGTCGGCGAAGTGGTTCAGTTGCGCGAAAAGCTGGCCTGGTTCGAAGGCTCTCAAGGCTAAAAAAGCATCGCCGGCAAGGCCGGCTCCCACAGAGGTTGTGCATCACATCGACCCTTGTGGGAGCCGGCATTGCCGGCGATGAGGCCAGCAACCACTACCTCAATTGCCAGCCTTGTTCCAGATCCCTTTCCCTGGCAACTTCTCCCTATCATGCGCCGCAGAAAAATCCTGCAACGGCCCTTTAGGCACAATCCCGTTCGGATTGATGGTCTTGTGGCTCATGTAGTAATGCTTCTGGATATGCTCGAAATTCACCGTCTCGGCCACCCCCGGCCACTGATACAACTCCCTTAGCCAGTTCGACAGATTCGGGTAGTCAGCCAAGCGCCGCAAGTTGCACTTGAAGTGCCCGTGGTACACCGCATCGAACCGAATCAGCGTAGTGAACAACCGCCAGTCAGCCTCGGTCAGGTATTCCCCGGCCAGATAGCGGCGCTCGCCCAGGTGTTGTTCCAGGCAGTCCAGCTCGGCAAACACTTCATCAAACGCCTGCTCGTAAGCCTGCTGCGAGGTGGCAAAGCCTGCGCGGTACACGCCATTGTTGATTGCCGGGTAGATCCGCTCGTTCAGCGCATCAATTTCGGCCTGTAGCGGCTCGGGATAGAGGTCGAGGCGGTTGCCGGTCAAGTCGTCGAAAGCATGGTTGAAAATACGGATGATCTCCGCCGACTCGTTGTTGACGATGCGTTGCTCCTGCTTGTCCCATAGCACCGGCACCGTGACCCGGCCACTGTAGTGCGGATCGTCGCGGGTGTAGCGCTGATGGAGAAAGTCCAGGTGATCGAACTTGTCGCCGGTGGAGCCTTTGCTCTGATCGAAGGTCCAGCCGTTTTCGCCCATTAGCCAGCTGACCACTGAGACGTCGATCAGGCTTTCCAGGCCCTTGAGCTTGCGAAAGATCAGGGTCCGGTGGGCCCAGGGGCAGGCCAGGGAGACATAAAGGTGATAGCGACCCGCTTCAGCGGCAGGCAGTTGATTGCGCCGCTGCGCATTCTCGCGCTGGAATGCGCCGTCTTTGCTGCTTTGATACCACTGGTCATGCCAGCGTCCGTCGATCAACAGGCCCATGCTGAGCTCCTTGGCGATTCGTTCGAATATAGAGCCCAGTGTACGAGCTTGAGTTCGAACGAATAGCGCAAAGTCTGCGCCTGTTTAATCGACTTTGTTGATGGGTTGCCTTACGCCTGACGCTGATCCCAATAACGTTGCGCCTGTGCAAAGGCTTCATCGCGGTTGTGACCCAGCCCGCGCAAGGCCAGGACCATGGTCGCAACCACGGCGAGCTCACCGTAGCTGTCGCGGGCTTCGCCGCGCCAAACCGTCAACAGATGCTCAGGCTCAAGGCTCGCCGGTTTGACATGGCGCTGGGCCGCCAGGGCTGGCCATTCTTCATCCCATTCGATGCCATTTGCCGTGCCGTACAGGTGGCTGCTGGTATCCGGGTTGACCTCGATTTCGCCACCATCGCCCTTGACCACGATGGCGGTGTCGCCGAGCAGCCGGCTGGCTTCACGATGCACCGCCTGGTAGCCCGGGTGGAAGATACTCTGCAGGCCGCAGCGGGCGCCCAGCGGATTGAGCACGCGGGCCAGGGAATGAATGGGCGAGCGCAGGCCCAGGGTGTTGCGCAGGTCGATCATCCGTTGCAAGCGCGGTGCCCAGTCCTGCAGTGGAATAAATGCTAGCTGCTGGCTGTCCAGGGCCAGGGCAACGGCATTCCAGTCACGGCACAGCGGGATCTGCAGCAGCTCAAGCACTTGCTCGGTGTACAGGCGTCCGGCGGTGTGGGCACCGCCGCCGTGCAGCAGGATGCGCACGCCGTTGGCGGCCAGGCACTTGGCGGCAAGCAGGTACCAGGGCAGGTGGCGCTTCTTGCCGGCGTAGCTCGGCCAGTCGAGGTCCACCGCGATCTGCGGTGCGTGCAGACGCTCACGCAGCGCTTCGGTGAAACCGGCCAGTTCCTCCGGGCTTTCTTCCTTGTGCCGTAGCAACATGAGGAACGCGCCCAGCTGGGTTTCCTCGACCTTGCCGTCGAGCAGCATGCCCATGGCTTCGCGGGCTTCTTCACGGTTCAGGCCGCGGGCGCCGCGCTTGCCTTTACCAAGAATGCGCACGAACTGGGCAAAGGGGTGTTCGGCCGGGGTTTCGGTGATCAGCGGGCGAGGATCGGTCATATGCAATTGGTTGGCTTCGGCAGGCCCGCAAGCTTCGCGGCAAGTTTGGCGGGAGTGCCTTTAAACAGGCGGTTCAGGTGCATGCTGTTGCCTTTTTCCGGGCCCAGCTTGAGTGCGGTGTACTTGATCAGCGGGCGGGTTGCCGGCGATAGCTCGAACTCCTGGTAGAAGGCACGCAATAGCGTCAATACTTCCCAGTGTTCGGGGGTCAGCTCCAGTTGTTCGTGAGCGGCGAGGGCGGTGGCGACTTCGTCGGACCAGTCGCTGAGTTCGACCAGATAGCCATCCTTGTCCAGGGCGATGTTGCGTTCGCCTACAGTCAGGGTATTCATAGCCAGCTGTTGACCTTGTCGTAGTCCAGCGACAGCGCAACAAAGGCCGGGTAGTCGATGGCCCGAATGTTGTCGTCTGTGCCGATGGCGCGTGCTTGCAGGTCTTCTTCAAGCGCGAACAGGCGGCCTTGCAGGTTGCTTGCTTGCAGGCTGGCCAGCGGCGCGCTACCGGGCTGCAGGGCATACACCGCATCGCCGCAGAGCAACAGGCCATCCTCGCTACCAAGCAGGCGCAGGCAGCTGCTCAGGCGATTGTCGCCAAAGGGCGAGTGAGAAATTACGTGCAAGGTGCTCATCAGAGGGTAATCACCTGGTCAAAACGGTCGATCAACACGGCCAGCGCGGCATCATCCAGCACTTGCACCGGCAAGCTCAGGGTCTCAACGGCCAGGCCGCGCTCCTGCAGGCTGCTATTGGCGACGAAGAGTTCTTCGACGCCAAACATCGGCAGGGCCTGCAGATTGGCGGCCAGGTTCTTCTGTTGCAGCTGGGCGGGTTGCTGCCCCGGCGCGAGCTGGAACACCCCGTCGTCGAGAAACAGCATGCCCAGCGGCAGATCAAAGGCGCCACCGGCCAGGGCGATATCCAGTGCTTCACGGGCAGAAGGGCCAGTCCAGGGCGCCTGGCGGCTGATAATCAGCAAAGACTTGGCCAATTCAATCGCCTCCAAAACAGATCAGCCGATCGGCGCTTTGTGCGCCTTCATGCAGCTGACCAAGACCGGACAGTTCCCAGGGCGCAGGCAGATTCACTGCCGGGCGCTGATAGCGTTGGGCTTCTTCAGCGTTGAGCACGCCACGGCGCAGGGCGGCAGCGATACATACGACCGCATCGAGCTGATGCTCGCTGATGAAGGACCGCCAATTGGCAGCGACATCCAGTTCATCCTGTGGCGCAACCACGTTGGCTGAAGCGCTGTGCACGCCATCCTGATAAAAAAACAGCCGGACAATATCATGCCCACCGGCCAGTGCTGCCTGGGCAAATTGCAGAGCGCGGCGCGAGGAGGGCGCGTGGGCCGGAGAAAAAACCGCAATGGCGAACTTCATGGAAGGCTCATTCAGCAAAACTGCGCCAATAATAAAGCAAAAAGCCCGCAGCAACATGCCACGGGCTTTTTCGAACTTTGCCGAGCTCCCTGTAGGAGCTGGCCTTGCCAGCGATTGGACCGCAAAGCGGTCCCCTCACACTCAAGCCTTTTCTTTATGCTCCGGCAAGAACCAGTTCAGCACCAGTGCACAAATCCCCCCGGTAGCCACACCCGACTCCAGCACATTACGCAGCGCCGACGGCATATGCGCAAGGAACTCTGGCACCTGTGCCACACCCAGGCCCAACGCCAGCGACACCGCAATAATCAGCAGCGCGCGGCGATCCAGGCTGATGCTGGCGAGAATATTGATCCCCGACGCGGCCACCGCCCCGAACATCACCATTGCCGCACCGCCGAGCACCGGCTCCGGTACCGCCTGGATCACCCCGGCAACACTCGGGAACAGGCCAAGGATCACCAGCATGGCGGCAATCCACACACCGATATGGCGGCTGGCGATACCGGTCAGCTGAATCACCCCATTGTTCTGCGCGAAAACCGAGCTTGGGAAGGTATTGAACACTCCGGCCAACAGCGAGTTGGCGCCGTTGACCAGTACACCGCCCTTGATCCGCTGCATCCACAGCGGACCCTCGACCGGCTGGCGCGAGACCTTGCTGGTGGCGGTAACGTCACCGATGGCTTCCAGCGAGGTCACCAGGTAGATCACCAGCATCGGAATGAACAGCGCCCAGGAGAAGCCCAGGCCGAAATGCAGCGGCATTGGCACCTGGAACAGCTCGGCCTGGTGCATGCCGGTGAAGTCCAGGCGGCCCAGATAGCCAGCCAGGGCGTATCCCACAGCCAAGGCAATGACGATGGCGCAACTGCGCATCCACACCACCGGGATACGGTTGAGCACCACGATAATGGCCAGCACCACGCCCGAGAGCAGCAGGTTCTCGCCATTGGCGAAGGTGCCGTTGCCCATGGCGGCAAAACCACCGCCCATGCTGATCAGGCCGACTTTGATCAAGGTCAGGCCGATCATCAACACCACAATACCGGTCACCAGCGGGGTGATCAGGCGCTTCACGAACGGCAAAATGCGCGAAATGCCCATTTCAACGAAGGAGCCGGCAATCACCACACCGAAAATCGCCGCCATCACCGCTTCAACCGGCGTGCCTTGCTTGACCATCAACGCGCCACCGGCGATCAGCGGTCCGACAAAGTTGAAACTGGTGCCCTGGACAATCAGCAGCCCGGCGCCGAACGGCCCGAAGCGGCGGCACTGGACAAAGGTGGCGATCCCGGAGATCACCAGCGACATCGACACGATCAGGTTGGTATCCCGTGGCGACACCCCCAGCGCCTGGCAAATCAGCAGGCCCGGCGTCACGATCGGCACAATGATTGCCAGCAGATGCTGCAGCGCTGCCAGCATTGCAATCAGCGGCCGTGGCCGGTCTTCAAGGCCGAGGACCAGTTCATTGGCCTGCGCGGGTGCGCCGGGTCCTTGCTCGATTGAACTCATGGGAGTGCTGCCCCGGAAGAAAAAAGGAGCGCATTCTACGTGCAATTGCCGGCTAAGTGTAGGCGCGGGGTTGCCCCACGATGAAACCATGGCCCACAAAAAAGCCCGCCGAAGCGGGCTTTCTCACAAGCTACCAACCACCTGATCAGTCATCGCGACCCATCAGGCCGAACAGCTGCAGCAGGCTGACGAACAGGTTGTAGATCGATACATACAGGCTGATGGTTGCCATGATGTAGTTACGCTCGCCACCGTGAATGATCGCGCTGGTCTGGAACAGAATGCAGACCGACGAGAACAGCACGAAACCGGCGCTGATCGCCAGCTGCAGGCCGCTGATCTGGAAGAACAGACTGGCCAGCACCGCGCCCATCAGGACGAAGAAGCCGGCGGTGATGAAACCACCGAGGAAGCTCATGTCCTTGCGGGTGATCAGCACATAGGCCGACAGGCCACCGAACACCAGAGCGGTCATGGCGAACGCCGAGCTGACCACCTCAGCGCCACCGGCCATACCCAAGTAACGGTTGAGGATAGGGCCGAGGATGAAGCCCATGAAGCCGGTGAGGGCGAAAGTAGACACCAGGCCCCAGGCCGAATCACGCAGCTTGTTGGTGAGGAAGAACAGACCATAGAAGCCGATCAGCACCACGAAGACGTTCGGGTAGCCGACACGCATTTGTTGCGCAACGAAAGCCATGAGGCCACTGAAGGCGAGGGTGATAGCCAGCAGCCCATACGTATTGCGCAGGACCCGGCTGACCTCCTGCTGCTCGACCTGCTGGCCGTGATTGACGGCGTAATCCTGTTCGCGCATGGCGACACTCCTGTGGGTTTGTAACGTTCAGATGCAAAGATCATAACAGAGGTCTGCAAACCAGCTACACAGAGAGTTTGACAGCTTGTTTCATTTCGGTATTATGGCGCCCGCAATACGAGGAAGCGTGGCCGAGTGGTTTAAGGCAACGGTCTTGAAAACCGTCGATGGGCAACTATCCTAGAGTTCGAATCTCTACGCTTCCGCCATCTTCAAAGCCCTGATTAGTCAGGGCTTTTTGCGTTTCTGAGGGTCGCGAAAATCCTAGTCCTTCGCGCCGTGCGTTTCCGCATTCTTCGGCGCATTTCCGCAAACCCCCTCTACCAGTTTGTCCCTCTTCCAGCTTTCTGCTCACCTCATTGTGGTCCGTGCACGCTAGCCCGGGAGGCCGATCTCATCTGGGCTTCACAGGTAATGCCGCTTGGCTCCGGTAGTGGCATTGGGCTACCCTGCATCACAGCTGACGATCTGCATTGGTAGGTTTGAAGTGCGCTGTCAGCCGAACATGTCTGCAATCAATTTTAGTAGCGGTAAAATTTCAAACCGCGAGCAAGGGTGTCATGGCGAAGCTTAATAAACGGATCTACTACTTTAGGTCGATGACTGCAGTGGGAGACTTGCTGGATTTTAGTGAGGCTCTAGCTGAAATATCCGACTTGAAAACTATCGGTGAAAGCGAGATATCTATACTTGAAGATATTGTCCGTATCCAGCGCTTCAAAGATCTACCGGATGGTCGGCTTTATCATTTTGCCATGTACTCCCCTGGTTCAAAAACCGCTACGTTGACGCCCAAGGTTGCGACAAAGAAAGACGAGGAGATTGGCGCGAAACCTCCCGCAGGAAGAGAGTTCAAGTCTGGCGAATGTTATCTGTATGTGTCCGGCCATAATGTGTTGTTTTGCGCGCATGGCCTCACCCCGTCTAGAGCGGTGCAGTACATTTTTATGCTGATAAAAAGCAATGGGTATGATGTCGAAAGTTTCAAATTCGCACCTATTGGAAATGTTGATAAACTAAGGTTGCTCAATGAGCAAGGCGTTAAATCTATTCGTTTGAATGTAAGTGCTTATAAACTAAGCCTTCCAAAGAAAAAGGGAGGTTGGCTTGCACAGGCGTTCGCTCCTGTCGCTGATGAACTTTCTGCACTGGTATCCAAGGATGCGACTCGATCTGAGGAGAAGGCTCTTGAAGACTTGATGGTGTCGATAGAAATCGGGCTTGAAGGGAATTCACGGGCTACTGATGAATCGAAAGAAACTGTAGTTGATTTGGCGCAGGAAATTCTTGAGGACGATGAAGGCTACGACTTGGATAGTTTTACCATTATGACCAGGGAAAATACGCCTATTACTGGTGGGGATGTGAAGCTTCATACAACTGTTCGGCCGGAAAAAGACGGCAGCTCCCTGAATTATGTTAATATTTGGGATGCCATGAGTGTTTATTATGCGCAGTTGAAGAGGCAAAAGCTACTGGAGCAATAAATGAAAATTGACTATCGCAGAATTGCTTTTTTTATCGGTGCCGCTTTTGTAAGTGCGTGGTGCGGGTGGAAGGGGCAGCCTCTGGTTCATCTCAGCAGTGATGCAAGGTCGATGATCACAGATGTTTTTGCGATTCTTGCGGGTTTTCTGATGACAGTCCTTACTCTAGTCATGGAGCCGAAGGCCGATGCCAGGGTTTGGCGTGAAACGGCTGCAAAGCGATCCAATTTTGTTAATCGAATAGTTCGTTATAAATGGCTTTTCATGCTTTACCTAATAGTATTGGGGCTTGTCTTCGTTGGTAACCTTCTGGGTGACAGTAAAGAAACCAGTCTAGATACTGCGTTGGTTTGGGTAGAGCGCGCATACCTCTCGCTGGCGACCTTGGCGTTCATTGTTTCGTTGACGCTCCCCAACAGATTAATGCAGCTTCAGGTCGATCGGTATGATGAAGTAGTTCGCGATCAGAAGAAGCCTGACTGAACTTTAGCGTTGTGTTCGGGTGAGGGGAATTCCCTCACCTTAACTCATCGCGTAGGTTCAACGACCTCGCCCACACGCCTGTAAACGTACTCAGTAATTCGTTTATCCGTATGCCCGAGCAGGCGGCTCGCATGCGCCAGGTCAGCGATTTCGCTGGCAGCTTTGGGGCGGATATCTCTGAACTGGAAGAGTCGAATTTGCTCTGCTAGCACTTTGTCTTGGCTTTCGAGCGCCTGTTTGGCGGCGAATGTTCTGGCTCCATCGAATCGGAGACGTAACATCGATGCGGTTACGTTCCTTCCGTCCTCTGTGGTGATGAGGTAGGGATTGCGGACACCTCGTTCTTTGCGTTGTTGTAACAGGCGTTCTAAAAGCATCCCTAATTTGTTCGGTCGGCTGTTTGTTTGTAATTGAATCCGCAATTTTTTAGATGTTTTACCTTGAGCTACCTGTAGGTGGCCATCTACGCAATCAGTTGCTCGCATCGAAAGCACATCGGCAGGACGTTGCCCCGTCAGGTATGCAAGGTCCATAGCGTCCCTTAATTCAGATGCCGCCCATCGATAGACCGCATTCCAAATCTCTGGCCCGGCATAAAAATCGCGTGGCCGTTCTTTGTTCTTGCGCACACCGGTCGCAGGGTTCTCTCTTTCGGTAATTCCCCACTCTCGGGCCATATTGTAGATATGGGAGAGTAAGGCGATCTCGCGGTTGGCCCGCACCTTTCCTGTTCGCTTATCTCGGTACTGGGCGATGATTTGAGGTGTAATGGCATCAATCGGGGCTTCGTTGAATGCTGCCCGGAGTTGCTTCAGCGAGAGCAGGTTGTCCTTCTGGGTCCTAGGCATCTTGCTGGGAATCACATCACGCTCATATCGATTGAAGACATCTCCAAGTAAGCGAACAATCTTGGGCACGGCTTTGCGATCAAGCTTGGCCCATTCCATTTTTGCAACGTCCAGATCGGTACCTAGGGGGATCTCGACCCGTTTGCCGTTTTCGTCGCGACCGTCATAGTAGTAGCCTACCCATTGCTTTCCGCTTTTTAGATTGCGGACCCGCCGCAACATTCGCGGCGGCAGGTCACGGTTTGCTGCTTTCTTATTGCGCATCGATCAGCTCACTCGTGCCAAATCTAAGGTCCAGGTTTCGGCAACAGCGTTTGATGCTGTCGGCTTCACCCCAGCCAATTTAAGACGAGCATAGATCCGACCTACTACGGGGCGCCTGGCGCCGGTTAACACGTATTGCCATCCATTGCTGGCTAACCAGTGAATTTGCTTATGTGGCAGTTGATAGCCTGTGATTGCTGCAACTTCCTTTTCACTCAGGGTCTCAGTCTGAACAGTCTCACCTTGCCATTTACTCATCGTCTGCCCCCTCGAAAAAGTGCCCGGCGACTTGCAGGGACACTGGCTCCTTGAGTTTCAGAATATCGACGCTCATGCCTTGCGCTCCTGCTTGATGATGAAGCCTGCTGCCTGGCGGATCTTGGAGCACTTGTCGTGCCCGCCCTTGCGTACGCGTGGCTTGCGGCACACATCGCAAATTGCCGACATGGCTGGTCTAACCATGGTCTGCATGCCCTTGGAAGGGCGGATGGCTGGTTGATAGGTCATGCTGCTTCTCCCTCTGCAGATGCGCTGGCTGGGGTTGTGCGCAGTTGGGAGTGGACGCGCATGGCAAGTGCTTGAATGTCTTGTCGCTGTTGAGTGGCCCGGTTACGCCATGGCTCGGTGCCTGGGGCGACTTTCCAAGTCTTCTCGGCCAGTCCCAGCGTCTCCGCGGCATTGATCATCAGGTCGTAGTCAGCTCTGGTCACCGCCATGCCGGTATAGGACATGATTCGGGCTTCCAATTCGGTGATGGTGCGTTTGAGGTTGGCGACGACGATGTGATGTTTGCGCTGGTCGGCTTCGGTCTGGACGGCGGCTTCGGCCAGGTCGTCTCTCAGCGATTGGATCTGCAGCTTGAAGTCTGCTTTGTGGTGGTGCTTTCCGGCGTCAAGCCCCTGGGCGAATGAGCGGGTGCGCGCCTTCGCGATCAGGAAGGGGAGAACGATGAGCGTTACGAGCCAGAGGATTCCGGCGGCGAGTGCGTATTGGTGCGGTTGCATGTGTTGTGCTCCTGATGATGCCCGGCACCGAGCCGTGAAGCCGTGGTGAAGGTTTGGTGCCGGGCAAAGTGTCCCAACAGGCCGGGACCGCCGTGTTTATGCCGATTGCTTCGATTGGGAATCGAGGTAGTCGGCGAGGTCATGCAGGTAAATCACTGGTTGGGCTCGTGCCGAGTTGTGCACCTTGCTGAGCTTGAGCTTGATCCGGTCGGCCCTGATCAACTCGCGCAGGCGGCGATCCGTTTTTATGTGCGGGAAGTAGTGCTCCCGCACGGCGGACAATGTTGGGCAGGGCGTAGTGAACTGCTTGCGCAGTTGGGCCAGCGTGTCGGTCATGGATGCTCCCCGCCCCCCTCGTGGGTGGGCCGGAGCTGAGCGCGGACGGCTTCAGCGAGGTGGTCTTTGCAGGAGCCAATGGCGGCGGCACAGACTTCGCCCTGGTCGTTGGTAACGACCGCTCCGAATGGATGGACTGGGTCCGTTGTGGGGGTGATGTAGGCAATCCGGTCGGCGCCGATGACCCCGCTCAAGTGCTCTAGTGCATCCAGCAGGGCAATGGCTTGCGCGGACTTGCGCCCCGACTCGGTGCGGCCATTGGCGAGATCCTGAATGAAGTCCCGCAGGTGCTGGTATTTGGCAGTGTCATCACGCTGAAGGGTGAGGGAGCCTTTTTGTGGGCCAAACGTCACCGTCAGGCGGAATCACTAAGCTCGCCTATGACATGGGCATCGACATTGATGCTCTTCAGAAGAAACTCAAACATGATGAAGAGCGCCGCTGGCTATCGCCGGACGAACTGGAGGAGGTCCTCCAATGGACGGCAGACACACGGGTGCTTGATGCCCTGTGCAGGGCGGCGGGAGTTGTTTGGTATCGCCCGGAGCCTGTACCGGCGACTAACGAAGCCCTAAAGGCCGTTGGCAAGCTGCTGGACGAAGCCGGTGCGTTCGTTGGAAGTATGCACGACGGCGCGGCAGACAACGTGTGGGAGCTGCACGAAGTTCTCGACCTTGAGAAGCGCGGCATGGATGTGATCCGGCAGGTGTTGGCCATTATGGCTGGGGCCCGTCAAGCCATGGAGGATCGCACCAATGGCTGATGCTGCCGATTTGGCCAACGACCAGGCTGACTACTTCTTGCAGATGTCGTTGCAACGACATTTGCGTCCTAGCGCGAAGCCAAGCGCGCAGATCTGCGAGGACTGCGACGAACCTATCCCGCTACTGCGTCAGCGGTCTGTCGCAGGTTGTGAGACCTGCGTCAGTTGCCAAGAGCTGCGGGAGCGGCGTCGATGAGTGAGCACAAAGGACAGTCGACAGCTGCATGGGCGCGGCGCTACATCGAAACCTTTGGGCTTGCCTTGGTGCCGATTGAGCCGGGCGAGAAAGGTCCAAAGGGCAATGGGTGGAACAAGCCTGGTGGATACATCACCGAGGCGGATGCTGCCGAAGCTTTCTGGCAGAAGAGGCCGTCGCACAACCTCGGGGTGGTCCTGGGGCCGAGCCGCGTATGCTCGCTTGATGTCGATGAAGTGCAATGTACTCGGCAGGTCTTCAATGAGCTGCTGGGGATGGACTTGGACGCTCTTGCGGATGCCTACCCGACATCGGTGGGCAACGCTACGCATCAAGGCCGAAACGGCGGTCGAGTTTGACACGCCAGTGATTCGCACCACCGGCGTGATTGAGTCCGCCGGGGATCAGATCGCCGCCGGTGTCAGCACGTCGCAGCATGTGCATGAAGGTTCGGACAAGAAGCCGGTAAAAGGGGGCTGACATGGTGCTGATTGAAACCGACGACACTGACGCCGCCTGGCAGCGTGCCGCCGTGATCAGTCTGTTGACCTGGCGCCGTGCCGGTCCCGATGACCGTCTAGACGACGCCGAGCGTTTCGGCTGGTGGGGTGACAGCTTCCCCAGCCAGGCCGATGACCGCATCGGCTCCCGCCTGTGGCAGCTGCGCCGGCGCACGCTGACCGAATCAACGTTGCAGGATGCCGAGACGTTCGCTCGTGAATCGTTGGCGTGGATGCTCGATGACGGCCGCGTTACGGCCGTTAGCGTAACGGTGACGCGCGGCGTTGATCGGCTGGATATTGAGGACGCCAGTCTGCTCTTGGGGCACACCAAAGGCGATATTACAGAGCGCGTCTATCGGCGAGTTGGAGCCATCGCCAAGCCTTCCAAATAGCGAAAGTTTCGGAACTCATTCCGAAAAGTATCGGAACTCTTAGGTTTTTGCCCAAGCTTGGCAGGGACTTTTCTCGCCCCCAGAAACGCAAAAAGCCCTGACTAATCAGGGCTTTGAAGATGGCGGAAGCGTAGAGATTCGAACTCTAGGATAGTTGCCCATCGACGGTTTTCAAGTCCACAAAATTTCCTTTTAAAAACAAAGTATTAGGATCTTTTCGATTCCGCAAACCACCTAACCGAAATGCGCTGGAGCCCTTATGTTGCAAGGGCTACTTTTTCAGTTGCGGAACTGAATTTTCGACCGACCACTACTACCTGATCCTAATGCAGAATCGGAGCTGCGCTGCCTAGAGCTCGTCGCTGGTACTCATGTACAGCCTCGAAAAGCGCCTCCGCCTCGGCACGCAATTGGTCAACCGCATCTACAGCGAGCACACCTTTGGCCGCCTCGTAGCGGCGCATAGCCTCAAAGGCCTGGGCCATCAACTCTTCCCCCTGCTCCATTCGCTCAAGCAATGTTTTCGCATCGATCTTCGCCATTCATGCCACCTCCGAGAGGTAATCCGTCCGAGTATAGGTCGCTATCGGTAGGTACCATGATGGATTGGGCCTACATTTTTGAATGCCCCACTTAAAAAGGGGCCTGCAGCGTCATGCAAGATGACAAGTACCATTTTTGTACCAATCTGGTATTGCTATGGCTTGAGGGGTTCATCGCCCCTACCACTGACGATTGAGCGATGCAGCTAACTGTTCAAGCCTGGCGTCAAAACTCTTTCACTCTGCATCCAGTACCGCACGCCCATGAGTTAGGCCGGTGTAGCGCTATAGAAAAATCCTGACGGCTCACCAGACTCGACCCTTTCCTCACTCTGCCGCTGCCGCGATGGCAATTCGCCTTCTAAGCGGCTACAGTCGAGTTTTCGACAGACCTCCAGGGAAGATCAATGCACCAAGCTATCAAGCAGCTATCCGTCAACATGCTGCACAATTATATCGATATAAACTTAAGCTTTACCGAAGGCTTAAATGTAATATACGGTAAAAACGGAAAAGGCAAAACCACCGTACTTCATATCATTGCCAACATTCTAGAACTTGACTTCCAAAGATTTAGACACATTAAGTTCAGCTCAATTAGAGCCGTCAGCTTCAATGATAGCGTACTGCAACTGAACAGACAGTTTGACGGCAGGATTCTTGCGTTCTTCAATGACAGACGGCTCGGGTTTGGTGAAGATTCATTTCACCCCGTCCTCTCACCAGAGGAGCAACAGGAAGTTAGAAGCGCGTTTGGCGGACGGCCGGTGTACCTTCCCGCGTACCGATCTATCTTGGAAAAAGTTAAGGCAGTTGGAAATCCGTACGAAAGAGACCGGTCAGTAGAGTACGACAGGATTAAACGCAAAGAGATAAGCGAGTTTTCAAAAGATAAGGGAGGCCCCATTCGCCACCGCCAAGAACAACGTGCAGGCATGGTGGCATTTAAAACCTTGCAGTGCCGTGATTGGTTTGGGCCATTTGTACCCACTATCAGATACCCCGGCTTAAACGAAGTAATTGAGATTATCGGAGAAGAGTTCAACGAAGCACAGATGGGTGCCACTCAAGCTCAAAGCCAGATGCTTAACTCAATCTTTGTGGGAGTACTAAATTCCATCACCGCCAAGGATGAGACGCCAAGTGACTTTGAAGTCGAACCCTTACTTGCGAGAGTGCGAAACGCTTTCGATGACAGTCAAAATCAATTTCGCTCCAACATTGCAACAAACAAACTTGTAGATACTGTTCGGCAAGCTAAATTTGCCGGCGCGCAGGACAACAACGCGACGAAGCGTGTACTTAAGCTTTACGCAGACATGCTAGAACGGCTCAAGGATGACAACAACCGAATCTTCAAAAAAATAAGAAGCTTTGAGTCCGCAGTCAATGAATTCTTCGATGATAAAAGCTTAGAAATCTCCTCCAACTTCGCAGCTAAGCATCATAGATGGGGGGAATATGCGTTTGTCAAAGAAAACGACAACGAGTACCCTCTAACTACCCTTTCCTCTGGCGAAAGGCAAATTTTGACGATGTTGTTTACCGCCAGCCGAATGAGCACAGATTCTACTGGCATTTTTTTGATCGATGAACCAGAGCTCTCACTTCATATTGATTGGCAACGGATAATTTTAAGTCAGCTCATACAGCAAGCAGCTGACCGACAGATCATTGCTTGTACACACTCCCCAGAAGTGGGGGCCGACCATCCTGATGCCATTCTGTTTTTCTCTCCGGTAATCAACACTCAGAACTCTTCCACTGAGGACGATGAGTCATACTTGGATGACCGTGAATGAGCAGCTACTCAAGCATTTCCTCCTACCTTCTAGCAGTCCAACTGCGTACCAAAAAGACGCTGCTCGTCGAGGGTGCAACTGATAAAAAAGTTCTATCCCATTTCATTCTCAAAAAAAACTTCACCCAGAACGCGTCATCAGACTACTGCATCGACGACGCTTCCCTGGTGAACGACAAGACACTTGGCCCGATTGGGGCTAAGCAAAAAATCTTGAATATAGCAGCAAAATTAAATGTCGAAAAATTCAGATGCCTTGTAGATCGTGAATGGGACGGCTTAGACCCCAACAGTTTCAAATACACCCAAACAGGACACCTCGACAATACCTACATCACAAAGGGTCATTCCATTGAAAACTATTGGTTCACTTCCGACTCTTTTATTCAGTTCATAATTCATACGCACCCCACACTGGTTTCTGAGCATTATCTACAAGATATCTCACGAAATTACACGGCAATTCTTCAGTTCTCAGCTGCGTACTCGCTTGCGTGCCGCGACTTCGCAATCCTAAATAGAGCTGATGAAATGATCAGCTATGAAAACCTTGACTGGAAAAATGGCCAATTCGAAGCGAAACCATGTATTAACACAAAAATTAATGAAAGAGGGCTACCCTGTGATCTGTCGGAAAAAGTAAGCGAGTACCTGGTTTTCACTAGCCGGTTAGATGAGGCAACATTGCAGTGGATGTGCCATGGCCATCTTGGAGAACAGGCCATACGAGCATGCTTGGGGCAATTAGCACTTCAGGCGGGCTATGAACATTCGACGATAAAATCGATCACTCATGGATTCAAGATAGAGAAATTAAAGCTAGATGCAGACCACGTGACTACTCTACCCGAGGAAAGATGCTCTCCATTCCCGGCAGTTCTTGACTGGATCAGAGGTAATATTTAATAGCATACTCCGATTATGCTGGAGTATTAACGCAGAAAAGCCCGAAGCCCTACGCCTGTAAGGGCTTCGGGCTTTTTTGTGATTGACGCTAAGCATCAGTGATTGGCGCTTAGTGGCATGGTTTGGCGTATAACTTGCCCCATTTTTGCCCCACACCTCCTAGCGCCTGACTTCGCGCACGTAGGCCTGACAGGCCTGGAGCGCGATCAGCCCCCGGTCGCCTTCGTCGGTGATGGCGACAATTCGTTGAGCATGCGCTCGGTCAAGTTCGGCGCGTACGACTCCATGTACCAGGCCTCCGGTGTCGGTGACTTCTCGCACCCCACCGTCACAACCCTGGGCGGTAACGGATCCGGCGTCGAGAATGACTGACAGCCGCAGGTCAGTAGTAGCAAGCCTGTCACGCAGGCGAGCCTGAGTTTGTTGAGCATTGTTCATCTCCGTCCAATGTACTTGGGCCTGCTCCTGCAGACGGTTTTCCAGGCCGCGGCGAGCAACTTGCTGCACCGCCATCTGATCAAGCGCCGCCGCAGCTGCTGCCTCTCGCTCAAGGGCATGCTCCTGATCTTTCAACGCTAACTGCTGGCCATACTCCGCCACTTGGTCGGAGAGCTGCTTGCCGTAAGCATTGGCCTGCCACGACCAGGCACCCCAGGCACCGGCGAATGCCCCGAGCAACAACGCAAAGGCCACCATCCGCCAGCCCGGAGCTCTCACTGCAACACCTCAAGTGCTCGCGCGTAGAGAACCTCGCGATCTTTCAGGCCGTTGATACCGCCGTTGATTCGTTTTGTGATCTCGAGGAAGTCGCCCTTGTCGGCCCAGGTGTTGAGCCCCCTGCTCTGCCAAAACCAGCCCGCCGACATCGAGGCGTACACCGGCTGCTCGAGCAGCTCAGGGGTGACAAGCAATCGGCTATCGCCGAACAAGGCTTCGCTGCAGGCCTCATAGTTGTCATGCCCGGTCACCTGAATCAGACCGCGACCGCGATACTTCTGCCCGTCGCCGTCAGCTTCAGGGGTGTTACCCAAGCGCTGGGCAAGCTTGCCGGTGTCGTACTTGGCCAAATAGGCATCGCCGCCCAGTTCGCGGACGTAACGGAACTGGCCTGATTCGTGGCCGATCTGGGCGATGAAGGCCGCCATACGCAGACGGGTGATGATGGCGTACTTGCCCATGCTGGCATTTAGAGCAGGAACAAAAACGCCGGCTTGGCGGCCGGCGTTGGGAAGGATCTGCTGCAGCTGTTTTTCGGTGATAGGCATTACGAGATGTCCTTGAACAGGTTGATTTCAAATGTCATACCGGCCCATTGCCGGGAGAGATCGCCGGTGTAGTCCTCAGCCCAGTCTTTGGGCTCGCCCTTGAAGCCCAACTGGATCACCACGGCGCGGGTTTTCGACCATTGCCACACGCCGTAGAAGCCGTAATAACGGCGCCCGGTGGTCTTGTGGGTGGCCAGCAGCAGCCGGCAACCGCCTTGCCCTGGGCGATCTTCGACGTTTTCGTCACCCCAGTAGCGGTAATCGCATTCCGTTATCCTTGATTTCTGATGCGGCCTTTGGGCGGATATCGCGGAACTGGAACTACGTGACCCGAGTCGCCAAGAGACTGTCGCTTTCCTCCAAGGCTATCGATCTGGCCAGTGCCCGGGCATCATCCCAGCGATTGCGCAACATCGATGCTGATATGTATGCGCTTGCCTCGTTCACTGACAATCAAATAGCTCGAGCTATGTTGGTGGTTCCGCGCGGCCATCTGCTTGATCAGCGCACCCAGGCTGCTGTCTGTCGAAGATCGACTTCATCAAGCGCAAGCCCTGCGGCTTTTCCTTTGCCTTCAGCTCGGCCCATTTCAGGCGAACCAGGTCCAAATCTGTTCCGGGTGAAATCTCTTTGCCCGTGGCATCGCAGTAGTACCCGACCCGGATCTTCCCGCTTCTGCGTTTGCGCTTCCGGCGGTAGACGTTTAGCGGTGGGGGGCAGTTTTCTTTGCTCCATGGTCGCATCTCAGTCCATTCGGAAAAAACTGGTGTCCAGGTTGGTTCGGGTAGCGGGGGGTGTCATAGCATGACCTCACGAGTCACGCCCTGTCTCATGCGGGCGTACTATCGGCCAACCCAGGGGTCGACCGTCGTGGCTTTCGACGAAGTGGCATTGGCACGCTTCAGGCCCGCGGCGCTGGTAGCCCTTGGCCTTGCAATCTGGCAGCTCGGTCAGTTCTTTCTCCGAGTGGAATTCGGTTTCCATGAGGAAGACTGCACGCCGTGCATGGCGGCTATGTTTAGAATGGGTAAATTCATGGGAGAGGTGAGCTATGGATAAGGCATTTCGAAATATCTTTTTTGTTGTCGGCCTTGTGCTTTCAGTAGTCGGGGCGGGAGTTGCCATGAATTTTCTTTTGCGATCAAAAAGCATTGATGTTCAGGTGATCATCCTTTTTATCGTCGGTGTCGTTTTGACCATTTCAGGCTGGAAGCAGTGTCAGAGGAAGTAATCAGCCCTGGCCTCTTGCATGGCGGCAGAGGTGGGTTGGTGTTCTGTTTGCCGAAAGTCAGGGCGCAGGCAATCGAGTTGCACAGCTCCTGCTTGTAGGCGTTGTCGCCGTCGACGCTGAGGCGGCGTCGGGCCACCTCGTCTTTATCCAGACCCTGATCCTCGATGAGGATGTCCCGTTCTGGCTCGCCGGGGTGTAAGTCACTAAGGCCAGTTTGGCGCCTGACAGGCAAGCCCGCTGAGCTTGACCAGCGCATCGTTCGCTGCTTCGTGGAATCCCTGAACGGCTGACATAGACATTCCTTGCCCGCCTACGGGCAGGCTCATAAGGCTAAATGGGGAATCAACAAGGAGGATTGATATGGGTAAGGAAACCGAAGAACCGCCCGGCAACTTTACCGGCACGGAAGATGAGCCAAGTTCCATCTTGCAAAATGGCTACTACGCGGCATCAGCTTGACGTTGATAGGCGTTGATGTGAAGCACCCGGCCGCTGCGCCGGGTTTTTATTCGCTTAACTCTTGGGCTTTTCCGCCGGATCAGAAAACAATGGGGCCTGCGCCGAAAACCACTCCAGCTCCTCAATCGGAACGTGATGAATCACTTTGTCTGGAATTGTTACTGTTATCCCTTTTCGTACTGGCTCCTCAACTTCCTGGTTGTACGTTGCCACTTTTTCCAGATAGGCGATTGCCGAGCTCGCTTGATACTGGAAGGCTCCCAGGTCGGAGAGCTCAAAGCCATCTTCATGCAGCAGTTTGTTGCGGTTCCGGGCCAGGTACTTGACCGACCCAACTATCTCGGGTGGTAACAAGTAGGCCACAGAGTCACATTTTTCTTGAAGACCTCTACCTTCCGCTCCCAGTAAGGCCAGCAGTGATTCGAGCTTCTTTGTCGCGTTGATGACTATTTCGAGTTGTGAAGTCATACCAGTTATCCGGGGAAAGCAAGCCTTAAGGGTAAAGAGTTCCGTTGCAGATTTTTAGGCAACCGTCTAGTTTGCCGCTGACTTAGTGGTAGGGTCAAATTTCGTCAATGACGATAGCACGGAACCAATGACACCTTGAGCGGGCTTTTTTATTCATAGCTCCCCGAGAGGAAGGAGCCGGAATGGCCCATATGCCTGCGAAAGATTCTGGTCTTTGGGCTGCGGTGTTTGCCTGGTTGGTTGCACACCAGCCACAGCTTTGCACGGGTGGTACGGCTGCTGTCGTTGCCATGTGCCGGGTCATCTACGGTGGCGGTGGTCGCCGCAAGGTCATCCTCGAAGGGACCCTGTGCGGTCGGCGGTTGGGCGGAAATCGAGGGCCTGATCTGGGTTTTGTCGTAGCTCCGAGTGGTGTTTGCATGCCCAATGTCACTCGTCTGCACCACGCTTTTCCGGCCATCAACGACCTGGTGAGGCTGTACAAAGCTATCGATGCTGCCAAGGCTGCGTGCTGCACGGGCATGCCCACACGCAGACCAACGATGATGAACTGAACTGTCCAATACTGTGGATTGATCTGCCCATACCAGCTACTTTGAAGTTTCGCGCAAGGAGTTCGGACATGGCAGATAAATATGTTGGAAAAATAATAGGGGTTGGCACGGATAACGTGAACTACGTTATTAACATCTATCAGGACGAAACCGTCGAGCGCTCGTCAAACGGCATGATTCGACATGAAGGCCTGAAGCATTTCGAAATGCAATTTGGTGGTGACGTGGTAAAGATTTCCGAGACTGAATACGAGATCGTGGCTACGGGTGTGAGGGTCACCGTGCAAGATGGTCAAGGCTAGAAGGCGCGGCCTTTCATGTGAGCACCTGGAGCAAGGGGGCGTATGGTAGGCCGGATGAGCCTCTGAACATCTAGTCTGCAGGCACCTGAGGGACCTGAGTGGTAGGCAGATTGCAATTCGTGCGGGAGGGTGTGCCTCAGCAGTAGGCTGGCGTATGTTGCGGAACTGGAATCTGACTGTTGCAACTGACCAAAGCTTGGCCGCCGGCGGGTCAGTGAATAAATCCACCTAATTCAGATTCAGAGTAGTAAATATAGCTAACTCGAATACTTACCTGTTTCCAGGCGGGCTAGTATTTGTAGGTGGCGCGGTGTGTTGATACTCTGTGTGGCTATAATTAAAAAGGGCTTTTCTCATCCGAAGCTATCCATGATTTTTAATGGGGGTGATCGGAGGTGTCGCATGAAGAGCTCAAGATCGGTCACCAATGGAGTGATAACGTATTTTTCGATAACTCTTTTCCTTGCTGGTTGCGCCCAAAACCCTGATGTCCGTATCGGCCATGATCACATCTCTGGTTCCATCGCGAAGAGCCCGCCAGATTATATGGTGTGCGTTCAGGATGAGCTTCGAGGGAGTTCAAGTACGTACGTGCTAAAGGAGAACAACTCGCTCAAACTATTTGTTGAAAATACCGATCCAGATAAAGCAAGTGGCCTTGTTGAAGTCTACGGTTCCGGAAAGCAGTATCAATATTCCGCCTACCAAAGAGATGCCTGGTATGACCATGGAAGGCTTCTCGATGCTGCGTATGTTTGTTCAAGAACATAAGTTGTGGTTAGAGATAAATTACAAAGGCAACAGGAGGGCATTGTTGAATCCGCTCATGGGAATAACGGGCGCCATCATCTCAGGCGTGCGCCGGCAGTAGCCGAGGAGCCCAGCCCCGCGCTGGGCTTTTTGTATCTGGATCACCTGTGGTTACCACGTTACAGTGCTGGCAAGGGCAGATAACGCCCAATCACGGACAAGGAGGTTGCGAATGCTTGCGAAGTTGTTGGTGACAGTTGGAATCGTCTTTTACGCCGTGGTCGTACCGATCCTTGAGATCAACGACACTCATGTTTTCAACCAGGCTTGGGCGCCGCACGCTCGGCTGCATGAGACTTGGCAATTATTTACGAACACGGCGCTTGGAGCCTTCAGTGTCTGGCTTGTGTGGGGCAAAGATAACCTCAAGCTAGCGAGTCTACTCACTGTATTCGTAACCGGTGGCTTCTTGATGGCTTACTGGCTCCGGGATGGGTACGGTGGTTCGATGGTGCTCTCGGACGGCTCAGAGAAAATGATCCTGGGGGTTAACCTCGGCCTTTTCGCATACACGCTGGCTATCTTGCTGGCGGGTATTGCTGTCGCCGTTGAGTGGCGCAAAGGTAGCTGACTGACCGGAAGCGTTAACTTACGGCTCCGAATCACCTCGATGGTGATGATGATTGTGATGGTTATAGGGCCAGGAGGACGCGGCAATATCGGCCGATAGACTTGAAGGTGGGGCAGCCAGTTCTTCCAGGTGAGTGATAATGTCGTCCGGTTTGAGCACCAGTATGTCGCAGTCGAGTGTGTCCAGAATCATTTCGGCGGTGTTGCCGATCAAGGCGCCGCTGAGTCCGGTACGGGCTACGCTGCCGATCACCGTTAGCGCCGCTTCGAGTTTGTGCGCCAAGTACGGGATGAGCACCTCTGCCGGGCCTTCCTCGATATGCAGGTGTTCGTCGCTGATGTGGAATTCGGCCTGGAACTTCTTGCATTGCTCGCTATAGAAAGCCTGAATGCTCTCTTTGATTTGAAACATCGGGTCGCTCGCTGAGAGCATGGGGTAGGGGTGGGCGCTCATCATGTGTAGAGCGCCGCCGGCCAGTTGCGCGATGTCGTATCCGTGGCTGACGATGCCGGAATGAAGGACCCGATGCTCCACGTCATTATTACCGACATCGACGGCCGCAAGAATGGTGCTACCGGTCCAGGGCCTGGCTGTTTTTACCATGAGCACCGGGCTGGGGCAGTACCGCAGCAGTTTCCAGTCCTCAGGGGTGAGAAGCGGCTTCATCAGTGGCTTATCGGGTAGGTGCTGGGTGATTACAAGTCCGCAGCCTTGCGCTTGTTGAGCGGCGATGATGGTTTTGTGTGAGCTGCCATGCCAGGCCTGTTGAACGCTGATGCTATAACCCTCTTTTTCCATAGAACTCTGCATGTCGTTCAAGTAGGCAGAGTGATGATTGCCTTTGCAACAAACCAGCAGGTGCAAGTGCGACTGAGTAGCACTGGCAATCATCCTGGCTCGGTTCAGGATCTGATCCGTGGACTTATGCGAATCCACCACCACCAAGCTGCTGCGAACTGTGTGCATGATCGTCTTCCTGTGCGTGAGTACAGTTTTATACAGGGGCGCGCGCGGCGCTTGGCCAGTGCACCCGTTGTTCGCCAACCCTTGTTGCACACGCTTACTAATGACCTCATACACACGACAGCAAAAGTCGAATCTCGCCCGCTCAACTCAATTGTTGATAATTGAATTGAGTGGGCATTAGTAATCACGAAACTCATTGCTATTTCAAACGTGCAAAATATATTCTCCAATGCTTATAGCTGGAAGTGCGACTAAGTTCTCGCCCCGAGAGGCGGTGTGTGATCAACTCAATGGCCAAGCATTATGCTCGCTAATGTGCTTGAGGATTGGGCTTTCGGACGGTGAGTTAGTTTGTTTTTAGCTAAGCGAGGTAATGATCAACCAGTGTTTGATCTTATGCGGGTGGCTTCGGAATTTGCAGGCAACTGATCTGCGGTTTTCGAATAGTGCATTTCGTCGGCAGCTCAAGAACTTCATGGGGCGTGGCAGGTCTTAGCTGATACTCAATCCTACCTGTGGAGCCGTACAAAAAATGAAGAAAACCATGGCCGTGCTTGCCTGTGCATTTCTACTGGGAACTACAGCACTGTTGCCGGCCGATATTTCGCCTATCGGCTCAGCGTACGCAAAGGGTAACGGGGGCGGTGGTGGCCACGGTGGTGGAAATGGCGGTGGGCACGGTGGCGGCATGGGTGCAGGAAATGGCGGCCATGGTGGTAAAAGCAACGGTGGCGGTTTTGCAGGCGATCATTCCGGTAAGGCGACGCGAGATCACGGCGTAAGTGGTAACCACTACGGCAGCAATCGCAACGACGATAATGGCCATGGTACCGCCACTTCCGGCATTGCTCATTCCAAGGACACCCGCGGCTTGTCCAAGTCAACCGCAGTATCATCTACCACACCGGGTGATCACAATGCGAAAGGGCTCAGCAACGCGGTCAAGTCGTCCTCGAAAAATGACCGGTGATACGTTTGGCTCTTGACTAGCCATGTCGATCTGAATACTTCATCGAAGCCCAGCCCCGCGCTGGGCTTTTTACATCTGATGCCCCTCAATTCCCGAACCCCATACAGTTCGCCGACTATCTCCAGTAACGCGGGTTGCTCGCAATCCAGGCGTAAAATAGCAGTGCTACCTCATCAGAAGGAGCCGCACATGGATACCGACCAGCTGAATCAACCGTCGCTGGCGCAAGCCGTTTGGGATCAGTACTTCTGCGCAGCGTTAATTGCGGAAAGCAATCTGACTGCACCGGTTGTAGGAGGAGCCACTCACGAAGACAGGCAAAATCTGCTGATTGAACGGGCCAAGGCGCTCGCCGACAAGATGATGGAAAACAGAAAATAACCTCAGCCCAGCCTTCGCGCTGGGCTTTCATACCTGGGGATCAGAGACAATTGCTGATGCTACGGCATTTGCCTGGGAGTGAACTTTTCTAGCCAGTATCATCTACATTGCAGGGAACATTCCCCTTTCGAGAGAACGCAAATGTTCAGACCCAAGTCAGTGATAGCGGTACTTACCAGCCTGGTACTCGTAGCAGGATCTGCTGGTGCGTTGGCCGACCCGGGTGGAAATGGCCAAGGGAACGGCAAGGGTAATTCGCAAAAAGCCCAGGGCCACAGCGGCCAGGGCAAAGAGAAATCATCCTCGGACTGGAGCCATGGGCCGAGCATTGACCGTGGCAGTGTGCTGAGCGTGCTGACGAGTTACCGTGACTATTGGAGCCCAGGGTCGGCATTGCCTCCTGGCATTCAGAAGAACTTAGCCCGAGGGAAGCCACTGCCACCTGGAATCGCGAAGAAGCTCGATGGCAGGCTGCTGGGGCATCTGCCGCGTTACGATGGTTACGAGTGGCAGCAAGCCGGGACGGATCTGATTCTGGTCGCTATTGCGACAGGCATCATTTACGAAGTGCTCAATGGCGCTCTGGACTAGATGCCGGACCGCTTCTATTTACATGCTGGAGAGGACAATTCATTCCACTGGACTGGTCGATGCCACTGAAATGTACGGCTAAAGTGTAGATAGCGTTGGTGTCTGTCTGGACCGCCGACTATCAAGGACGTTGTAATCGTTGCTGTTTACACTTGGCGAGTCTCTTTTATGAATGCAGCGTCATTCTGGTCCAGATACTTTCCTGTTCGAGGCGTTACATCAAGCGATTCCGCTGAGCAGTTCGATCTGTTGCGTTGGTTCTCGGTCATCAGCTTTCTCATCATTGGCGCCGTTGCCATTGGCCTGGGCTCGCTGTCGACGCGTTTTCTGATGAACGAAAGCCTCGAACGCGATGCGCTGTTGTCGGCTCAGTTCATTCAGGCGGTGGCGGTCGGCGAAATCCGCCATCACGACCTCTCGGGCATGCAGATGGGGGCGGTGCTGGCACCGTCGGTGTATGGCATGTTGAACGAGGAAACAGCGCTTAACCGGGGGCGTGCACGTTCCGAGTTTCTCGACCATCTTGCCCACCTTCCGGACATTCTGTTGGCGACCATCTATTCGCCCGACAGGGTGGTTGTCTGGTCAACCAATCCGATCTTGGTGGGGCGCAAGATTGTGGGGGATGCTGCACTGGAGGCCGCTTTTACCTCCAGGGGCCGCGTTTCGGCGAGGTATAAAGAAGTTCAGGATGGGCGGATCGAGCAGCAGTTTATCCACCCTCCACAGGAGTTCTTTATCGAGAACTACATTCCGCTGATTGACGAACAAGGCAATGTTCTGGCGATGGTGGAAATTTATAAAGAACCGGTGGACTTGATCGAGCGGGTCAATCGGGGCTTTCGCTTGATCTGGATGGCCACGGCGCTGGGCGGGCTGGGCATTTACTTCGGACTGTTCTGGATCGTCTGGCGGGCTTCGAAGTTGCTGGCCTCCCAGCAGAATCAACTGGTGGCCAACAAGACCTATGGCGGCCTGGTGGAAATGTCGACCGCAGTCGCGCATAGCATGCGTAATCCGTTGGCAAGCATCCGCACCAGCGCCGAGCTTGCGCAAAGTATGGAGGGGCAACCGGCCGGAAAAAATATTGCCGATATCGTCAGTCAGGTTGACCGCATGTCAATCTGGGTAAGGGATTTGCTGCTGTGTTTGCGACCGTTGCGCGGCGAGTCGGAACAGGTTGACCTGGTCGGCGCGGTTCATTTGGTATTGGGTGCCTTTGAGCAGCAGATAGCCCACTCGAAAGTCCAGGTAGCGTTTGTTTCCGGGCCCACGCCGCTGGTGGTGAGTCACCAACTGTTGCTTGCACAGGTGCTCAACAGCGTGATTGCCAATGCCATTGAAGCAATGCCCGATGGCGGCCGGCTGGCGATCAGCACCAGCCTGTCTGCAGACGGGCAAAAGCTCTATCTCTCGATCAACGACAGCGGTAAAGGCATGACCCGCCAGCAGGAAATGATGGCCTTCAAGTCGTTCTACACCACCAAACTGGGCGGGCTGGGAATCGGTTTGATCATGGTCAAGCAGATCATGGAGCGCTTTGGCGGGGAGGTCAGTCTCAGTAGCCAGGAGCAGGCGGGGACCAGTGTTTGTCTGTGCTTCAAGGTTGCGAGCTGAGACCTTGCGGTTAAACCTTGGTTTCGGCAGAGCAATGCGAGCCCGCACTTGGCGGGCTCGCTTGTAATTGAAGCCAGCGGTTGGCACAGCAGCGCTAGTAACCCGACCCTCCGTAGCCCCCCATGTTGCTGGGCGCTTCCCTGGACTTCTGTTGGGCGCGGCTCCATTCTGCGCAGGTCATGAAACTTGTGTGGTCCACTTTTCCCGCGCCATCGAAGCTGACATGGTAAGGCTGCTTTTTGCCGGCTTGGGTGAGCATATAGTCGAAACAGGTACCGGGCACCACGGTACGCTGGGTTTCTGATAATGGCTTGCCGCCAATATTCTGGACCTGTTCTTTGTCCATGCCTGTCTCGACCTTTGCAACCAGTGGCTGGTCACGATAGACATAGGCGTCAGTAGCGCAGCCACTTGCTGCCGATAGCATGGCGACCAGCGCGAAGATAGCTTTGTTCATGGCAGTGCTCCCGGAAGTGAGCGTCGTAAAGAAACGCCTGGGCACATCAGTTAAAGTAAAGCCGAGTGCCGCAAGGCGCGCCAAATTTGCGGGCGAGAGATTCAAATGCACGGAGCAGGGATGGTGGGGGACCTGTTGGTCCTGGGCTTTTACATGAGCGGTGCGGTGATCTGGATGTACTTCTGGTTGCTGTGCTTTGCTCATCGAATTGCATTGTTCGGGCCGATGACCGGTATTAAATGGCTGGCGTTGATTGCTGCATGCAGCTGTATTACGGCAGTTGGCCTGTATCTGGCGGCCGTTGAAACATTCAGTCGAGACAATGCCGATTGGTGGCTGGTGATTGGCGCTGCGGCGATCCCGTTGATTGGCATTCAGAGCATTCGCCACAAGCTTAAATAGGCCAGAGACCCGCACCAGCCGATGCGCTATCAACCACTTGCTATGCTTCTCCAGGCAACGATAAGCGTGCGGGTCTGAGGTTTTGACAGCGCCGGGATGGGCCACATGGAACCTATACAGGATTATGTGGTGTACGTCGTAACGGCCCAGGAAGGCTGGTTGTCCGAGGTGTCAACGCTGTTGACGGCCTTGGCGGCGTTTGCTTCGGTGTTCGTCGCCTGTATTGCCGTACGCTTCAGTGCCAGGCAGATAAAGATGCATGAGCGGCACAATCGACGGATGGCAACACCCCACCTGTCTGCCTGGAACAGCACCGACGTCAAGACCAGGTCCTACTGCTTCACCCTGGAAAACAATGGGCTGGGGCCGGCCATCATTCGTGAAGTGTGCCTCTGGGTCGACGGCACGCAACTGCAGGGCGAGGGGCCGGATTTGCTCGAGGCGGCCAGTAGCATGTTGCTCGGGGATATTCCCTATGAACAACATGCCGAATTGTTCATCGTCGGCGAGTTCATTCCACCCGGTAAAAAATTCAACACCACCACAGTGATGCTGGAAGACCATGAGCCTGCGGCGGTCATGGCCATTGCCAAGGGGCGATTACGCTTGCTGATTCGCTACGACAGTATCCTTGGCGACTCTTATGTCTACGATTCGGATCGCTGGCGGGATCGTCAGTGACCGTTGAGGGAAGTCCGATGACAAGTCCAAGTGCGATCGTGTTGGCCGGATTCATTGCGTGGGCGTTGGCGCTACTCGTTCTGATGGAGCTGCTGCGAGGTTATCTCGTGCTGTTCAAAGGTGTGCCGGCCAATCAATTCACCCCGGACAACGCCACGCTCTCTCCCTTCATGCAGCGCCTGGCGCGGGCGCACGCGAACTGTGTGGAAGGGCTGCCGATTTTTGCTGGCCTGCTGGTACTGGCCTTGCTCACCGGGCAAACAGCGATCACCGATCCACTGGCCTATGCGTTTCTTGTCGCACGACTGATTCAGTCGTGCGTTCATCTGGCTTCGCAAAGTGTTGCGGCGGTTTTCTGCCGGTTTGCCGCGTTCGCTGTACAGCTGGCGATTGGCGTTTATTGGGTCGTCCGGCTCTTGGCCCTGGCCAGCGGCTAACCGGGCAATCAGTGAACGTGAGCGGTGTCATGGCTGGCCTGTGCGTCGGCCGGCAGAACCTTGACCAGCACTTCAATCGTGCCTGCCTTTTCGAACTCCAGCGTCAGCGGGAACTGCTCACCGGCTTTCAGTGGTTGTTCCATTCCCGACAACATCACATGGTTGGCACCGGGTTGGAAGGTCACCTCGGTATGCGCAGGAATGTCCATGCCGGCAACATGCTGCATGTTCATCATGCCGTCATTGCTGGATTGGGTATGCAGTCTGGATGTTTGCGCACGCGGGCTGCTGACCGCGATCAGGCGATCCGTTTCGCTCCCTTGATTGTGCACGGTGAAATAAGCCGAGCCGCCAGGAAGGTCGACGGGCAGCTCACGTGACCACGGTTGAGAGATCTGCAACTCGCCGACCTGGTATTCATGCGCGAAACACAGGGTGCTACCGGCGAGCAGTGTGCAAAGCAGCAATAAACGCGTGACCATGGCTGAACTCCTTTGTTAGTGACTTGCTTGCGAAGTACTGACAGGCGCCTGCGGCTGCAGGCGTTCGGTCTCTTCTTCCAGGTACGTCAGCAAGGCAGAGATCTCGACATCGCCCAAACGCAGGTTGGGCATCGCCAGGCGGTTGTATTGCTCATACAACAACATGGCCAGCGGATCCTTCTCTGCCAGCATCACATCTGGTTCTTTGATCCAGCGGGTAAGCCAGGCCGGGTCGCGCTGGCGGGTGACGCCGAGCAGATCCGGGCCGATGCTGCGCATCCCGGCGTGCTCGGTATCGCCGAGCGTGTGGCAGGAGGAGCAGCGCGTCCGATAGATCTGCTCGCCGACGCTGGGCTGGCGCACGCTGGGGGCTTCGGCGTAATCGTTGGTGTTGGCACTGACCAGCTTCCAGTTGTGCAGGCTTTTGCCCAGGCGGTCGGCCAGTACATAGGGGTTCTCCATCGCAGAAGCCTTCATCCAGCGCCCGGTGCTTTGATTGCCAATGATCAGGCTGAGGTTATGGTCCTTGGTCTGTCCGTCATCGACACCCTTGATGAACAGGCCGAGCTTTTGCCGCAACAGGGTGATGTCGTCTTTGTTACCGGTCAGAAACTGCCAGCCGGGGCCAATCTTGAATTTCTCGGCATAGTGTTTGAGCACTTCCGGGGTATCGGTTTCTGGATCGATACTGATCGAGTAGAAGAACACATCGCGACCCACGCGTTCGCCGAGCAGTTTCTGCACTTGTCGCAGGCGCGCGGTTTCCAACGGGCACGAGTCGCTACAGGTGGTGAAGATGAAGTTGATGGCCACCACCTTGTCTTTGATCAGGTCATCAAAAAACCGAACCGGTTGGCCGTCCTGGTTAATCAGCGGGGTGTTGGGAAAGTAGTCCCGGCCCCATTGCTGGGCCGGGGCACTTTCACTGACGGCCGCGAATGACCATTGCGCGCTGCACAGCGTAAGGAGCAGCAAGCGGCTGAGTATTTTCGAAGTTTTCCAGCCCATGCCTGTTACCTCCTGAAGGTGTGAAGGATCAGCGACGGTTATCAACGCACCGTGAGTGGAACGGTGATGGCTTTGCCGTTAAGCGGCTTGATCGTTACCGTCGGGTTTGGCGAAGGCCCGCTGCCAGTGGTGCTGGCAGACAGCCGCCAATTGCCACCGGACAACACCGTCGCAGTCCCCAGGCTCAAGGGGCCGTTGTTGGTCGATGCAGTCACCGCGAGGGTTTCGCCAATCTTCATCGCGCTGGTCCCGACCAGCTCCCAGGCGTACCGGCTGTTACTGCGAACGGTGACGCTGGCACTGATTACCTTGATGTTGTGATCAACTTCTACCGCCGCCGGAGTGACCGCAACACTGACGTTGGCCGCCAGTTTCGACACACCGTCCCGCGCATCCTTGACCTTGTATTCGAAGACCGCGCTGTAGGCTTCGTTTACCGTCGTGGGTGGGGTAAAGGTCACCTGGGTGCCGTTGGTGCTGACACTGCCCTGACCAGAGTCCGGTTGCCCCAGGCTGACGACGGTTAGCGGTACGTCACCATCGGGGTCACTGTCGTTGGCCAGCACATTGAGGGTGATCGGCACGCCGGCTTTGGTGGCGCCGCTGTCATCCCTGGCCACGGGCAGTTGATTGTCGTCTTCACCTTCACCCGGTCCTTTGTCGTCCTCATCACGGAAGCCAGGCAGGGCGGCGGAACTGATGAATTCCACACCATCCCAGGTCGGCATCGGTGAAGGCATCAGCTCGATCTGACCCGGGTGCTCAAGGTCAAAGCGCAGCAGCATGGAGTTGTCTTCGTGCTGAGTGTTATGGCAATGCTCCATGAAGGTGCCGGCGAACTCGCGGAAGCGGATCGCCATCTCGACTTCCTCGGAGCTGTCGACTTCCGGTCCTACACGATAGACGTCTTTGCGCGCCCATTTTTCCCACTCCGGTGGCGCCTTGCCGTCGCGGTTGAGAATGACCCCTTCCTCGAAGTGCACATGCACCGGGTGACTCCAGCCATTGCCGCCATTTTTGATCTTCCACACTTCCAGGGTGCCGTCGCCTGAGTAGCCAGCGTCGGTGGGGCCTGAGGCCAACTGCGGGGCGGCAGTGATGCGCCGCGGGTCCATGGAATAGCCAAAACCGCCGTCGGTCTTGATCGTCCAGGGTTGGGTGTCGGTGCCGTCGGAACGCCCGAATTCAAAGCTGCGGTGGCGCGCCTGCTTGAGCTTGGCCTGCATGGTCGGGTCGTTACGGTCGATGGTCAGCGGGATCATTTTCTTGCCAGCGGCTTTACCCGGTTTGGCCGGTTCGTAGGCCACAGGGTCCATGCTCAGGTCGTTGCCGCTGTAAGGCTTGACGTTGAACTGGAGGAACTTGCCGACCACCGGGTCGCCGTCGCGCCACCTCGGGCCTTTGCTGGTCTGGTCGATGACCGCTTTGTATTTCTCGGACAGGACATCGGCCAGCGACACCGCATCCTCGCTCGGGCCTTTGCCGGTGTCGTGCTCCATGAGGTTGACGAAGAAGATCTTGTCGCCGGGCTGAATCCCGTGTTTAGCGAAGTTGATGATGATGTCGTAGCGCTCGGCGATGGACATGGTCGGCATGATGCCGTTGTCGTCCTTGAGGTCGCCGTTACCGTTGAGGTCCATGCTGCCGTCGAACGGTATGGCGTGCTCCATGATGTTGCCGTCGTTGGCGATCATATGGAACGGCACCCGGTTGTAGGACACCCCGGAGCCTTGCGGGCCACGAAATTCACCGCCATTGCCGCGCACTTCGCGGACCACGGCGATCTTCATGTAGCGCGACACCGAGCCATTGAGGATGCGCAGGCGATAGCTGCGTGCACGCACGTCAAAGTAGGGTTTGTACAACCAGTTGACCATCATCTGGTCGCCGATGAAGCCGTCGATGTTGAACGGGTTGAACCACAGTTGGCCGCTCTGGTCCCAGGCCTTGTCGGCAAAGGTCAGGTTGACGTCATAGTCACGGTTGCCCCAAGGCAATGCCGAACCGCTGGGCAGGCGCAGGTTGACGCCGTCTTCCAGGGCCTCGTTGCCGCGGTCCAGGGCACTGTAGTAGTTCATCATCGCCGCGTTGCCCTTGTAGACGTTGTGGGCGGTGAAATCGAGCATGTGATCGTGGAACCAGTGGGTGCTCATGGTTTCGCGCCAGTCACCGCGGACCTTGATGCTGCCGTTCTGGCAGGTCTTGAGTCCGGGCTGGCTATCGTTGACCCAGAGTGTTTCCCCCTCGGCGCAGGGGAACGCGGCCCTGGGGTCTTGCGCGGTGGTGTTGATGGAGTCGTAGCCGGCCAGTTGCACCGGCCAGCGGTAGTCGTAGTACTGACCGGGGAAGAAGAACGCGTTGGTATAACCGTCGCTTTCGGCCGGGTTATGGCCGTTGTGTTCATGGGTGCTGAGGGTATGCAGGCCGAAGCCGCCGTTGGCTGCCGGGTCGATCGGCAAGGCGTTGTAGTGACGCATCAGTATCGGTTGGCCGTAGCGGGCCATCAGCAGCTTGGGCGGTAGCGTGCCGTCGAAGGTCCACAGCGAGTTGTGGTTCTGGATCGGCATGTTCGGGTGAAAGCGGATACCGATGCCCTTGGCCGTCCCCTCGGTAGCAGGTACACCGGCGGTGTTGTGATAAAGCCCGCCGGGACCGAACTCGCCTTTGGCGTAGCCGTGCATTTGCCGGTTGTCGCGCAAGCCCTGGTTGACCCGCGCGCCGGCTTGCGCGGTCTTGATCGCCGCCTGCGGGTAGAACTCGTTCCAGCGTTGATGCGACCAGCCTTTTCCTGGTGGCCGGCCCTCGGCCGGCGAGCCGACTGGGTGGCGATTGAGGAAGGCTTCGATCTGCGCCTTCCAGGGATTGCGGTCGAGGACGTTGGCGTATTGCGTCGGGAACGGCAATAGCCCTGGTTGGCGGAGAAAGGTTTCCAGTGCCGCGCCGGTGGGACCGCTGCGGGCGACACTGTTGGGGTCTTGCTCCGGGGCTGGCCCGGTTGTGGGGATGGGGAAGGGAAGGGTGCCGGCTTCGACCGTCGGGTCGAGTTTCTCCGGGCCGAATTCCTCATACAGCAGCATCTGCTGGGTAAAGGGTTGCGCCCCGAACAGCGGGCTGGCCAGGCCATTGGTGGGGTAATTGAAGGATGTCTGCTGAGCCGGCTGCAGAACGTTTTCAGTCCGTGGCGTGGTTCGGTCGCCGTAGGCGCCGTTGGGTAGCGCAAGCGCACCGTGGTTGCCCTCGGGCAGCAACTTCAACGCCTCCAGGGCTTGTTGCACGGCCACAGGGTCGGTGGGGTGAGGCGTGTAGGCCGAGGGGTCGGTCGGTGACGGTGGGCTGGTGTCGTCCATCGGCACGGCACTGGCAGAGGAAATTCCGAGTGCGATCAACAGCGCAGATGCAACGCCAGAGTAGCGGAAAAGATCAAGGGTCGATCGGCGCTGCATAGGGTTGTTGTACATAGCGGTAACCTCGTTCCGTACCCGGTTGGGTGCTGCTGCGATGCCATATGAGTGTCAAACTGCCACTTTGTAATGGCAGGGGCAAAAAGCGCACCAACTCGGAGGGTCGAGGGTTATGGAAGAAAAAGCTGATTTTATTCAATGGCTTGTATGCAGGCCCTGTGAAGAGCGATAAGCCGGTTTTGTAGGTGGGTGGGGGGAGTTCCCCATTTATGGTTATGGGTGACCATCTCCCCCCGGCTGATCGAGAATCAGTCCAGATCTGCTGCCTGATGCCGCTCCGGCACCTGGGTTTCCTCATCTCCCCAGGTCCGGTTTACCCGTTGCCCACGCAGCACCGCAGGGCGTTTGGCGATCTCTTCTGCCCAGCGTTGCACGTGGGTGTATTGCTGCACATTGAGGAACTCACCCGCCGAATACAGGTTGCCCCGCACCAGCTGGCCGTACCACGGCCAGACGGCGATATCGGCAATGGTGTAGCTGTCACTCGCCAGATAGCGGTTTTCGCTGAGGCGGCGATCAAGCACATCGAGTTGGCGTTTCGCTTCCATGGTGAAGCGGTTGATCGGGTACTCGAACTTCTCTGGCGCGTATGCATAGAAATGTCCGAAGCCGCCGCCAAGGTAAGGTGCCGAGCCCATTTGCCAGAACAACCAGTTCAAGGTTTCCGTCCGCCCGGCGGGGTCGGAGGGCAGGAAATGGCCGAATTTTTCTGCCAGGTACAGCAGGATCGAACCGGACTCGAACACGCGAATGGCCGGCTCCACGCTACGGTCCAGCAAGGCTGGAATCTTCGAGTTGGGGTTGATCTCGACAAAGCCGCTGGAGAACTGATCGCCTTCGCCAATGCGGATCAGCCAGGCGTCGTACTCGGCAGCGGTAACGCCGAGTGCCAGCAGTTCTTCGAGCAGGATGGTGACCTTCACGCCATTGGGGGTGGCCAATGAATAAAGCTGCAAGGGATGCTTGCCGACTGGCAGTACCTTGTCATGGGTTGGCCCGGCGACTGGCCGGTTGATGTTGGCGAATTCGCCACCCGACGGTGCGTCATGCGTCCAGACCTTGGGCGGGGTATAGGGTGCTTTGCTCATTGGGTCAATTTCCTGGTTTGCTCAACGATTTGTAGATAGATTGGCTCGCAAATAACTGAAAGGAAGCAGTACATGTTCAAGATGAACGCCCTGGTCCCGGAACTGATCGTTTCCGACCTTGCGCAAAGCCTACGCTTTTACTGCGGCGTATTGGGCTTCAAGGTTGAGTACGACCGCGCGGAGGACAAGTTTGCCTTTCTGTCCTTCGGCAACAGCCAGATCATGCTCGAGCAAGACTGGCACACCGAATCGCCCTGGCGTGTGGGGCCATTGGAGCCGCCGTTTGGCCGCGGGATGAACCTGTCCATCGAATGCCCCGATGCCTTGGCGTTGGCCAGCGCTCTGGAGCAGGCAGGTTACACCCTCCGGCAGGCGGTTGAGGAGCGTTGGTACCGTAGTAACGATCAGCATCGGGGGCAGCGGAATTTCCTGGTGCTTGATCCGGATGGGTATCTACTGCGGTTTGCTGAAGACCTGGGGTGGCGATAGGGGGACTGTGGGAGCGGGGCAAGGCCCGCTCCCACAGGGTGCTGCCCATTCAAGACTGCATCAAAGGAACCAGCGGTACTCCCGGGCACTGATGTCCTGCATGAACGCCAGATGGTCCTGACGCTTGTTTTCGCAGTAGACCATCACGAACTCACTGCCCAGGCTCTGGTTGACCACCGGGTGCTGGCGCATGGCACTGACTGCACTGAGCATGTCCTTGGGAAACTCGATGCCGCTGCTGCGATCTTCGTTGAGCGGGGCAATAGGCTCACGGGCGGCATCCAGGCCATGTTCCATGCCGCTGAGGATCGCGGCCAGGACCAGGTACGGGTTGGCATCGGCACCGGCCAGGCGATGTTCGATGCGCAGGTTGCGCGGGTCGGATTCGGGGATGCGAATGCACGCGTCACGGTCCTCAAAGCCCCAGCTGGCGCGGCTGGCCGCATTGACCATGGCACCGTAGCGGCGCATGGCATTGTGGTTGGCGGCGAAGATCGGCATGCAGCTGGGCAGCAGCTCCAGGCAGCCGGCCACGGCATGGCGCAACGGGCGCTGCTCATCGGCGGCGAGCAGGTTGTTGCCGTCCTGGTCATACAGGCTGACATGCACATGCATGCCGCTGCCCGGTGCCTCCAGGTAAGGCTTGCTCATGAAGCTGGCGCGCATGCCGTGCTTGAGTGCCACGCCACGGGTGCTGCGGCAGAACAGTGCGGCCCAGTCGGCAGCGCGCAGGCCGTCATCGCAGTGGCCGAAGTTGATCTCGAATTGACCAGGGCCAAGTTCGGCGGTGATGACGTTAGCGTCCACGCCTTGCTCATTGGCAGCCTCGACCATTTCGCGCAGTACGTCGGAGTAACGCGACAGACGGTCGATGTGCATGTTCGGCTGGTCGTCGGGGTCATCGCTGAACGGGTCGCGGGGAAACTGTGGCAGGCCTTCCTTGAGGCTGCGGTCGAACAGGTAGAACTCCAGCTCGAACGCGACTACCGGGCGAATGCCGCGACGCTGCAGGCGCTGCAGGACCTGGGCGAGCACTTCCCGCGGTTCGAACTCGATGGGCGCGTGGGTGCCGTCGGAGCTGATCAGCATCTGCCCCAGCGGCTGGTTCTCCCAACGCACCGGTTTGAGCGTGCCGGGGATCAGGCGCCGTGGCGCATCCGGGTCGCCATCGTGGAAGCAGTAGTCGCCGATCGGGAACAGACCGCCCTGGACGCCCAGCAGTACGCAGTTCTGCGGCAGCTTCAAGGGGCTGCCGGCGGCGACCTTCTCGAGCATGTCGATGGGGTAGCGCTTGCCATAGAAGTGCCCGGGAATGTCCAGGCTGATCAGGTCGACATAGCGCACTTCGGGGAATCGAGCGCGAAAGTCACGGACTTCAGTGAGCAGATCGGGAAAGCTTTTTGTTGTTGTCATCGATTGCGATCCTGCAGCGTGGTTCAACGGAATACCCAGAGCACCCGTGTCGGTTGCTCGGTGAGGTTGGCGTAACGAAACTGGCTGTGCGGCGGGAGCTGGAAGCTGTCGTTGGGACCCAGGGTCACCGGTTCTTCACTGTCATCGAGCCACAGGCTCAATTGCCCTTCGAGGACAAAACCGCCTTGCTCGGAACTGTCGTTCAAGTGACCTTCGCCGCTGGTGGCGCCGGGGGCCAGGTGACTTTCGAGCATGGAGAAACTGCCGGTGAGCTTGGGCGAGACCAGCACGTCGGTGATACCACCGGCGTAGTAGAGCGTGCGCCGCTCTCCTGGGCGGGTGACCCAGTCCACTTCGCGTGGTTTGCTCAGGTTGTAGAAATAGGTCGTGGGCACATCCAGGGTTTCGCTGATGGCGGTCAGGTCGGCCACGGTGGGGCGCGACAGGCCACGTTCGACCTGGGACAGAAAGCCCACTGAGCGATCAATGCGCTGGGCCAGTTCGCCCAGGGTCAAGTTGCGGTGCTTGCGCAGGTCACGGATCAGGATCGCCAGGCCTTCGATTTCATCCTGCATGTCCATGGTGCTGTCCTCTCAAAGGTTGTCGCGCAGGCGGTACCAGGCCTTGGCCGCGGCTTCCAGCGGGGCGGCGAGCAGATCGCCGCCGGGGAAGCGGCCGTTGTCGATGGCCTGGTACAACGCCAGCAAATCGTAGTCGCCGAGAATGGCATCGCTGACGGCGCGGGCGCCGGCCAGGGTCGGCAGTACGCCATGTCCGGAGAAGCCCTGCAACCAGTAGCGTTGGCCGCTTCGGCCAATGTCCGGGGTGCGTCGCAGGCTGCAGTCCAGATGCCCGCCCCAGGCATGCTCGATGGCAACCCCGCGCAACTGCGGGAAGGCGCGTTCCAGCACCGGGCGGGTGGCGGCGGCAACGTCTTGGGGAATGCCGCCCAGATAGGTGCAGCCACCGCCAAACAACAAACGGTGATCAGGGGTCAGGCGGAAATAGTCCGGTACGAACTGGTTGTCGATCACGCAGCTGTTACGGGGCAGCAGCGAACGTGCGAAGGCTGGGTCCAGGGGCACAGTCGCCACCTGGTAGGAGCCCACTGGCAGCAGGCGCCGCGACAGTTGCCGGTCAAGCTTGTCGATGTAGGCATTGCAGGCCAGGACCAGGACGTCGCTGCGCACTTCGCCGTGTTCGGTGCGGGCGATAAAGCCATTGGCGGTCTCGCGGTAATCGAGTACGCGGGTCTGTTCGTACAGGCGTCCACCGGCCTCTTCAATCGCCGATGCCAGGCCTTGGGCCAGTTTCAACGGGTTGAGGTGGGCACCTTGTGGGTCGTACAGCGCGGCCTGGTAACGCGGGCTGTCGATCCATTCCGGCAAGGCTTCACGTTCGATCAACTGCAGCTCGTCGTAACCCCATTTTTCGCTGGCTTCGCGTTGGGCTTCGCGCAGCATACCGACGCGCCGGGGCAGCACCGCGGTCCACAGGCTGCCGGGACGGTAGTCGATATCGAAGCCATGGCGTTCGGGGAGTTCGCGCATCTCGTGGGCGGCCCAGCACATGCTGTCCCACAAACGGCGTGTGCGTTCCGTACCGAGACTCTTTTCCAGCGGCGGCATGTCGCACGACCAGCCCAGCAGCGCCTGCCCGCCATTGCGCCCTGACGCCGCCCAGGCCACGCGGCTGGCCTCCAGCAATGTCACCCGCTTGCCCGCCAGCGCCAGGCGCAGGGCCGTGTGCAAACCACTGAAGCCGGCACCGATGATCAGCACCTCGGTGTCAAGACGCTCATGCAGGGTAGGGCGCAGCGGGATGACACCGGGATAGGTGCGGGCGTAATAGCTGGCGACATGCTGGGCGGATTGCTTGAACATGGCGGGTCTCGTGAATTTTTATTGGTATATTTTCATGAAAAACTACCAGATAAATTTCACGAGTCCAAGCCCCCATGGATTTAAAGGCGTTGCCTGCGGCAACGCTTATTGCACTTGCAGCCGGCTGGTGCGGGCGTTGAGCAGCCGCTGACGCAGCAGGTCATAGGCCCAGTTATAGGCCATGGTGTAGGGCAGCATGAAGACGAAGAAGCCGATCTCCAGCATGAACGCCTGCACCAGCGACAGGTTGAGCATCAGCGCGGCGATAGGCACGCCGATCACCACAAAACCGATCTCGAAGCCGCTGGCATGCAGGGCCCGGACCTTGACGCTGCGCTTGACCCGCTCAGCCGGCCAGAGCCGGTCGAACACACTGTTGTAGAGCATGTTCCAGAGCATCGCCACGGTCGACAGCACCACGGCCAGGGTGCCGACTTCGAGCATCGAGCGATTGAGCAGCCAGGCGCCGAGCGGGGCACAGATCAGCACGGCAATGGCCTCGAAGCCTACGGCGTGGACGATACGCTCGACGAAGGATTTGTTGGAAACACGCATGACATCACCTGGAACGATTGGATTCGATGAGGTGATTGTCATCGCTTTTTTGCTTATGTTAAAAATGGATTCCATCGATAAAAGCGATAGACCCATGCGCTATTCCCCCGAAGCTCTACACGCCTTTGTCGAAGCCGTCGCCCTTGGCTCCTTCTCGGCAGCGGCGCGCAAGTTGCGTAAAAGCCAGTCGACCATCAGTGCCGCGATCGCCAACCTTGAGGCCGACCTGGGCGTCAGCCTGTTCGATCGCCAGGCTCGTCACCCGGTGCTGACCGAAGCCGGGCGCAAGGTGCTCGGGCACGTCCAGGAGATCCTTGCCGCCAGCGAACGACTCGACGAGCTGAGCATCCGCCTGGCCGATAACGTCGAACCGCGCCTGACCATCGTTCTCTCGGACATGTATCAGCTCACTCCGGACAATCAGGTGATGCACCAGTTCGAGCAGCGCTACCAGGACATCGAGCTTGAATGCATGATCGCTGAAGCGGGGGATGTCTTGAGCCTGCTGCAAAGCGGCCGCGCGCACCTGGGGTTGCTGGCGGCGCAAGCGCATTACCCGCCGGATATCGGCGTGCGCAGATTGCCCGGGCAAGCGCAGATGGGCATTTTCGTCGCCAGCGGACACCCGCTGGCAGCACTTCAGCAGCCGACCCAGGCGCACCTGGCCAGCCATCGCCAGCTGTACCTCAATACCTATGCCGACAGCGAGAACAAACCGCAGGGGCGGGTCTGGTCGGCGCCGGATTACCTGTTGCTGCTGGAAATGACCGAGCAAGGTTTCGGCTGGGCCGAGTTGCCGCACGGTCTGGTGCAGCAGTATGGCCACGGCCAGTTGGTAGAGCTGGTGCTGGGTGGATGGCCGCGTCCGATTGCCGTGGATGCGGCCTGGTCGCGACTCAGCCCACCTGGGCCGGCGGGGTTGTGGTTGCTGGACTGGTTGGCCCGGGAGCGCTGAAAGCACCCTGGTACAACTGCACACGGTTACGGCCTTGGTCCTTGGCCGCATACAGCGCGTTGTCGGCCATCGACAGCAGGCGTGAAAGCTCATGCTCGCCGGCATTGCCGGCAACGATGCCGATGCTGACGCTCAGTACGCCGGCGTCCAGCAGCGGCAAGGCGTGAAAGCTGTTGCAGATGCGCTGGGCGATCCGCAGCGCCTCGTGTTCATCAGCGTTGCCGAGCAGGCAGGCGAACTCTTCACCGCCAATCCGAGCGAACACATCTGTCTGGCGAATGCTCTGGCTGGCGACCTGACTGAAGGCGATCAGCGCCTGGTCACCGGTCTGGTGACCGTAGGCATCGTTGAGCCGTTTGAAGTGATCCAGGTCGCACAGCAACAGGGCCGCCGGCTCGCCGCGGCGGGCACCGTCCGCCAGCAATTGCGCACCACGCGACATGAACGCGCGCCGGTTGCCGATGCCGGTCAGCGGGTCGGTATAGGCGGCAGCCTTGAATTTCAGCTCGGTGCGTTCGCGCACCATGGCCAGGGTGACATAGGCGATGCCGATGGCGTAGAGCATCGATTCGAACAGCAGGAAAGCGAAAAAAATCGTGCCGTGGCCAGTGCTGGCAAGCGCATGCTCCAGGGATACGCCTTGGTCGGCGAAGCTGCGCACGGCGTAAAAGCCAGTGTGCGCCAGGGTCAGTAGCAGCGCAGGCAGGTAAGCCACTTCCAGGTGCTTGCGGTTGCGCCACAGCTCGAACACTGACAGGCCACCATAGACGGCAGTGAACAGCGAATACAGGGTCACGCGCAGGCCGAGGTCGTCGTAGAAGCCTGGCATCAGCCCCCATAACGACCAGAACAGCGCGCCGGCGAATATGCCTGGCAGGTGCGCGGGACGGCCGCCGAACACACGCATGGCGGTCCAGTTCAGCGCCGCCCCCAGCAACAGGACGATATTGCCCAGCACCAGGGAAATGAAGTCGGGGGCCTGGCCACGCAGGCTCACCAGGGTTGCGCCGAGGGCGGCAAGTATCAGCATGCTCCCCAGGTAGCCGAGGGTTTGCTCGCGTACGCCGCGGCTCCAGGCGTGCAGGGTCAACAGGCCCATCAGGCCGAAAATGAACACGGCCACCATCAACAGGGTCGGGATGCTCAGCAGCACTCGTATCGCTCTCCATGCGGCCTTGCGCCGGTTTTCAGCGGCATGCTAGCCGAGCAGATGGTACTTTGCCAGCAGGCTGCCGCTGCCATCGGGTCAGACAAAATGCGTGGGTGCGTCACATTGTTGTGTCTGCGCGTCGCTGCGATTGCGGGGGGCTCAAGGCCTGAGGTATCAGTACCGCAACTGCCGCCACTCAAGAGCGGTAGATTACAAGGAAAGTCATCCAATGCCCCCTCTCAAAAATGCGATCTCCCTGGCGCTTCTGTTGCTGGCCGCGCCCATGGTCAATGCCCAGCCTGCAAGTGCAGAGCCTGGCGCCGTGCACTCCAACCTGTTGGTCGATGCAGTGGCCTGGCGCCAGACTGCCGCGGAGTTCCGCGCGCTGTACTATCAAGGTTTCAACGTCGCCAAGGCACGCCTGGACCAGGCATTGGCCAATCAGAAACCGGGGGACAAGAAACCGGCGATCATCAGCGATATCGACGACACCATCCTCAGCAGCAATACCTACTGGGGGTTTCTGATCGCCCAGGGCAAGGAGTTCTTTGACGATGCGGCCTGGGATCGGTGGGTGGCTGACAATGGCCCGACGCCTACCCCAGGTGCCCTCGAGTTTCTGGAGTATGCCAAGTCCCGTGGCGTGGAAATCTTCTACGTGTCCAGCCGTGAGCAGGGCGACAAGACCTATGAGTACGCCCTGAACAACCTGCGCAAATACAAGGTGCCCTATGCCGACGAGGCCCATGTGACCATTCTGCGCGAGAGCTCGAACAAGGAGCCTGCACAACAAAAAATCGCCGGGCAATACAACGTGTTGCTGAAACTGGGTGACAACCTCAACGACTTCGAGCGCAGCTTCTATCTCGACAGTGTCGACAAGCGGGCGCAGCAGGTGGACGACAGCCGCGACAAGTTTGGCAGCCAGTACATCATCTTCCCCAACCCCACTGACGGCCATTGGCTCAAAGCCATTTTCGGTGAGTCGGAGCCAGCCGACACGCCGGCCAACCGGGCCAAGTTTCGCGAGGCGGCGGAGCGGGGCGGCTGGAAACCGGCCAGCTGATGACAAAAAAACATCCCGCCAGCGGCAAGCGCGGCGGGATGTCTGGCTTTGCCGAGCAGGTTTCGTTAGGCCCGCTGGATGTCAAATTGCAAGCCGACCGGTGCGGCCTGCAGCTCGCCACGGCGGACCATGCGCCGCTCGGCAGGGGCGGCAGCGACGGCGGCAGCGGCATTGGCTGCCTTGATGACAATGAAGGTCGCTTCGTTGCCGACCTTCAGCCCATAGTCGCTTTTCTCCATCACGGTGGCGCCCGCCGATGTGGCCATGGCCAGGGCCACGTTCAGGTCTTCATCGCTATAGAAACCCGAGCGGTAGCCGATCAGCATCGCCCTCTGGAGCATGTCGGCGTTGCCGTAAGGCCACCAGGCATCGCGAATATTGTCGTTACCGGCGAATACATTCACCCCGGCGGCGCGCAGGCGCAGGATCGGCGGGAAGGCGTGATCGCCTGGGGCATTGGTGAGGATCGACACCCCGGCGTTCGCGAGGGTGGCGCCAATGCGCTCAAGCACATCCTCAGGCACCTGGCCCAGGGCATAGGCATGGCTGACACTCACACGCCCCTGCAGACCCGCAGCGCAGGTGCGGGCGGCGATCCGCTGCAGTTGCTCGACGCCTTGCAGGCCCGGCTCGTGCAGGTGAATGTCGACCTTGACCCCATGCCGTTCAGCAATCCCGAACACCACATCCAGCTGACCTTCGGCATCGCCATCGAGCGTCGTCGGGTCGATACCGCCAATGACTTCGGCACCCTCGCGTATGGCGGCCTCCAGCACATCGGCAGTGCCCGGGCAGGACATCACCCCGGCCTGGGGAAAGGCCACCAGTTCAATGTCAACGATACCGCGCCACTTCTCTCGCGCCTGCATCACCGCGTGCAGGTTGCTCAAGCCGGTAGTGGCATCGACATCGACATGGCTGCGCATCGCTACCGTACCGAATGACACCGCCTGGCTGATCAGCGCATCGGCACGTTCGACCATTGACGGCGCCAGGGCCAGTTCACGTTTTTCCACGGCCAGGCGTTCACGCAGGCTGCTGACCGCCTGATGCGGATGCCAGCGGTCGCCGACAAAGCTCTTGTCCAGGTGGATATGTCCGTCGATGAAACCCGGCAGCAGCAGTTGCCCGCCCAGGTCGATGCGCTCCACACCTTCAATGGCGCCCAGATCAGCGCCCAGGCGAGCGATACGGCCATCGGCGACGGCCAGAGACAGCGGACTGCCGTCGGCAGCGACGGCATTGACGAATACACGATCAAACATTTCACGACCTCTTGGTGGAGGCCGCACACCCTATAAAAGTGCCGGGGTATCGGCCAATTAAATATCGGGATCGATAGCAGTGGATTCGTGAATGCCCGTGCTTCAGCCGCCGATCAGGTGCTTGAGCGGGTGATAGTCGGCCTTCAGATTGTGGGTGGCCTTGAGGATCGCCTCTTCAATGCCGCTCAGGTGAGTGCACACCAGGTCGATGGCGGCGGCCTGATCGCCGGCTTCGAGGAACTCGATCAGGCGCAGGTGCTCGTTGCCGCGGCAGGCTTCATGGCGTTCGTCATCGAGGGTCGATGCATACAGCGAGCCGCGCTCGATCAGTTTGCGGAACCAGTCGAGCAGCACCGGGTTGTCCAGTACTTCGGCGAGGCGCAGGTGGAACTCGCCCAGCAGATTGACGTAACGCGCATGGTCACCGGCATCGGCCGCCGCTTCTTCTTGCGCCACATGCAGGCGCAGGGGCTGCAGCAGGCTCTTGTCGGCGCGCCGGCAGAGCTCGGTGACAATGCCGATCTCGATCAGGCGCCGGGTTTCGAACACTGAACGGATGTCTTCATCGCTGGGCAGCGAGACCCAGGCGCCCTTGTTCAGCTCGGTGGACACCAGCCCGTCGCCCTCCAGTTGCTTGAGTGCGGCGCGTACCGACGTGCGGCTGACCTTGAACAGCTCCGCAAGCGAGGACTCGCCCAGTTTCATGCCGGGGCGCAGGGTGCGTTTTCTGATTGCCTCGTGGACCCCCAGGTAGACGCGCTCTACGGTCGATGCGGGGAGTTTTTCCGTCATTACCAGCTCCGTGATTCCTTGATTGCGCCAGCATGCCGGAAATGTGCGGTGACCAAAAGTTTCAGAGTGAAAATGGTGGCTTGTGTCACCCGCTCGGCAGAAGCGGGCTTGCCCCGCGAAACTTCCAGTATGTACACACATTTAAAGTGGTTATGTGTACGCGAGTAGCAGTTAGGTGGATACATGTCACCGCCTTGCGTTACCTGGGTTCTCATTTTGGTCACCCGCGGCGCTGACCATCTGGTCAGGTTAATCGGCTCTGAAGCGTATTTGGTTAAAAATTTAAATTCATAAAAACCAAGTAGTTATAGAGATTCATTAGACGCAGGCGGGATCCACTTCCCCCCCATTTGGCACACATATTGTTCCTCGAAAATTGTAAGGCAAAAATTGCATACAATTTTTGTATGCATCGGCGTCCAAGCGCCGACAGCGGTCCCAACTCTCAAATCCAACAATAATGTGCTGTAGCACCACAGGCGCTGCAGCAGGAGCCCGGGGAACATGCAATTGGATACTTCCAAACCTCTGGATACCGCGTACCTGTCACCTGACCCTGCCATCTCTGCGCAGGTGTCCGGGCATGCCAGCTTAAGCCCCAGGCTGCACAATGCCGACCTTGCCCCGACCAAAGCCGCCGGACGGCGCTGGGGCGGTTACAGCATTTTCGCCTTGTGGACCAACGATGTGCACAACATCGCCAACTATTCATTTGCCATGGGCCTGTTCGCTCTCGGCCTGTCCGGCTGGCAGATGCTCGCGGCCCTGGCAGTCGGTGCGGCGCTGGTGTACTTCTTCATGAACCTGTCGGGCTACATGGGCCAGAAAACCGGGGTACCGTTCCCGGTGATCAGCCGCATGAGCTTCGGTATCTACGGTGCGCAACTGCCAGCGATCATCCGTGCGGTGATCGCCATCGCCTGGTTCGGCATCCAGACCTACCTGGCTTCGGTGGTGTTGCGGGTGTTGTTGGTGGCGATCTGGCCGTCGCTGGCAAGCTTCGATCACAACGCCATCCTCGGTCTCTCAAGCCTGGGCTGGGCCAGTTTCGTTGCCATCTGGTTCGTGCAGCTGGTAATCCTGACCTTCGGCATGGAGATGGTGCGCAAGTACGAATCCTTTGCCGGCCCGGTGATCCTTTCAACCGTGCTGGTGCTGGCGGTGTGGATGTACCTGCGGGTGGATGGCAACCTGGCCTGGTCGGTGGGTGAGCCGCTGACCGGGGTGAAGATGTGGACGCAGATCTTCGCCGGCGGCGCGCTGTGGCTGGCGATTTACGGCACGCTGATTCTCAATTTCTGTGACTTCGCGCGTTCTTCGCCGTGCCGCAAGACCATCCGCGTCGGCAACTTCTGGGGCCTGCCGGTGAACATCCTGGTGTTCGCAGTGATCAGCTTCGTGCTGTCCGGTGCGCAGTTCAGCATCGATGGCACGGTCATCGACAGCCCGACCCAGATCATTGCCGCGATTCCCGACAAGACCTTCCTGGTACTCGGCTGCCTGGCGTTCCTGATCGTCACCGTGGCGGTGAACATCATGGCCAACTTCGTCGCCCCGGCCTTCGTCCTCTCAAGCCTGGCCCCGAGCCGCCTGAACTTCCGCCGCGCCGGCCTGATCAGCGCCACCCTGGCGGTGCTGATCCTGCCCTGGAACCTCTATAACAGCCCGCTGGTGATCGTCTACTTCCTCTCCGGCCTGGGGGCGCTGCTGGGCCCGCTGTACGGGATCATCATGGTCGACTACTGGCTGATCCGCAAAGCCCAGGTGCACGTCCCGGACCTCTACAGCGAGGCGGCCAGCGGCACCTATCACTACACCCGCGGGATCAACTACAAGGCCATCGCCGCCCTGGTGCCCTCGGCCATCGCCGCAGTCCTGCTGGCCCTGGTACCGGCATTCAGCGAGCTGACACCGTTTTCCTGGCTGTTCGGTGCGGCCATTGCCGGTGGCGTGTACTACCTGATTTCCGATCGCAAAAAACATTACGTGGACTGTTCCGGCGAACACTTTGCCGTCGACAGCGCCCAGCACTGAGCGTCACGCACAAGGAACCGAGTCATGAGAATACTGGTAGTCAACGTCAACACCACCGTCTCGATCACCGAAGCCATTGCCCGCCAGGCGCGCAGCGTGGCGTCGCCGGGTACTGAAATCGTCGGCCTGACCCCGCGTTTTGGCGCCGAGTCGGTGGAGGGCAACTTCGAGAGTTACCTGGCGGCGATTGCCGTGATGGAGCGGGTGCTCAGCTACGACCAGCCCTATGACGCGGTGATCCAGGCCGGTTACGGTGAGCATGGCCGTGAAGGTTTGCAGGAGCTGCTCAATGTGCCGGTGGTGGACATCACCGAAGCGGCCGCCAGCGTGGCTATGCTGCTGGGGCATCGCTACTCGGTGGTGACTACCCTGGATCGCACTGTGCCGCTGATCGAGGATCGCCTCAAACTGGCCGGGTTGGACAGCCGCTGTGCCTCGGTGCGTGCCAGTGGCCTGGCGGTGCTGGAGCTTGAAGAAGATCCCGAGCGGGCAATCGAGGCGGTTGTGGCTCAGGCGGAGGAGGCGGTTCGTATCGACAAGGCCGAGGTGATCTGCCTCGGTTGTGGCGGCATGGTCGGGCTGGATGAGCGCATCCAGGCGCGGACCGGTGTGCCGGTGGTGGATGGCGTGACGGCGGCGGTGGCGTTGGCCGAGTCGCTGGTGCGCTTGAAGCTGAGCACCTCCAAGGTTCGCACCTACGCGCCGCCGCGTCCGAAGGAGATTCTCGGCTGGCCGCGGGCTTTGCTGGGCTGAGCGTTTTTCATTATGCCAATACCCCTCAAAACAGGCTCTTCACGGAGTTCTGGGGAGGGGATTTTTGGGGTGGGGTGCTGGGGCTGCGAGCTTATCCATTTTGTGTGGTGACGCTGGCGGCCCCTTCCGCCTTTACGGCGGGTCCCTTTTGTCTTGGCAAAAGGAACCAAAACCGCTTGCTCCTGCATCCGGCCCTACGCTGCGCTCCGGGTCCCTTCGCTCCGGCACCTTCCGGGGCCACGCGGCCTACGACTT